>CALHTB010000078.1 GCA_938038785.1 uncultured Acidimicrobiales bacterium
GGGTGTCGAGCATCGAGAGGAACGCAGGGTCGACTGGCAAGGACACGCGCAGGTCATGTTCCTGCAGCACAGCTATACCGATCCAGGCGGCGAATGCCAGCGGGGTGAGGACCAGCCACGAGATCGGCAACAACCATGCGAAGAAGCTGATCGTGATAACTGCCGCAACAACCACGGCGAGGACGCGGCAAATCGACCCGATCGTGTATTCCCAGAAGAAGAACCACTGGTGGATTGGTCGAAGCCAGAGTGGGGCGCGCTCGGACATAGGTTCACAGTACGGTCTGGACGTCGACATGACTGGTCCGATGTCAACGATGGGGTCAGACCCCAGCGTTTACCGGTGGAGCGTCAATCAGCGTCGTGAACGATCTTGAGCGTGAAGAAGCGTTCGCCATCGACCGGGGCTTCTTCAGTAAATCCCGAGCGTTCGGCGAGGCGAAGGGACGGTGTGTTGTCGCGATCGATCAACATGGTTGCTTTGGTGCATTCGGTCGTGGGTAGATGGTGCTGCACGAGCAACTGAAGTGCACGGGATGCGAAGTGGCGACCCCGATCTGGGGCGAATGTGAGGAAGCCGATATTCGCTTCCGTTGGAGCAAGCCACTCACGCCGGAAGTCGTAGTCGATCCAGCCAACGACCACGTCGTCGGCGATGATGCACGCCCACGGGTCTGGGTGTGGCACGTCGCCAAGGTATTTGCGGGCGGCGTCGTCGAACCCATTGACGAGAGCCTTGGCATCGCCTTTTCGAGGCGGACGCAGCTCGATCGTCCCGTCGGTCAACCGGTTCGTAAGCGGGGTGATGTCGATTGGGGGTCCTTCAGGTCAGGCGAACTCGACGAGTTCGCCGAAGAATCCATCGATTCGCTCGACCATTCCGTCTTCGTTGAGTGTGGTGACGTCGAATCCTTTGAGAAGCACTCGGTCTCGCCGCATGAGGTTCCATCGATATCGGTATCGGTTGCTGTGGCCGTCGATGTTCGATGCGATGACGAACGAGTACTTTGGCTTCTCGGATCGGAGCTGGCGAACGTTTGCCTCGAGCGCGTCCTTGCCTTGGTGCTGGTGAAGCGGGTCAACGAACAACACGTCATCGCTCACGGCGAGCTCGAGATGGGAGCGGATCTGTTCGACGTCGGGTTCGTTCCACATGTTCCAGTAGTGACGCATCGACTCGGGCATCTCGATATCGCTATTGGCCATATCGGAGCCTCTCATAGGTGGCTCACTCATCGCAATGGTGTCAACGATGGGGTCAGACCCCAGGCTTTACCGCTAGTGCGTTGGTGGGCGAGTTTGATGTCAACGATGGGGTCAGACCCCAGTGTTTACCGCTGGCGCGTTAGTGGGCGAGTTTGTTGTCGTCGGCGAGGCGGAAGAGAAGCACTAGGGCTGGGGTGATGATGACCGCTGCGATACCCGAGGCGACGAGTAGTGCGGTGAGGGTGGCGGAGTTGCCGGCGCCGTCTTCGATGGTGACGGTGTCGACGAGGATCCAGGGGTATTGGCTGAAGCCCCAGCCCAGGACGATGGCGGCGACCGCTACAACCGCCGACACCCGAGCACGTCGAAGCTCTCGGCGCCGCAAGAAGATCAGCGTCGCCACTCCGGCCACGCTCGACAAAGCAATTTCGGGGGCGCCGCGGCCGGTGAGCCCTTCGAACAAGGTTGGCGCGTCGTTGCGCAACGGGATCACACCCACCAAGGCAATGGCGCCGGTTACCGCGGCAGCGAAGAATGCCTTCAACCGAAGCTCTTCGGCGAGGTCGATGTCGCGAGCCCGGTCAGCCTCGGCGGTGAGAAACACCGCAGCAAGGAACGCGCACGTCGCGACCGCGAGCACACCGCCGACGAGCGAAGTGGGGGAGAGCCAGATCGTCTCGTCGTCGACGGCTCCGGTTCCGACTCGGCCAGAGGCGATAGCTCCGGCGATGGTGCCAAGAAAGAACGGCGTGACCACCGACGAGCTGGCGAACACGATGCCCATGAGGCGGGCCGAGCGCAGGTCGGGGGCGAACTTGCGGAAGGCAAAGCCCGAGCCTCGCAACACAATGCCGAGCCCCACGAACCAGAACGGGATTGCGAGGTCTCGCATGATCTGGCCGAACGGGCGGGGAAAGCCAGTCCACAAGAACACGAGCACGAAGATCAGCCACACGTGGTTCGCTTCCCAAACAGGGCCGATGGCTCGGTCGATGAGACGGCGGGTCTTGGCGCCGCGTCGAGTGCTGCCAGCGAGCAGATCCCACATGCCGCTGCCGAAGTCGGCGCCGGCGAACACTGCGTACAGCGTGATGGCTGCGAACATGATGGCGGCGACGATGTCGGCGCTCACGCAGGAACCTCAACTGCATCAGCGTCGGCAGCTTCGAGCTCGTCGGCGGTGAGACGGGTTGGCCCATAGGGCGACTCGAGGTCGGTTTCGCCGTCAGCCCATCGCTTCGACATCGACCGGAGCACGCCGAACCCGGCAACCCCCATCAGTAGGTAGACGATGATGAGACCGGTGAGCGAGTACCACACCCAGTCGCCATCGGTGACGGCTTCTTCGGTTCGCATGAGGCCGTGCACGATCCAGGGCTGGCGGCCGACCTCGGTCGTGATCCAGCCGGTTTCCATCGCCACCACTGCTGCCACGCCCGAGACGGCAATTCCCCTCAGCATCCACGTGCTCTCAAAGAAGGTGTCTCGCCGCTTGCGCCAACGCCAAGCAGCGATGGCCACAAGGCCGACGAGCGCCGTGCCGATGCCGACCATGATCTGGAACGAGAAGCGGACGATGTTGACGGGAGGACGTTCGTCTTCGGGTACGGCGTCGAGCCCAACGATCTCGGCATCGAAGCTGTTTTGCGCGAGGAACGACGCAAGCCCCGGGATCGGCACGGTGATCTCGCCGACGAGCTCGTCGTCTCGGTAGATGCCGCCGAGCACGGTCGGCACTCGTTCTTCGGTTTCGGCGAGGCCTTCGATAGCGGCGAGCTTGATTGGTTGCTCGTCGGCAATGCGCTGTCCGGCGAAGTGGCCGACCACCGGCTGCAGCGGCGTCAGGACCGCAGCGAAGGTGAGCGGCACGAGAATGCCGAGTTCTTGGAGGCGGCCGCGTCGTCCTCGAAGCCAGCCAAACGCATAGACCGACGCCATCCCGAACCCGGCCACCATGTAGGCCGCGAAGAACATGTGCAGAAACTGGAGCGGCACGGCGCTGTTGAAGATGGCGGCCATTGGGTCGACGTCGACAACCACACCGTCGATCTCGGTGAATCCGGCGGGGGAGTTCATCCAGGCGTTGACCGACACCACGAAGAACGACCCGGTGATACCAGCGAGCACCATCGGCAGCAGCATCAAGATGTGCTTGCGGGGGTCGAGCTTGTCCCAGCCGTAAACGTAGATGCCGAGGAACACGGCCTCGACGAAGAACGAGATGCCCTCGAGGGCGAACGCCGTACCCAATACGTCGCCGTACTTCTCCATCAGCCCCGGCCACAGCAGCCCCATTTCGAACGACAGAATCGTTCCTGAAACGGCACCGATGGCGAACAACACGCCAGCGATTTTCGACCAGCGCTTCGCCAGCTCGAGGGCGGCCTCGTCGCCGTTGATGCCCTTGCGGTGCAGCACGTAGATCATTGCGGGCATGGCCATGCCAAAGCACGCCAGGATGATGTGTGCCCCTAGGGACAGAGCCATCTGATTGCGGGCCGGGAGTAGCGCTTCCGCAATGAGCAAGTAGTTGGGAGTCATGAGTACTCCTTCGCTCTCGATGTATCTACCACCGTACTGGCAGGGGAGCGCTGCGTTCGTTGACGTTGGTCACCTAAATGTTCACCAGTCTGCGAGGGAGTGAGTCGCGCATGTCAGCGCGGAAACGTATGATCGAAGAGATGACAACGCCCGACGGATGGAGCCCCTTGCGCGAGCCGCAGCGCTCCGGCGCGGGCAAGAGCACCCCCGCTCCACGTCGCTCGGGTTTGGGCAACGGACTACTCGCCACCCCATTCACCCAGTTGGCCCGCGTGCATGCGCTTTCGGCTATGGGTGACGGTGCAATCGCCGTTGCACTGGCCGGTTCGGTCTTCTTCTCGATCGACCCTTCCGATGCCCGCTGGCGTGTAGCGCTCTACTTGGTGCTGACCATTGCGCCGTTCGCCATCGTGACCCCACTGCTCGGCCCGGCCATCGACCGTGCCGCAGGTGGCCGTCGAGGCATGATCATCGGGTCGCTGGCGCTGCGCATGCTGTTGGCATTCTTCATGATCCGCCACATCGACACGTTGTTGCTGTTCCCCGAAGCGTTCATCATGCTCGTGCTGCAGAAGGGCTACGGCGTCTCAAAGACCGCACTCGTACCAGCGGTCTGTCCGCGCGATGACGAGCTCATCGAGGCCAACTCGAAACTCACACTTATCGCGTCGATCGCGGGTGCGATCGGCGGCGGCATCGGCATCGGGCTCATTGCGATCTTCGGCAACTCGGCATCGGTTGTGTGGGCGTCGTTGGTCTTTATGGTTGGCGCGATTGCCGCGCTTCAGCTTCCGCAGGTGCAG
>CALHTB010000079.1 GCA_938038785.1 uncultured Acidimicrobiales bacterium
CGTTTGGCTCCGCTGTTCGATCGGACGCTGATCGACGATGACGCCGCCGACAAGGGCGGTTATCCCAGGTGATGGACCTCCGCGAGTCCATAGACGGGGGTGTCGATGCCTTCCATGCGAGCCTTCAGCTGGAGCGCCAAGTACAGCGAGTAGTGCCGTGATTGGTGCAGGTTGCCGCCGTGGAACCACAGGTTGTCTTGGTGGGTGGGCTTCCACATGTTGCGCTGCTCGCCCTCCCACGGGCCGGGGTCTTTGGTGGTGTCAGAGCCGAGGCCCCACACCTTGCCCACCTTGTCGGCCACCTCTTGGGAGATCAGACGGGCAGCCCAGCCGTTCATCGAGCCGTAGCCGGTGGCGAGCACGATGAGGTCGGCGTCCATTTCGGTGCCGTCGGTGAACACGACTCCGCTGGGGGTGATCTTGTCGATGTTCACGCCGCTGCGAAGCATGACCCGGCCGTCGATGATGAGTTGCGATGCGCCGACGTCGATGTAGTAGCCCGACCCTCGCCGCAGGTACTTCATGAACAGCCCCGACCCGTCATCACCCCAGTCGAGCATGAAGCCCGCATCCTCGAGGCCCTTGTAGAAGTCGGCATCTTGGCGGGCCATCTCTTCGTACACCGGGATCTGGAACTGGTGCAGGATGCGGTAGGGGAGTGAGGCGAAGATCATGTCGGCCATCTCGGTGGTTACGCCAGCTTCGAGCGCCCGTTCGGAGTAGAGGTCGCCAAGGGCGAGCTCCATCAGCGTGTCGGACCGGGCGATGTGCGTTGACGAGCGCTGCACCATGGTCACCGCTTCGGCACCCGACTCATACAGCGCGGCGCAGATGTCGTGGGCCGAGTTGTTCGACCCGAGCACGATGCATTTCTTGCCGGCGTAGGCGTCAGAGTCGCGGTGGGCGGACGAATGGTGGATGTCGCCTGCGAAGCTGTCGGCCCCGGGGATGTCGGGAACGTTCGGCATGCCGGACATGCCGGTTGCGAGCACAACTTGGGTTGGCTGCAACGTGACCATCGTGTCGGACCCGTCGGGGGCCTGGCCTCGGCGCACGACGTTGACGCTCCAGGTTTGGGTGTCTTCGTTGTAGGAGGCGTCGATGACCTCCGATGATGTCCAGTAGTTGAGCTCCATCACCTTGGTGTACATCTCGAGCCAGTCGCCGATCTTGTCCTTCGGCGCGAACACCGGCCAGTTCTCGGGGAACTTGATGTAGGGCATGTGGTCGTACCAGACCGGGTCGTGCAGGCACAGCGACTTGTAGCGGTTGCGCCATGAGTCGCCGGCTCGCTCGTTCTTCTCGATGATGATGGTGGGAACGCCGAGCTGGCGCAGTCGAGCTCCGAGGCCGATGCCTCCCTGGCCGCCGCCGATGATGACGCAGTAGGGCTGGGTGGTGTAGCCGAGCTCGAGGGCTTCGTTGGCGCGCTTTTCGAGCCACGACTGGCGGTCGGCGTCGACGCCGTGCTCGACGCCTCGGGGTCGGTCGGTGCCCTTGGGCTCCTCGTGGCCTTTGAGCTCGGTCATGGCGGTGAGCAGGGTGAAGCACTTGCCGTCGATGAGGCGGATGTGGCCTTCTCCTCGGGCCACGGCGGTTTCGAAGGTGATCCATCCGTCGACCACGCCGTCGGCTTCGTTGGCATCGCCGGTGAGGGCGAAGTTGCTGGCTGCGGTGTCGGCGGCTCGGGCTTCGAGCATGTCGCGCACTTCGTCGTGGCCTTCGACGGTTTTGATGTTCCACGTGAATGTGACGAGGTCGCGCCAGTAGCTCTCTTCGGCGAACAGCGCGGTTGCCGCTTCGAGGTCGCCAGAGCCGAGCGCGCTCTCGAAACTCTCGAGCCAAGTGGTGACTGTTTCGGTTGGTGTGGTCATGACGTCTTCCCCCTAAGTGTTGGCCAATGCCAGGAAGGGTCGACGAAGTTGGCGCTAGGGCCTACGAAATTGCACATGGTCGTCCCCCGATGACCCGGCGAGGCCATCCTCGCGGCGCCACACGGGGTCGTCAAACGATTTTGGCCACCGCAAACCCTCCGAGCCGATGCCCAACCTGCAGCGCTAGCCGTGTCGAGGCACCTCGATGTCACCGGCGAGCGCAGCATCAATTGCCTTCTGGCCGTAGTGCAGGCCGATCTCATATTTTCCGAAGACGACATCGTCGTTGGCGCCGGCGGCGAAGCCCTTCTGGATTCCTTCGCCAATGGCGAAGTCCTCGTCGAAGACCACCCGGACGACGTCGTAGTTCTTCTGCCAATACCGGTTGGCTTTCTCGGTCGTCTGGTCGTCGGGGACGAGCATCATGCACTGGAACACGCACGTCCCCTGCCCGGTGGGGATGATCGTGTGCACGTAGACATGGTCGGTCATGGTCTGCACGAAGTTCGCCGGAAACAGATAGTTCTGTGTCATGAAGTTCGTGCGGTAGTCCCACTCGTCCTCGGGGAGGTCGCGAAGTTCGAGCGTTCGGGGTAGAGGCACCGAGTGGCGAACGTGCGGTTCGTAGTTGGTCCACAAGCTCTGGTTGTCGAGGTAGTTCGAGCATGCCGTGTCACGGTGAGCCGAGCAGAAGTGATACGACTCGTGGAAGCCCTCAAGCGCCAGGCGCCAACTCATGTCTTTGTGGAGTGACCATTTCTCGAACACCACATGGTTGGCCAGGTCGAGCCCGTCGAGGTGTTCGGCCATTGGGGCAAGCCACGCGTCGATATCGACGGGGTTGAGCTCGGAATCTTGTGGCGATGGGACAACCCAGATGAGTCCAAACCGTTCAAAAGCAGGCAGTTCGACAAGTCCGCGCTCGGACCGGTCGACGGTGTCGAAGCCAACCGGTTGGGGCATGCCGCGCAGGCTGCCGTCGAGGCCGTAGGTCCATGCGTGATACGGGCAGGTGAAGCGACGAGCATGCCCGCACGGTTCGTCTTCGATGCGTGCGCCTCGATGTCGGCACACGTTGAGGTAGGCCCTGACCCCGTCGTCGGACCGGGTGGCCAAGATCGGTACGCCGGTTTCGTCGTGGGTGACGAAGTCGCCGAGGTTTGCGAGCTCGGACGCGTGCGCAATAACGATCGGGAAGTTGCGAAACAGGATGTCGATCTCTTGGCGGAGCTGCTCGGGGTCGGTGTACTTGGTGACCGGGTTCCGCATCACGTCGTCGAGCATGTGGGTGGTGTTTTGCTCGGTCAGCTCAAGAATCTGTCGAATGATCTCGCGCTCTTCGCTTGTCGTCGGCATGTCGCCACCGTAGTGGTCCTCCCGTGCGATGTCGTCCTAGGTTGTGGACGTGAGCACCGAACCGACGACGCCAACTGCCCCGACCAACATTCGGGTGGGTATTGGCTTCTCACCTGAAATAGTTCGTCTCGAGCGGTCGAGATTGCTAGAGCTCATTGCCCAGGTCAATGCCAGCGAAGTCGACCACGTTGGTGTGGCCGACCATGTCAGCTTTCGGGGTGGACGGGGCAACGATGGAGTGGCTGCGATGCACTACCTCGCTGGCCTGGGCGTGCAGCGCGAGCTCCATGCCGGAGTGCTGATCTTGCCGCTTCGTCACCCGACGATCATTGCCCGCCAGCTCCTCGACTTAGCCGACGTCCATGAACCTGGGGTTGTTGCGGGTGTCGGTCTCGGCGGAGACGACGTTGAAGAATTCACCATGGTTGGAATGGAGACTAAGGAACGGGGCCGCCGCATGGACGACGCCCTTGCCGTACTTCTTCAACTGCTCGAAGCCCACCAGCCCATCGACCAAGACGGCTTTTACCCAACGAAGGGGCCGGGCCTCAAACGCGGCGGTGGTCGCCCGGTGAGTGTCCTCGTCGGTGGTCGGGTCGACAAGGCCCACGAGCGAGCCGCTAGCGCAGACGGCTGGCTCGCCGCGTTCAGCTCGCCATCGAGGTTTGCCGCTGGCGCTGAGCGGGTGCGCGAGCTCAACCCAACGGCCCTATCGGGGTACCAAGCGTGGTACGGCGTCGGTGCACAGGGACGGGCACACGCTGACGAGCAACTCCGAAGCTTCTACGGCATGGAGCCAGCGCCGTTCGAACGATACGTTCCCGTCGGCGGCAGTGATGAGCTGTCTGAACATTTCGAGCCGTACGTCGATGCCGGGGCCACGCTGCTCAACATCTCGCCCGCAGGCGACATTGAACAAGCAATCGAGGAGATCTCAACCTTCGCAGCAGCAATGCACGCCCGGTCATAAAGCGAAAGACAGCGAATAACCCTTGACCTCAAGCCGGGTTGAGGTTCTACCGTGCGTGTATGAGCGATTCTTCACCGTCAATTCACTGCACCTTCGAGCCTCGTGACGCTGCCGCCCAAGTTATTGACTGGGCCGACCTGCGGGCACACGCCACGGCCGCCGGGGTCATCGAGAATGGTGTGCGTCTCACGTTCCCGGCAACGATGACCGAGGCGCTCGACGAGCTCGTGCAGCGGGAAGCCTCGTGCTGCTCCTTTCTCACCTTCACCGTGACGATGACAGGCGAAGACGTGGTGCTTGAGGTGGAGTCTGGCGACCCGAATGCGCTGCCCACTATCTCGCTCATTAGTGGGGTGGCGCTGTCGTGACTGACGCACTCAGCATCGGCCAGGTGGCCGAGACATCGGGTGTGTCGGTGTCGGCAATTCGCTACTACGAGGAGCGGGACCTCGTCACGCCGACCGGTCGAGTGGGCGACAAGCGGCGGTTCGACCTGCCCACAGTTGACAGGCTCACGTTCATCAAGCGAGCACAGGGAGCCGGGTTCTCGTTGGACGAGATCAAGGTGTTGCTCGACGATGGGGCAGGGGAGTCGAGGACGGTTCTGCTCGAACGCCTCGAGTCGCTGCGACAGAGCCGTGCCGAGCTCGACCGAACGATCGCGTTCCTCGAGCAGGCGGTGCAGTGCGGCTGTGCGAACGTCGCCCAATGCCAAGAGGTGATCGAAGCATGAGGCTGCGGAGGGTTGTGGCTTGGGCAGTGGCGATTATCTGCGGTGCCGAGCTCGCCGTCGCCGTCGTCATTGGCGGTGCAGGATTGTCGGCGATTCTGGGTTGGGAAGCAGGCCTCGTTGCTGCCGCTGTTGGCCTGGTGGCGTTCGAGACGTACCGACGGAGAACAACGCCAGCGAAGTGAATCGACGCTACGAACCGCCAGGTCGCTGGCGTGCGATCAGGCCCATCGCCGTTGCCGCGAGCCGAGCTGCTACGAGCGCGCCACGGTTGCCGATGTCGGCCGATGGTGCGAACTCGGCGAGGTTGAAGCCGACGATGTGCGTCTTTGCCGCCACCATCTCGAGCAAGTCAACGACGGTGCCGTATTCGAACCCGCCGGGTGCAGGGCCGATGACACCGGGTACGACCGACGGGTCGAGCGCATCGATGTCGAGTGCGACGTAGACCCGTGATCCGGGTGCGATCGCATCGACGATTGGCTGCAACCCGCTGCGTCGCACGGCGGTCATGGGGAAGAACTGCACACCCCAGCCCTCGGCGTCAGCTAAGTCGGCTGGCCGGGCGCTACCCGACCCGCGAGCACCTACCTGCACGATGTTGTCGACCCACGCCATCTCCGATGCGCGCCGCATGTTCGAGCTCAGGCCCTGCTTCTCGCCTTGGACCTCGTCACGCCAGTCGATGTGGGCGTCGAGTTGGAGCACGGTGACTGGCCCATGGCCTTCGTATGCGGCGAGCGAGGGGATAGGGATCGAGTCATCGCCACCGAGGAGAATGGGAACGGCACCGGCGTCGAGCACAGCTGCGATGTGTGAACGAATGAGCTCTCGGTTCTCGGCGAAGTCCGAGCCGACAGGCAGGTCGCCCCAGTCGACTGCGGTGCGGCCGGCGAGGAGCGTGCCGCCCAAGTCGAAGTCGTAGTGTTCGCCCATGCCGGGCCAACCAACGGCGCTGCGGATGGCCGCCGGGCCGTCGGCACAGTACGCCCCAACCGAGGCATACGGCGTGGCGGTGGCGGCACCCATGACAACGATGTCGGCGCCATCGACCACACCCGGCGAACCGAGCGGAATGTCGAACAAACCGCTCGAGATCGCCCCGCCAAACAGATTGCCGATTCGCAGTTCGTCGTCGTCTGAAGTCACGCGGCCATGCTGGCGGCCGCGGCAGAGACAGACAAGTTGGGCCAACGAACGCAGCACATGAAATTGGCTTGCGATGTGGTGGGCCTCGTGCGCTGATCAGCTACAGTAAAGGGCCGGCCGGGGGAAACCCTGGCCGATTGCTTGAAAACAACAAGTCACGTCGGAGTGGCGGAATTGGCAGACGCGCAGGCTTAAGGTGCCTGTGTCCTTAGGGACGTGGGGGTTCAAGTCCCCCCTCCGACACTAAACAAGGGTTCGATCACCTGAGCGTTAGGGGTGATCGCTCAGCGCTG
>CALHTB010000080.1 GCA_938038785.1 uncultured Acidimicrobiales bacterium
GCGAGCAATGGTTGCCGGAGATGTCTTGGTCTCGGGCCAGTGGACGGGCACGGCGTGTTCGTTGCTTGGGCCGCCGATTGGATCGACGATTCAGTGCAGCGGATTTGTTGAGTTTCCCGAGATTGCGACCCCGCAACCCGATGTGACTGCGCCGGTGGTGTCGTCGGTGGTGCCGGTTGATGGCGCCGTGGTTGAACGCGATTCGCCGTTGGATGTGGTGGCGGAGGTGTCTGATGCTGGGGCGGGTGTTGATCGTGTGCGTGTTTTGGTGCGGAGGAATTCGACTGGTGAGTATTGGGATGGTTCGTCTTGGGTGTCGTCGTGGTCGTGGGTGTTAGCGACCGACGGTGGTGCGGGTTCGTGGTCTGTTCGCAATGTGGATGTGTCTGAGGCGTCGTCGTATCGGGTGTTGGTGTGGGCGTGGGATGTTGAGGGGAATCTGGCGAACTGGTCTGATCATGTGTCGCCGATCTTTGAGGTGCTTGAGGCGGATGTGACTGCGCCGGTGGTGTCGTCGGTGGTGCCGGTTGATGGAGCGATCATCACTGCCCCGCAGCTTGATGTGGTGGCGGAGGTGTCTGATGTTGGGTCTGGTGTTGACCGGGTTCGGGTGTTCGTGCGAAGGGATTCGACTGGTGAGTATTGGGATGGTTCGTCTTGGGTGTCGTCGTGGTCGTGGGTGTTGGCTGATCTGACGCCTGCTGGCTGGGTTGTGCGTGACGTCGATGTGTCTGAGGCGTCGTCGTATCGGGTGTTGGTGTGGGCGTGGGATGTTGAGGGGAATCTGGCGAACTGGTCTGATCATGTGTCGCCGATCTTTGAGGTGCTTGAGGCGGATGTAACTGCGCCGGTGGTGTCGTCGGTGGTGCCGGTTGATGGCGCCGTGGTTGAACGCGATTTGCCGTTGGGTGTTGTGGCCGAGGTGTCTGATGTTGGGTCTGGTGTTGACCGGGTGCGGGTACTCGTCCGCAACCAACAAACCGGCCAGTACTGGAACGGCACCAGCTGGGTGCCGTCGTGGTCGTGGGTGTTAGCGACCGGCGATGGTGCGGGTTCGTGGTCTGTTCGCAATGTTGATGTGTCCGATGCGTCGTCGTATCGGGTGTTGGTGTGGGCGTGGGACGTTGAGGGGAATCTGGCGACGTGGTCTGACAACCCGAGCCCGACCTTCGATTCTGACGAGATTGGCTAGATTCGATCGGTTTACTGGCAGCTATCAGGCGACGACCGGTGTGTGACATCGGGGACCACCATGGGTTGCGAGACTGTGAACATTTCGCGCCGTTCGTCGATCGAAGGTGACCTAGGTCTCCGCCAAAGTCCCCCAAAACCCTTGCAAAGTGGGCTAGACCGGAGGTTGCACGGGTGGATAACTGCAAGGTGGGATCACATCCAGTGACTTCTGAGACTCAAGTTTCCAGCTCAAATCGCTATCCGTGGCTTTCGGCCTATTTTTGTGGACGCAGAGACGTTGTTACACTCCATAGTGACTTGGGGCGGAAATCTATGTCGTTTGAGACGTGGAGTAATTGGGAGATCACAACGTGAGCGGATTCGCTGCATTGTTTAAGCCTCTGTTGGATTGGGCGTACACCCGGCCACATCTTTTCCCTCGAACGATCGACTTGCTGGTTTGGCCGGTTGCCCTCGTGCTGGGTGCAATTCTGAAGCTCGTCTTTTCGGTTGCATCGACCGGGTTCGAGCTCATCATCGTGTGCGCCGTGGCCATGGTTCTCCAGGCAGCCCTCGGGTGGGCGATTGGCATTTACAAGCACCGCTGGCGTGTTGCCTCGTTTGACGAGGTGATGGCCCTTGGTGCGGTGTGGTCGATGGTGACGATCGTGCTCGTGCTGGGCAACTATGCCGCCCGCCAAACCGGCACCACCGACCTTCCAACAACCGCCGTCAGCATCGGTGCCCTCACCGCACTCGTGCTACTTGGCACGGTGCGTGCAGTGTGGCGCCGTTACTGGGAGAAGAACCGTCGCCCTGAAGCCGAGAACTGCGAACGGACCATCGTGTTCGGTGCTGGTGAAGGTGGCGCGCAGATGATTAAAGCCATGCTGCTCGACCCCGACAGCATCTACTTCCCGGTAGCGCTTCTCGACGACGACCCTCGCAAGCAAAACCGCGAGCTCGACGGTGTGAGCGTTGAAGGAACTCGCGAAGACCTGGCGGCTGTTGCCAAGGCCACGAATGCTGACACGCTGCTGGTCGCCGTCCCCACGGCTGACGCATCGCTCATTAAGGACCTGGCTTCACGAGCTCGACAGGCGGATCTTGAAATTCGTGTGTTGCCAAGCGCAACCGACCTCGTTGGCAAGATGACCCTCGCTGATGTTCGCCCGCCAACAGTCGACGACCTGCTTGGCCGTGACCCGGTGGAGATCGACCTCGAGAGTGTTGTCGATTACATCCGAGGCAAGCGGGTGCTTATCACCGGTGCTGGCGGCTCGATTGGTTCTGAACTGTCTCGCCAAGTGCGTGGCTTTGGCCCAAGCGAGCTCTATCTGCTCGACCGCGACGAGAGCGCACTTCATGGTGTGCAGCTGTCGATGGAAGGTCGGGCACTGCTCGACACCGACATGCTCGTGGTGGCCAACATTCGCGACCGCGAGCGCATGTTCGAACTCTTCGAGAAGTACAAGCCAGAGGTGGTGTTCCACACCGCTGCGCTCAAGCACCTAACGCTTCTTGAGAACCACCCTGAAGAGGGCATGAAGACCAACACGATTGGCACGAAGAACCTCCTCGACGCGGCAGCGGCCAACGGTGTCGAACGATTCGTGAACATCAGCACCGATAAGGCCGCCGACCCAACATCGGTTCTCGGCGCAACCAAGCTCGCAGCCGAGCGGCTCACCGCACAGATGGCCGAGGAGACCGGCCTTCCGTTCGTGTCAGTTCGCTTTGGCAACGTGCTCGGCAGCCGCGGCTCGGTGTTGCCGACGTTCATGGGGCAGATCGAACAGGGCAAGCCCCTCACGGTTACCGACCCGGGCGTCACTCGTTACTTCATGACTATTCCCGAGGCCGTCCGCCTCGTTGTGCAGGCCGGCGCCATTGGTGGCCCGGGCGAGGTCCTCATCCTCGACATGGGTGAACCAGTGAAGATCGTCGACTTGGCCCAGCAGCTCATCGACATGTTGAGCCCTCACACCAAGATCGAGTTCACCGGGCTTCGACCCGGCGAGAAGATGCACGAGATCCTCATCTCCAAGACCGAGAGCGGCGATGCGAAGATCCATCCTCGCATCAGCCACACCATGGGTGATCCATCAAGCCCATCGGCTGCGATGGAGGCCTGCGGCCCTGCAGCTGAAGCCAAAGTGGCTGAGATGCTTGGCGACCTCACTTCAGCTAAGTAGATCAATCTGCACGCACGGTGGTCATTTGAGCTCGCCTTTTTCGCGTCTCAGCTGATTTCGCCCAGATAGTGGAATTTGTCCCAGCCCAACACGCCCAACAGTGGTATCGCCTGTTACCGTCGTCACATAAGTCGGGTAAAGCGTGGGTGGAGAATGACCGGGTTGAAGCGGGTAGTAGTCGGACCATTTTTGGTTTTAGTGCTAGTGGTTGCGGGGCTGGCAGTCTCGCAGGCAGCGAGTGCGGCTGATGGCAGCGTCGTGATCAACGAGATCATGTACAAGCCAGCCACGGTCGGCGAGGCCGAGTTCATCGAGTTGTACAACCCGGGCGACACCGACGTCGACCTCACAGGTCACACCCTCGAGAACACTGTGGTGCACGGGTCGCTGTCTGGCATTCTCGCGGCCGGTAGTTACGGGCTCGTTACCCAAGACGGATTCGATGCCGCAGCCGAGTGGCCAGGCGCGACGCTCCTCGGCACCTACACCGACGGCCTGTCCGGTAGCGGTGACACGGTAATCATCCGCGATGCCAACGGTGACATCGTCGACCAAGTTGACTACGAAGACAGCGGCGCCTGGCCAAACGAGCCTGACGCTGGAGATGGCGCTTCGCTCGAGTTGATCGACGCGGCCTCTGATAACAACGTCGGGTCGAGCTGGGCCGGTACCGCAACGGTGAATACGCCTGGCGCGGTCAACTCGGTCACCCTCACCCCACCAGCTCCGCCAATTACGAACGTGGTGGCCACACCATTGGCGCCTGCCGTCAACCAGGACATCACTGTGGTGGCGAATGTCCCAGGCGGGGGTCCGGCACCGCTGTTGTTCTACGTCGTTGGCTTCGGGTCAGAGTCGAGCGTGCCTATGGCCGACGACGGTGTCGCCCCCGATGTCACGGCGGGCGACGGCGTGTTCGCCGCAACCATTCCGGGCCAAAGCGCTGGCGAGCTGGTGCGCTACCGCATCCTGGCTCCGGGTAATGGCAACGAGTTCCCAGACAGCGATGGTCGGAACTACGAAGGTGTTGTTGTCAACGACCCAACCGAACTCCCATCCAGCCTTGTTGACATCGAGTGGTTCATTCCTGAGGTCGACTACGACGCAATGTTCAACAACAAGACCGAAGAGGTCATCATTTTCGGTTCGGTACTCGCAATCGACGGAGTTGTGTACGACAACATGGAGGTCAAGATCCGCGGAGGGACCTACGCCCGCGAGAATCTCGACAAGCAGGCGCTGAGCTTCGATTTCGCATCCGGCTTCGACTTGTCCAACCCCGATCTCGCGCCGTACCCGATCGACGAGTTCGCTCTCATTTCTGCACGAGGGTGGACGTTCGGTCGAGCCCTCTCGAGCTGGTCGCTCTATGAAGGCGCAGGCTTCCCCAAGGTCAACGCGCAACATGTCAAGGTTCGCCGCAATGGCGAGTTCTACGGTTTGTATCGGTTCTCCGAGAAGCTCGATGGCGCATGGCGCGATGCATCTGGCATTGACGGTGGCTTTTACAAGACCGTCGTTCCCGGTTTCAACAATCCATCCATCGGGTTTGAAAAGAAGCAGCCAGATGATGACATCGCTCCAGTCGAGGCGTTCGCGGCGCTGATCAACTCACCGGCATCAGCACAAAAGAACGACGATCTGTGGGACACGCTCGATGTACCCAACGCGGTGAATATGGTGGCGGTGACGACGATCGTTGGTCACTTCGACTCGCACGTCCACAACTTCTATCTCCACGAAGATACCGAAGCGACCGGACGCTGGCAGATCTATCCGTGGGATCTCAACAACACGTGGACGGCGAATGGCTCTGGATGTTCGGGTTCCGAACTGTCGCTCGATTGCGTTGATTCTCCCCTGTGGGAGTCGATCCTCGACGTCCCTGAATTCGAGGAGATGGTCGACCGACGGATTCGAACCCTGCTCGAAGGACCAGCCGCTCCGGGCGTCCTCGAAGACGAGTTCACGGCATATCACGCATTGTTGTCATCTGCTGAAGCTGATGCGGACAACGCAGCCTGGACTGCGGTGGCCTCGTACCAGACCCCTTCGTTGCACAACGGTCGGATTGCTGC
>CALHTB010000081.1 GCA_938038785.1 uncultured Acidimicrobiales bacterium
GGGCGGCGAAGGAGAAGCGACATCTGGCGGTACGCCTCAGCCTGCTTCGAAAGATCGTCGTAGACGACGAGGGCATGCTCGCCATTGTCCATCCAGTGCTGACCCATCGCGCAACCGGCGTAGGGCGCAATGTACTTGAACGGTGCGGGGTCCGATGCTGGAGCAACAACAACGACGGTGTAGTCCATTGCGCCGTTGGCTTCGAGCTCGGCCACAATCTGGGCAACGGTAGAGGCCTTCTGGCCAACCGCAACGTAGATGCACTTAACGTCGAGGCCCTTCTGGTTCAGGATCGTGTCGATGCCGATGGTGGTCTTGCCGGTCTTGCGGTCACCAATGATGAGCTCGCGCTGGCCACGGCCAATCGGGATAAGCGAGTCGATCGCCTTAATGCCGGTCTGCATTGGAGTATCTACCGGCTGGCGGCCGATGATACCCGGTGCCTGGACTTCCATACGACGGGTCTGAACGCCGGTGAGCGGGCCCTTGCCGTCGATTGGTTCACCGAGTGAGTTCACAACACGCCCGAGGACGCCATCGCCAACTGGCACGGAAAGGATGTTGCCGGTCGAACGGACCGGCTGGCCCTCTTCAATACCGTCGGTCGAGCCGAGGAGCACCGCACCGATTGACTCTTCGTCGAGGTTCAGAGCGAGGCCAACGGCGCCGTTCTCGAACTCGAGCATTTCGTTCACCGCAGCTTCGGGCAGGCCCGATACACGGGCGATACCGTCGCCGACCTCAAGCACTCGGCCAACCTGGGTGGCTTCAAGCTTGGTGTCGAGGCCCGCAATGTTCTTTTTAAGGGCTGCTGCGATGTCTTCGGTGTTGATGGTGAGATCAGACATAGTTTCTTCTCTTCTTGTTCGTTCGTGGCCCGCCGCTAAGCGAGGGTCTCGCGCATCTGGGTAAGACGGCGGCGGACGCTGCCATCAATAACGGTGTCGTCGATTTGGGTTACGAGCCCACCGACGACTGTTGGGTCGATGGTGACTCGGACGCTGACTGGGCGGCCGGCCTTTGCCGACAGTGCCGACTCAAGGCGTGATACCTGGTCGTCGGAGAGTGCTACAGCGGAGCGAACTTCGGCGTATGCCGAACCTCGGTTGCCAGCTATACGGCTGGAGAATGCCCGTGCGATCTCGGGAAGGTCGCCAGCGCGCCCTGCACCAACGATCATCGAAATCGCCGCTGTCGATGCCTTGCCAGCCTTACCGGCGAGCACGTCTTCGACGACCTGCTGGCGGTTCGCTGCAGGAATCGATGAGTCCGACAGCGTGTTCTGCAGTTCCGACGAACCGGCAACAGCGTTGGTGAACGCGTGCAGGTCGGATTCGATTGCGCCCATGTCACCCTCGGCGTTACCGATGGCAATGAGTGCTTCTGCGTAATTCTCGGCTCGACTCATGATTGGGCCACCTGTTCGATGTAGCGATCGATGAGATCGGTGTGAGCAGCCTCATCGAGGTTGGCCGAAACGACCGACTCGGCGGCGGCTGCTGCTTGAGAAGCGACTGCAGCTTGGATGTCGGCGGCTGCGGCGCCCGTTGACGCCGAAGCCTCAACCGATGCTTTGCCCTTTGCCTCAGCAGCATCCGCGTCAGCGCGAGCAATCAGGTCGGCCTTCAGAGTGGCTGCGGTCTTGGAGGCTTCGTCCCTGATGCGAGCGGCTTCAGCGTCGGCATCTCCGAGCTTTGAGCGGAGCGAGCTCAACTCGGATTCAGCTTCGACCTTGGCCCGTTCGGCTTCGACGATCTCTGCACGAATGCGATCTGACCGGTCGGCCAAGCCTTTCTTGACAAGTGGAAGAACCTTCCAAGCCATAAGAGCAACGACGATGAGGAATGCACCTGCAGACCAGAAGAACTCCTTCGGGTCGGCGGGTATAAAGCGGCCGTTTGGCACGCCCTCTGCGGCGAGTAGAAGTGATGACAACATTAGGCGTCGCCTCCGTTCAGTACTGCGTCGATGGCACCTTGCTGGGCACTTCGATCGAGGTCCTTGCCGAGCACGGCCGATGCTGCGGCGACGGCGATGTCTCCGACATCACCCTTCATTGCAGCAATGGTCTCGTTGCGGCTTGAATCGAGGCTGCCAGCTGCGGTTGCGCGGGCATCGGCAAGCTCGGTGTTGGCCTCGCCCATGACGTTTGCCCGGTGCGCAGCGGCTTCGGCGCGAGCGGCTTCGATGATGCCGTCGGCTTCGGCCTTAGCTGTTGCCAGTGATGCGTCGTAGTCCGCTTGTGCTTGACCAGCCGCGCTGCGAGCGCGATCGGCCGCCTCACGGTCGTCGAGCACCTTTTGTTCGCGTGCTTCGCGAGCCGCCAAGATCGGCGGGAGCAGCACAAACTTCATCAGTGCCCAAAGCGCGAGAAACGAAACCAGGGCCCAGAGCATGTGATTTGGCTCGGGGATGACTGGATTCGGTGCCTCGGTTGCTTCAGCAGCGAGTACTACTACTTGATTGGCAATGTTCACGTCTCTCCTCCTCCTTCTTCGATCGTCTGATTTCCCTACCGGGAAGGATCAGGCGAACTTCAGGAGAATGAAGACAACGAAGCCGATGAGTGCGAGTGCCTCGGTGAAAGCCACACCGAGGAACATCGTGGTCTGGACGTCGCTGGCTGCTTCGGGCTGGCGGGCCATGGCTTGGACAGCTTGGCCGACCAAGTAGCCAATGCCGATGCCAGGACCGATTGCGGCAAGACCGTAGGCAAAGCCTGCGCCTTCCGCTGCTGCCGCTGCCTTTACTTCGTCACCGGTGAGGTCTGCCTGTGCAAGAACCTGTGCTGCGATGCTCATTGGATTGCTCCTTGTTTTCTGTTTCGGTGGGGCTCTCAGCCCCGTCGATCTTGTTGTTGGTTAGTGAAAGAATGGTGATTGCGCCCGGCTTAGTGAGCCGGATGCATGGCTCCACCGATGAACACGGCGGCGAGAATGGTGAATACAAATGCCTGGATGAGCGATACGAAGATCTCGAATGCGGTAAAGGCAACGAGTCCGCCGAAGGTAAACGGCAACACGAGGAACATAATGCCGCTGGCGACGGTGATGCTCAGAACAGCGAAGGTCACGAGGAGAATGTGGCCTGCGAGCATGTTTGCGAAGAGTCGAACCGAGTGGCTGAACGGACGCAACACGAAGGTCGACAGCAGCTCGATGAAGCCAACGAGCGGCTTGAGCGCCGCTGGCACGCCTGGTGGCCACGCGATGTCCTTCACGTACTTGAAGCCGTTGTGCTTGAGGCCCACTGCAATGAATGTCGCCCATGCGATGAGGGCAATGACGACCGGGCCGCCCATGCGCGCGTTCGCTGGCATCTGGAAGAACGGGATGACCTCGGTGATGTTTCCGAAGAACACGAAGAGGAAGAACGACAACAATAACGGCAAGAACGCAAGGCCGTCGGGGCCCATTGCTGGCAGGATGATCTGCTTCTCGACGAATTCGACAACCGACTCGACGACCGAGCGCACGCCCGATGGCACGAGGCCCTTTTGCTGGCCCGCAATGAAGAACAGGATCGCTGGGATGAGCACGGACAGAAGGTGGGTAAGACCGATCTTGTCGAGGTCGAACAGTTCACCGCCGAAGTCGAGAATCGGTTCCCAGTTGATCAGTTGGTCAAGCGATGGGAAGGCGAGACCGCCACCCTCTGCTTCGGCTGCAAGCAAAAGAGTCATGCTGCTCCTGTTGTTTCGTGAGTT
>CALHTB010000082.1 GCA_938038785.1 uncultured Acidimicrobiales bacterium
GGCCTCGTCGGTTCGCGATCTCGATTGCACCCACGCGCCACGGCAGCCGGACCTCGTGGTATTCGTGAACCCAACGACCCTCGGGAACCTGCAGCTCGGTGACCTCGGGCGCAACCGGAATGGTGACGGCCATGCGGTTCAACACGTAGTCGTTTCCTCCGTCGTTGCGAAGTTCGACCTGAATGGTGCCCACACCTTCGGGTTCGAGCGTGATCGAGGTGATGACCGTGAGGCCAGCGATGCTGTCGTGCCCGGTCGTGATGATGGTGGAGTCGGTGGTATCGCAGTCGGTGAGCGCCCAACGTGGCGACCACGCCGAGCCATCGGCACGTCGCCCTTCGATTCCCGGTTGACCGAGCCATCCGTCGCTCTCGACAGGCAGCAACGTCGCTGGCCCTTCGGCGTCGAGCGATGCGTTCGCAATCGAGCGTTCACCCAATACGTGCAGCGCATCGAGATCGCCGCTAAGCGGGCGCCCGAACCACACGAGTTCGGGCACGCCGGTTTTGGTGTCGACAACCAGCTGTCGGTGAGCGGTTGTGATCGCTTTCAAAGTCATCAGAATTCCAGGAGAGGCTTGTTGGGACTATTCGGGAGTGCGGGAGATGGTGAGGTGAGTGTTCGTCGGCTGGTCGTTGAGCGTCGATACGTGCCCATCTGGCCAGGTAATGAAGACATCGACCAGTTCTTCGTTGTCGACGCCGATGTGGGCTATTGGTGGCCCTGAAGAAAGATACCCGCGAGACGAGGTGATCTCTCTGGTCCATGTGGTCCCTCCTGCGGTTGCCGCAACCTGTGCGCCAAGCCCATCAGGATTGTTGGTTCCAAGCCACTCGAGCGAAACCGTAATGGCCGTGCCGCACAACGTGTTCTCGAACAGGCTCGCGGGAGCATCGAGGTTGTTGATCACAATGTCGAGGTCGCCGTCGCCATCGAGGTCGGCTTGGGCCATGCCACGACCTCCAACAGGCGACGCCAGTCCCCAGTCCGAAGCTGGTTCGAACGCTTCGCCGGTGTTGCGGAATGCCTGGTTCTCTTCGACGAGCCGCGCGTCAGGCAGGAAGTCGAAGAGCTGGTCGCTGCGCATTCCGTTGGCGACGTAGAGGTCTTGCAGACCGTCGTTGTCGAGGTCGCCAAAGAGCCCCGACCAGCTCCACCCCGTCGTGGAGATTGCCTGGCCCGATGCCATGTTGGTGAAGCCGTCGTCGCCGAAGTCGTTGAGGACATTCTCAGGGGTTTGGATGTCGTCGACCACGGGTGCGGCCGCCATGTCTTCGTCGACCTCGCGATATCGGTCGTCGGTTTGCGCGGGTTTCATGTCGGTCGAGAAGAGCTCGTTTCGGCCGTCGTTGTCGAGGTCGGCCGCGTCGAGCGACATCGTCGAATACGAACTCGTCGAGAGCAGGTCGACGGCCATGAGGCCTTCATCGTCATCTTGTTGCCAGATCATGTCAGGGGTGGCGAGGTCGTTGCCAACGAGAACATCGAACTGGCCATCGCCGTCGATGTCGGTGGTGATCAGTGCGAGCGCCTGGGCGGTTTCGCTCAGCCGGTTGATGGTAAAGCCATCGGCACTTCGTTCGTGGAAGACGACGCCGGTGTCTTCTCCGAGGATCGGGGAGTTGCGGAGCAACGTGAGCTCGGCGTTGTATGAACCGGTGATGAGGTCGAGGTCGCCGTCACCGCCGATGTCGGTCCACGCCATCGAGTACGTCGCAGCGCGAACACCGTCGAGGCGGGTACGGGCAAAGGCGCCGAGGTCGCCCGTAGCCGGGTTCTCAAAGAGCACCGGTGGCCCAATGCCCGTGGTGAGGACGATGTCGGTTGCGCCATCGTTGGTGACATCGACGAGCGACACGCCACGGAAGCGGCCCCGCTCGAGTTCGTGGCGGGTGAAGTTGAGGTCGCCGGTGTTCTCGAGCACCGAAGACGTGTCCGACAGGTTGGCGAGAACGATGTCGAGGTCGCCGTCGCCGTCGAGGTCGGCAACTCCAACGCCCGCACCGGTGCCGTCGAATGTCGAGGCGGTGTTGCCCGGTCCCGAGGTGATGTGCTCGAGTTCGTGAGCAATAAACCCCGAGCCGCAGTTGTCAGCCGAGGAATGTGGTGTCGACGTCACCGTGGCCGCGGCTTGAGGTGAGGTCTCGACCGTGCTCGAGCATGCGGTGGCGACAAGCGCGCCAACGATGACAAGCACGAAAACGCGAAACGGGGCTCGCATCAGTGAAAACACTGATGCGAGCCCCGTTGTCATAACGTTGAGAAACGCTACGTACGGCGAACCGTACTAGTTAGCGAGTTCTGCGTTGACCTGCTCGGCGATGCCTGGAAGGACATCAGCAGCCTTGGCGTCGCCACGGAGGATTGACTCCATAGCTGGGCCAACGAGTGCTTCAATTGCCGAAGCCGAGTCGGTGATTGGGAAGAGGAACGTGGTTCCGTCATCAACGTGGGTGGTGAACGCCGAAACGTCAACACCGTTCGCTGCGTGTGCTTCCTGCGCAATCGCGGTTGCGCTTGGGATAGCTGGGAAGACAACTGCGCCTCCACCAACAACCTCTTGGCACTCAGGCGAAGCCATGTACTTGACCCACTCCCATGCTGCCTCTGGATCTTCAGCCGAAGCGGTGATCGAGTCGGCGAGGCCGTTGAACATCGACGCACGGTTGCCCGATGGGCCGATTGGGGTTGGGGCGTAGCTGACAGGAACCTCGGTGCCGTCACCGGAGAGGGTCGAGATCATCCACGAACCGTTGGTCTGCATTGCTGCACGGCCGGTCTGGAACATCGTGGTTCCACCAAGCTCCTGCACGTCTGCAAGAGGAGTGATGAAGCCAGCTTCGATCCAGTCAGCGAACCACTGGATGGTCTCTGCAAGTGCAGGATCGTCGTAGTTCGCCTCGTCAGCCCATACACCGTCAACAGCGGTCCAACCGTTCGAAGCAGCGAATGCCGAGAAGGTGGTCTGACCGAATGCGCCGAAGTTACCTTCGAGGCCGAATCCGTAGACAGCGCCCTCGTCGCCCATGGTCGAAGCGTCGAATCCCTCTTCGTTTCCACGAACGCCGTTTGCGTCAACGGTCATTGCCTGAACAACTTCACCGAAGGTGCCGCCGTCTTGTGGGTTCCAGGTAAGTGCGGAGACGTCTGGATCGCCTGCTGCAGCCTTCATGTCATCGTTGATGACAACTGCGATGGTGTCCCAATCCTTTGGAAGGCCGAAGCGCTCGCCGTCTGGAGAGGTCCAGAGCTCTGCGAGACCGGGGAAGTACTGACCGGTGTCAACGCCGTCTGCCTCAACAAAGCTGTTGAGCGGGATGAGCACGCCGGACTCGACGAACTCTGGGTAACGGGCGAGGTGATCGGTGAACACGTCAGGTGCGGTACGGGTAGCGAACGCAGCGGTAAGGCCGTCCCAGTAGTCACCCCAACCGAACTGGCTTACAGCAACTTCGATGCCAGGGTTTGCCTGGGTGAAGTCAGCTGCACACTGCTCGTAGAAGGGCTGCTGGTTTCCGTCCCAAAGCCAGTAGTCGATAAGCACAGCGTCTCCTGCAGGCTCATCGTCTTCCATGGCTTCGTCGTCTTCCATGGCCTCGTCGTCTTCCATGGCTTCGTCGGAGCTATCGTCTTCCATAGCCTCGTCGTCTTCCATGGCTTCGTCGTCAGCAGCGGCATCACTGCTGGCGTCGGAGCTGGTCTCTGCAGGAGCGTCACTACCGCACGCTGCGGCCACAAGACCGAACGCCAGGAGTAACGCAAGCAAACTGCGCCAATTCTTCATCATGTTCCCCTCCGAGGAGATTGTCTGCCCGCGAGGGATTTCGCGGCTGTACAGATCTAGCCATAGTAGGCAACATCGCTGAGCAAAAGTGGTCGGGCACAGGTGTTTTTCGTGTGCGATTCGCAACGATTTGGCCGTAGAAATTGCCTATTCGAACAAAACAGGGTAGAACTCGATACTTAATGGTTGATAAACGCCCAAATAGTGGTTCCGGCGTTCGATTGCTAGCTGCGCGACGACATGAACTAATTCTTCGAGAAGTTGAACGCCACGGCGGAGTGCGAGTCCGCGAGCTTGTGGAAGTACTCAGCGTGTCGCCCATGACCATCCGTCGAGACATCGACACCCTGGCCGAAGCAGGCCAATTGGTACGAGTACACGGCGGCGCAGCAGCAGCTCCCGACGCACGCGATACCGCAAGCGCCGACGAACCAGGCTTTGCCGCGAAAGCGCGCCGACAGTACGGCGAGAAGACCGCCATTGCCGAAGTGGCTTCGCGCTCGATTAAGCCTGGGTCCGCGATTGGCATCACCGCCGGAACAACGACCGCCCTGCTAGCGAGCGAACTCAATGTCGAAGACCTCCTCGTCGTCACCAACTCGATGGCGGTCGCCGAGGTGCTCCACCAATCTCGCCGCAGCGACCTCACCATCTTGGTCACCGGAGGCACACCGACACCTTCGAGGGCCCTCGTTGGGCCCATGGCCGAAGAGACGCTCTCGTCGCTTCACCTCGACCAGCTGTTCATGGGGGTGCACGGAATGACCGAATCCACCGGTTTCACGTCGCCGAACCTGCTTGAAGCCCAGACACTGCGCAGCTTCGTGTCGGCAAGCGAGTCGGTCGTGGTCCTGGCGGACCACACTAAGTGGGGCACGGTAGGACTCTCGACAATCGCCCCGATCTCAACTGCCGACGTGGTGATTACCGACGCGGGGATCCCAAGCGATGGTCTGGCTGTGCTCCAGGCAGAAGTTCGCGATGTCGTTGTGGCGGGTCAGCCGGCCGAGGCTTCGTAGCTGTTACTTGATGCCGCTGAACTGAATACTGTCGACGAGACGCTTGCCGAAGATCATAAAGATGATGATCACCGGGAGTGCGGCGAGCAGCGTGCCCGACATCAGACCAGACCAGTCGGGCTGGGTGCCCGGCTGCTGCGTGGTGAACACACCGAGAGCAACGGTAAGCGGCTGCTTGGCTTTGTCCTGCTGGGTAACGACAAGGGGCCACAAGAACTCGTTCCAGGCCGTGATGTAGGTGAGGATGCCGAGCGTGATCATCTGCGGGCGAGCGATTGGGAGAATCACCGACCGGAAGATGCGGAAGTGACTGGCGCCGTCGATCAGGGCGGCTTCTTCGAGTGATCGGTTGATGCCGAGGAAGAACTGGCGCAAGAAGAACACCGAGAACGGAGTCATCAGCAAGAACGGCGCAATGACGCCCGCCAGTGTTCCGAGAAGGAACGTTCTGCTGTCGGAGTCATACCCAGGTATCCAGTCGAGCCAGGTATGCCCGTTGATATCGAAGAACCAGAAGTCGCCGAGGATCAGCAGCAGGTTCGGTATGAGCACGAAGATCGGAGGGATCATCATTCCGGTGAGATACAGGAAGAAGATCTTGTCGCGGCCGGCGAAACGCAGGCGAGAGAACGCATAGGCGGCAAGTGCGCTGAAGGTCGTCTGACCAACGGCGATCACCGAGGCAATAATGACGCTGTTCTTCAACGCAGTGAGGTAATCGAACGAGGCGGAGTTTGCCCGACCGGTTGCTTCAAGGATCTCTGCCTCAGTGGCCCGATTGAGGACTCGACGAAAGTTCACCGTCGACGGTTCGTCGGGAAGAATTCGCTCGACGACGCCCTTGCCCTGGTTGCCCTCGAACAACGACGCGTTCGAGACGAGACCGGTGCGAAGCGTCCAATAGAACGGGAAGATCGTCACGACGATGAGTAACGCAAGGAACAGCCACGCGGTTCCACGGCCCATACGAGCCTTGATGCTGGTCGTTGCGCCGCCAGCCATACCTTCAAGTGCGCTGCTCATGCCAGATCACTTTCGTTCGCCCGAAGGAGTTTGAGTTGGAAGAAGGTGATGACCATCAACGTAAGCAGAAGCACCACCGCTATTGCCGATGAACGGCCAGCCTCGTTACGCACAAACGCAAGCTCGTAGATGTAGACGTAGATAACACGGCTGGCATCGCCCGGGCCGCCCGGTCGGCCGCCGAAGCCGCCGGTCGCAACCTGCACGGTATCGAACACCTGGAACGAGCCGATCATCGTGATGACCAACACCAGTGCCAGAACGGGGCGTAGAAGCGGGATGGTAATGCGCTTCATCATTTGCCATTCGCTAGCGCCATCGAGAGCACCGGCCTCGTAGAGGCTCTTCGGAATTGTTTGCAGGCCAGCGAAGATCAGCAGCGCGGTGTAACCCATATGCCGCCACGTGTTGATGCCCGCAATGGTTGGAATCACCGCTCGGGGACCAGCGAAATAGTTGGAGTCAATGCCAAAGACCGAGAAGAGGTCAGCAATGATGCCCAAGTTTGAGTTGAGCAGCCAGACGAAGATCAGCGCCACCACAACATTGGGGATCAAGTAGGGCAACATGATGATCGAACGAATGACCGACGACTTCGTGAGTCGATCCATCGCCACGGCGATCAGAATGGCAAAGGCGGTCTGAGACAAGATGTTAAGGAAGACGTACCACGCCGTCACCCGCACCGCATTCCAGAAGAGCGGATCGTCAACGAGGCGTTCGTAGTTGGCGCCACCAACCCATTCACCCCGGTTTGCGAGCAGATTCCAGTCGGTGAAGCTGAGGTAGATACCGCGCATGGTCGGGATGAAGAAGAAGATGAGGAAGCCAATAAAGCTCGGTAGCAAGAACGGCCACGCCGCCTTCCACCCTCCGTACAAATTTAACTTCGCACCCTTAGGTGCATCGACAGTTGGTGCTGCCACGTATGTCCCTCCCCATGTGTCAGCGTGGTCGATCCTGTGCGAATCATCACGCAAACCCGAACACTGACTCTTCCAGATCAGAAACGCCCATGTCGAACCGCGGCGTCAAATTCTCGACGCTCTCGTCGACACCAACAAAAATTGACATGTTCGATCGTTAGCCGTTGAACGAAGGAATCATGTCGCCGTGGGCGGCGAATAGGTCGTCGACCATCTGCCAGATTTGTGCGAGGTCGAGCTCGGCGCTTGTATGCGGGTCGAGCATCGCGGCGTGGTACACGTGCTCCTTGTTGCCAGTAAGTGATGCTTCGACAGTCAGCTCTTGGACGTTGATATTGGTTTGCATCAGCGCTGCCAGTTGTGGCGGGAGCTTGCCGATCTTGGTCGGCTGAATACCGTTCTCATCGACGAGGCACGGCACTTCAACGCAGGCCGATTCAGGCAGGTTGTCGATGAGTGCGTCGTTGGCCACGTTGCCGTAGATGACCCGCGGCGTTCCGGTTTCGATGCTGTGAATGATGCTGGCTCCGTATTCGACGCTTGGGACCACATCGATGGTGGCGTTGGGGTCGATGAGCTTGGCCCGCATGTGTTCCCACGCGCCGATCTGCACTTCGCAGCGTCGTGGATACTCATCGATCGGGATGCCGAAGTCGACGAGGAGGTCTTCGCGGCCCTCCTTGATGAACCACGGCACGTACTCTGCGAAGTGCTCGCTCGATTCGGTTACGAAGTACCCCAATCGGTCCATCATCTCGTAACGCACGGCGTCGCTGAGGCCTAGCGTTCCGCCGTCGCTACGCTCGGCGTGGCCCCGGTCGGGAATGTCACCTTTGGCGGCGAACTCGCGCAGCCGGGGGTACAGGTCGACAATTCCGTCGGGCGTGCGTTGCCCGAACTCGAGGAAGAACGCCATGTGTTTGATGCCCGCTGACCGATATGCCAGCTCGTCCACAGGAACGCCAATGTCGCCAGCGAGCTGTTCGGCGGTGCCCTGCACGCTATGGCAGAGGCCAACCGACTGAATCGACGAGGTGCGCTGAATGGCCATCATGTTCATCGCCATCGGGTTCACGTATTGCAGGAGCGTGGCGTCGGGGCATCGCTGCTCCATGTTGGCGGCGAGACCTTGCAGCACCGGGATAGTTCGAAGAGCGCGCATGATGCCGCCAATCCCGAGCGTGTCGGCAATGGTCTGGTCGAGGCCGTATTGCTTGGGGACGTCGAAGTCGATGACCGTTGCTGGTTCGTAGCCACCAACCTGGAACATGGTGATGACGTGGTCGGCATCGTCAATCGACTCGTCTTGACTGAGGCTGGTTTCGATCGTGGGGGAGACGCCGAGCGCTTCGGCAACCTTGTGCGCCACGATCTCGCTCGTGCGCAGACGTTCCTCGTCGATGTCGTGAAGTTTGAGCGTCGAATCTGCAAGTTCTGGGTGCGACAAAATGTCGCCCATAAGGTTCTTTGCGAAGACGGTGCTGCCCGCCCCAATGAACGAAATAGTGGCCATGATCCCTCATGCTTTCGTTTTGATTTGTTCGATTTTGGTCAAAGTTGACCGCTCGTGATGAAAGGTTACGAGGTTTTGGGTCATACTGCAGGAATGGAAAATGACGCGGCGAGCGGTCGTACAAAGGTAGTTGCTCGGGCGCCCGGTCGGGTCAACCTCATTGGCGAGCACACCGACTACAACGATGGCTTTGTGCTTCCAATGGCGCTGCCGTTCGCAACCACGATTTCCTTCGAACGCCGTAACGACGACCGCGTCGAACTCGACTCGATCGGGTTTGACTCGACAGCGTTTCACCTTGCCGACGACCCAACGACCGTGAAGTCTTGGGCTCGCTATATCGCTGGTGTCGCCCGCTTTCTGGCCGTCGATGGGCTGCCAGTCGCAGGTTTCTCGGCGCAAATTCAAACCGACATTCCGGTTGGTGCCAGCTTGTCGTCGTCAGCAGCGCTCGAGGTGGCCACCGGGTTTGGGCTCTGCGCTCTCGCCGGTGTCGAACCCGACCCGGTCTACATCGCAAAAATCGGCCAGCGTGTAGAAAACGAGATCATCGGCATCCAGAGCGGCATTATGGATCAGCTCATTTCAGCCACTGGCGTCGACGGTTCGGTCGTGCAGATCGATTGCCGTTCACTCGACACATCGCCGGTGCAGCTACCGTCATCGGCTCGAGTGCTGATCCTCGACACGATGACGCGCCGAGAACTTGCCGACAGCGAATACGACCTTCGTCGTCAGGCATGCGAGCGAGCTGCTGCGGCAATCGGTGTGGCGAAGTTGCGTGACGCGACGCTCGACGATGTGGCGGCGTTGCCCGAAACAACCGACCTTGACAAGGTTGACAAATGCCGGGCACACCACGTGGTGACCGAGAATGCCCGAGTCCATGACACCGTGGCCGCGATCAAAGCCGGCAACCTCGAGCTCGTCGGGCAACGCATGAACGAGAGCCACGAGAGCTTGTCGGTCGACTACGAAGTTTCATCTCCGGCCCTCGACGAAATGTCTGGAATGGCCCGGGCCGCTGAGGGTTGCTTTGGCGCTCGGATGACCGGAGGTGGCTTTGCCGGTAGCGCGGTCGCGCTCGTCGATGCAGATCGAGCTGACGCTATCGCTGCGTCGGTTGCCAGCCAGTGGGAAGAGCTCCATGGCGTAACCCCCGACATTTGGACGGTCGCTCCGTCCGCTGGAGCCTCGGTCCTTCCCAGCTAGACGGCGCCGCTGATGGTTGACTACAGGTCATGATCGAGTCGTTCTTCTCCCCAGAGCTGTCGTCTATTGGCCGGTTGGCGATGACCGGTTCGGTCGAGCGCATCTCGTCGACTATCGACACGCTCGACAGCGGCTGGCGATTCCAGCTCGTCTCGTCGCCAACGGCGGCTCCAGACGGCTGGCAAACCAGCGACACGAGTGGCGATGGCTGGCGAGACATTGACGTGCCAGGGGTGTGGACGCGACAAGACACCGGCGATTTGCCGCACTACACCAACATCGTCATGCCGTTCGGAGGGGAGCCGCCGTCGGTGCCAGCCACGAACCCGACCGGGCTCTATCGACAGCAACTCGAACGCCCGGCGGGCGAACGGGTCATCATCGAGTTCGAAGGCTTCGAGTCTATGATGACCCTGTGGTGCAACGGCCAGTTCATTGGAATGGCCAAGGACAGCCGCCTCGCCTCGTCGTTTGATCTCACCGAAGTGTTGGTGCCTGGAACCAACGAGCTCGCCGTTCTTGTGAGCAGGTGGTCTGACGCAACGTGGATCGAGGACCAAGACCACTGGTATCACGGGGGCTTGCATCGGCCGGTGCGTGTTGTTTCCACCGGTCAAACCTGGATCGACGATGTGGTAGTCCGAGCTGATTATGACGCCGCCACACAAACCGGTTCGCTCGAGGTCGAAGCCCATGTCGGCAGCAAACGTGGCCTGGAGCGAGGTTGGTCGGTCGAGGTTGCCGTTCCCGAACTTGAGCTGATCGAGTCAGCCGAGGTTCCTGTGTCTCCGCCGCCAGAGGGCATCGAAGCACTGATCGAGGCCTACACCTACGAGGGCCCAGCCGCCCGCATGGTCACCGAGTTGATCGCCGCTCGGCCATGGAGCGCAGAATCGCCGCAGCTCTACACCGTGGCGGTCACCTTGCGCGCACCCGACGGGGCCGCCGTCGAGCAGGTCGCACGCCGGGTTGGCTTCCGGCGCATCGACGTGTGCGACCGCAAGCTGCGGGTCAACGGGCAACCGATCATGGTGTGCGGAGTGAACCGACACGACCACCACCCCGACACGGGCAAGACGCTCACCCGCGCCGAGATCCGCGCCGAGCTCGTGCTTATGAAGCAGCACAACATCAACGCGGTGCGAACCGCGCACTACCCGAACGACCCGGAGCTGCTCGACCTGTGCGACGAGCTTGGGCTGTACGTCGTCGACGAGGCCAACGTCGAGTCCCATGCCCGTCACGACTCGTTGATGGCGAGCGGGTTGTTCGATAGTGCAGTGTTGGAGCGCATTCGTCGGATGGTGCTTCGGGACCGTTCGCACGCCTGTGTCATTGGATGGTCGCTTGGCAACGAATCAGGCGTCGGCGCCGTGCATGCTGCGGCGGCGGCGTGGATTCGCTCGATCGACCCGACGCGCTTTGTGCAATACGAGGCCAGCTTCAACCCAAACTTCGGCGATCGCGGGGCGGGGCGCAAGGCCGAACGGGAAACTACGCCCACCCCAACCGAACGCCTGATCTCCGACGTGGTCTGTCCGATGTATGCCTCGGTCGAGCAAATCACCGAGTGGGCCGAGTGGGCCCACCGAACGAACGCCGATGACCGGCCGCTGATCCTGTGCGAATACAGCCACGCGATGGGCAACTCGAACGGCGGGCTCGCCGACTACTGGGACGCGTTCTGGACCCACGATGCGCTGAGCGGAGGGTTCGTATGGGACTGGCGCGACCAAGGACTTCGGGAAACGACCGGTGACGGCACCGAGTGGTTTGCCTATGGCGGTCACTATGGCGACGAGCCGAACGACGCCAACTTCTGCATCAACGGGCTCGTCGACCCCGACCTGGTGCCGCACCCGGGACTGGCCGAGTTGAAGTGGCTGGCCCGGCCAGTCACCGTCGCTGTTGAGGAAGGCGAGATCGTCGTCACGAACCGCCGGGCACACACCGACACGTCCGACCTAACAATCACCTGGCACGAAGAACTCGGCGGTGAAGAGACAAGCTGGTTTCAACACATTACTGAGGAACCAATCGCGCCTGGCGGCACTGTTCGGGTGGCGCTCCCAGCTGAGGTTCGCGATACGGGCGACATCGTGCGGACGATCAACTTCACGGTCGCCACGACGGACGACGCTCCTTGGGCTCGTGCCGGCCACGTCGTCGCCCATGACCAGTACGTTCATCGCCCAGTTTTGCCGGTCGCCCAATCGCCCGCTCTTTACGAGTCGGCTGAGCATTCCCACGACGGGGAAGTGCCCGGGCTGGTAAGCGCCATCAGGCCGACGCTCTGGCGCGCTCCAACCGACAACGACGGCGTGGCTACCGGATGGATGTCCGAGGTCAGCGGCGTCCGACCAAAGTGGCTGGCCTGGGGGCTGCGAACTGCTGAGCCGGGACGCAATGGCTTGGGAGACGATGGCTTCGAGCACTCCGTCCAGATCCGGGCACTCGTCAACGGTGGCGTTGAACGGACCGATCACTTCGTTATCCCCGACGCATGGGACGACATCCCAAGGGTTGGCCTCGTCTTTGACGTCGACCCGTCGTTGTCGATGCTGCGCTGGCTCGGCCTTGGGCCCGACGAGACCTACCCCGACCGAAAGTCCGCCGCTGTCCTATCGCTGCACACCTCGACGATTGCCGACCAGTACCACCCGTTCGTCGTTCCCCAAGAACACGGAGCCCACGCCGACACACACTGGTTCGACCTCACCAATGACAGCGGCGAAGGCATCCGGGTCGAAGCTGACCGGCCATTCTCTTTCTCCGCCCGCCGCCATAGCGACGAGGCACTCACCGACGCAAAGACGCTGGCCGAGCTCGTCGAAGCCGACGTCGTTGAGGTGCACATCGACCTCGCTGTGCGGGGCCTTGGCACCGGGGCCTGTGGCCCCGACGCTGCACCACAGCACCGCGTCGGCCCCGGGACCTACGAGCTGACGTGGCGGGTCTACCCGATCAACTAAATCGGGTCGTTGCTGGCGAACTCGGTACGTGAGAGAGTTTGACCGCTATGAGTTCCACAGATCAGTTCCTCTCGTTCCCCGACAACTTCACATGGGGCGCAGCGACATCGTCGTTCCAGATCGAAGGCGCCGCTGACCTCGACGGGAAGGGCCCAAGTATCTGGGACGTGTTCTGTCGGCAAGAGGGAAAGATCAAGGACGGCTCAAACGGCGACATTGCGTGTGATCATGTGCGGCTCTATCGCGAGGACGTGGCGCTGATGTCGAAGCTCGGCCTCGACGCCTACCGATTCTCGATCTCGTGGCCACGGGTTATGCCCACCGGAACCGGCGCCGTCAACGCACCCGGTCTGGACTTCTACGATCGGCTGGTCGACGAACTCTTGGGAGCAGGTATTACCCCGATGCCCACGCTCTACCACTGGGACCTGCCTCAAGTTCTAGCCGAACAAGGCGGCTGGCTCTCTCGCGATATCCCGTATGCCTTCGCCGACTACACCGAGGCCGTGCTCGACCGTTTGGGAGATCGCATCGGCACATGGACGACGCTGAACGAGCCGTACGTCATTGCCAATCTTGGCTATGTCACCGGCGAGATGGCTCCGGGCCACACCAGTCAGGCTGATGGTCTCACGGCATCTCACCATTTGATGTTGGCCCATGGCTTGGCGGGGGAGCGCATCCGTTCGCTCGCCCCCGATTCTCGCCTGGCGATCGTTCTCAACTTCACGCCAACCGAACCGGCGACAGATTCCGCAGAGGACCACCAGGCGGCAGAGGTCATCCACGACACCGACAACCGCTGGTACATCGACCCGATCCACGGCAAGGGTTACCCGGCCGAAACCGCCGAGCACTACGGCTGGGACTACAGCGAAGTGCAAGACGGCGACATGGAGCTCATCAGCCAGCCGATCGACCTACTGGGAATCAACTGCTACTTCCGCCAGATCATCGGCGCTGACGGAGCGGTGCCAAACGGGCCCGATGTCATCCAGAACACCATGGGGTGGGAAGTGCACCCGCCAAGCATTGGGAAACTCCTCCGGTGGATCCACCGCGAGTACAACCCGAAGTCGATGATGATCACCGAGAACGGCTGTCCGATGCCCGACGATGTGCGCGGCGACGACGGCCACATCATCGACCACGACCGAATCGCCTACGTCCGCGACCACCTCCATCAGGTCCACTCCGCAATCGAAGACGGCGTGCCGATGGAGGGCTACTTGGTGTGGTCGTTATTCGACAACTTTGAATGGGCGTGGGGATATGGCCCAACCTTCGGCATTGTCGAGGTCGACTACGAAACCCAGGAACGTCGCCCCAAGATGAGCGCAGACTGGTACAGCGCCGCAATAAACGCCAACGGCTTCTCCCTGCCAGAAACCCCCGTGCAGTACCGCGGCTCAATCGGCCCGAACCTCATGGATCAGTGACCTCCGGGGTCTGACCCCAGAGTTCACTGCTTGCTTTACTTCTCGACGAAGCGGCGGGCTTTGGCCTTCTTGCCTTTGACGGTTGACTTCTTGATTGCGGTGATGACGTCTTCGACCGAAGCGTCGGGCACACCAACAACTGAGTAGTGATCTGCGATGCGGATCGGGCCGATATCTCGGCCTGCGATTCCGGTTTCGTTAGCGATAGCGCCGACGAGGTCGCCGGGGCGAACGCCGCCACGAGCGCCGACGCCGATGTACACGAAACCGGTGTTGGCATCGACCGGGCGAGGGCCCTTCTGGGGGCGGCTACCGTTCTTGCCCCCGCGATCGTTGCGGTCGCCGCGATCACGATTGCGATCTCGGTCACGCCCACGGCCCTTCTTCTCGTGCGACTTTGTGAAGTGCGAAGATGAGTCGGGAATCTCGGTGTTGTCGGCGACCGAACCTTGGGTCTGCTGCGCGAGCTTGAGGGCAGCGAGGGCGATGTTGCGCTCGGAATCTTCGCCCTTGAGGGCGTGAAGGACATGCTGGAAATCGTCGAGGTCGTCGGCGCTCAGCGTTTCGCGCACTGCTTCAACCATTGCTTCGCGTCGTCGGTCCTGGAGATCCTCGAGCGTAGGAACCGGAAGTATGGCGATCTTGGACTTCGTGAGGCGCTCGATGTTGTCGAGCAAACGCTTCTGGCGAGGGGTGGCCAAGGTGATCGCGACACCCGCACGACCAGCGCGGCCGACACGGCCGATGCGGTGAACGTAGCTTTCGGGCTGGGTTGGGATGTCGTAGTTGATGACGTGGGTGAGCGTGTCAACATCGAGGCCGCGGGCCGCGACGTCGGTGGCGATGAGCAACTCGGCAGTTCCGTCGCGCAGGCGAGCCATCACCCTGTCGCGCTGGGCTTGGTCCATACCGCCGTGCAGTGCCTCGGCGCGAACGCCTCGGCCGTTCATGGCAACGGTGAGCTCGTCGACGTCGGTGCGGGTCTTGCAAAACACGATGGCCGATGTCGGCTGTTCGAACTCGAGCACTCGGCCAAGCGTTGCTGGCTTGTGGAACTTTTGCACGACATACACACGCTGTTCGATGAGCTTGCTCGCGGCCTTGGCCTCATCGGCGCTGATCTTGACGATGACCGGGTCCTTCTGGTGCCGGTTGGCAATCGACTTGATGCGGGGCGGCATGGTGGCCGAGAACATTACGGTCTGGCGTGACTGCGGGGTGTTGGAGAGGATGAGTTCGATGTCCTCGGTGAAGCCCATGTCGAGCATCTCGTCGGCTTCGTCGAGCACGACGGTCTGAATGCCGTCGAGGTCGAGCGAGCCACGCTTGAGGTGATCGATTGCACGACCTGGCGTGGCCACAACGACATGAACGCCGCGGCGCAACATGTCGAGCTGGCGGCCGATGGGCTGGCCCCCGTAGACAGGAGCGACCTTGATCTTTTGCTGCTTGCCGAACGACACGATGGCGTCGCTCACCTGCACGGCAAGTTCGCGCGTCGGCGTGAGGATGAGGACACTAGGAATTGCCGGGCTGCCAGGGTCGATGGTGTTGAGTACCGGGAGGCCAAATGCGGCGGTCTTGCCGGTGCCGGTGGCCGCTTGGCCAAGCACGTCGACACCGCTCATCAGCAGCGGGATTGCCTCGCGCTGGATGGGTGTTGGCGTCTCAAATCCGAGCGCGTCGAGCGACTCGAGAAGCTCAGGGCGAAGCCCGAGGGACCGAAATCCGTCGAGGCTCGACGGAGGGGAATCAAGAGTGGTCACAGCGAGACTTTCCAAAAGGCGAACACTTCATCGTAGTTCGCCAACACCCAAAGCGCGAACTAACACCGGTCACACCACATTCAACCCTCGGATGGCACGTCCGATGGCCACGCACTGCAGACAGCAGCGGTTGCGTTGCCTTCGAAGAGTTGCACCTCGAAACCTTCGGCCCGAAAGATGCCTTCGGTGTCTGAGGTTCGGTCGAATGTTCCTTCGACCGATCCGCGGTCTTTCCACTCCTCGGGAACGGGCCCTCCGTTAATCCACGTACCGCTCACATGTTTGAGGCGGATGTCGTTTCGGCAGCCCGGATCTACTGAGAGCGTTGGCGGCAGACTGACCCAATACACGCCCAACGCAATAACGAGCATCGCCGCAATAGCGACCACGATTCCCGCCCAAGGCCGCCCGGTTCCAACGCCAGTTCCCACACTTCAAGCAATACCACAGTGCCCGACGCCGCCTAAGGCGACCGCGTCGATTGCAGCGGATGCCGAGTGGGTGTCGAGAAGTTACGGAACACGCTGGGGTCAGACCCGATTGTTGACCGGCATTAGAAAACCCCTGACTTCTCAACAATTTGTCAGACACACGAGAAGCTGGTGGCTCGTGTCGTGTCAACGATAGGGTCAGACCCCACGATGTACTTGCCAAGAAGCACCACAAGCGGCACGCAACCCGACGCCGCCTCGGGCGCCCAGGCTGCGTGCCGCTTGAACGCTCCCCCTGAAAGGGAGCAGGATCTGTAAGCCGGAGGTGGCAAAATCGCGGCGGAGCCGCTGCCACCGTAGGGGTCAGACGCAACCTTCGACCCAGGCGACTGGGCCTAGGTAGCCGTTGCGGACTGATACGACGATGCCTTGTTCGTTCGTTTCATACAGGAGCGTTGAGGAGATGCCGGGTTCGACGTTGACCGTCAGGTATTTGGCGCCCTCGCCTAGGTACACGTGGGGGGCTTCGGCGATGTTGTTGTCATGCGCAGCCAGCACGGCGGCTTCGGTACTGCCAACGCCGACCTTGGCATCGGAGCGGTGGTCGTCGTGTGTTGGTTCGATGCGGGAGACGATCGCATCGTCTTTGTCTCCTATGAGCATCAGCCATGGACTGTTGGGGACGTCGGGGAGTTGGACGTAGTAGCACTCTTCGAGCTGGTGGACAGTGGGGTCGAAGGCGGGCACGCCGTATTTCTGGGTCAGCGAACGCCAGCTTTGGCCAAGTTCGATTTCGCCGAAGCTCGAAGCGGTGAGAGTCTCGTCGCCGAGGGGTTCGGTTGAGGCGGCGCCTGCGTTCTCGTCAAGAACGTAGATGGCTTCAACACCAGCCGCGTTCCCGAAGCCACAATCAAATGCCTCGTCGACATGTTGAACGTACGCATACCCGTCGAAGATGCTGATCTCGAATTTGCAGTTGGGATGGAAGCTGTCAGTCCGCTCAAATCGGGCCACGTTCTGGTCTAGCGGGATCGTCGTGGTGCTTATGAGTGCCCGGTTAAACGCGGGCCCGCTCGTCGTGTTGTTGAAGCTGACCGTGAGCTCGGTCTCGGTGACGTTCGAGATCTGCATGAGGCCAATTGGGCCGCAGCACACCTCGTCGCCCCCAAATGGGCCGAAGGCATAGACATAGTTGCCCGGCCGCACGAGCGGGTCGAAGAAGAAGGGCGTATCGCCAATGCTGGAGAAGTCGAGTCGCAGCGGAAGGTCACCCCAGGTCGCATCGATGACGTTGCCATTGTTGACCGTGGGCATGATGAGCGTGCCGCTGACGTTGCCGTCGGGTCCGAATTCATGAAGGAAGTAACCGCCGTTGGGGTACTGGCGCCCGAGCAACATGATCGGCTCGGCCCCGTAGGAGATCTCGCCGCGTAGGAACGTGTCGTTCTGGGCTAGCCAGATCTTCACAGGGATGTCGTTGTCGATCACGCCCTCCCAGTTGCTGATTTGTCCTGGAGGTGCGATCTGTCCGCCGGTAAGCGCAGGAGCTTCGGGCGTAGCGGTGGGTTCGGCTGGAGCGCTTGTTGTCTCCGTTGGTTCGGCTGCAAATGCCACTGCTTCAGCGTCGGTCGCACTGGTGAGCTCGCCTTCAGTGGCGGTGGCATTGTCGAGTTCGACCGATTGGTCGCCCGAATCGACCGCTTGAGATTGATCGCCGTTGGAGGGCCCGCAGGCAACGGTCAGGAGCGCCAAGCCAGAAAGAGTTGATGACAGCAGAAGCTGGCGAGCCCGGAGGACGAGCGGTGTAGAGGGGGTGGTGGTCTGGATCATGGTCTCAACGTACGGAAGTGGAGCGCTGGGGACAGTGGGGAGCGGCCCCGGTAACATCGCACCATGATCGACATCGTTGACCTTGGGGCGTCAGATGCTGCCACGAGGTTGGAGGCTGCGCTCGCCACCACCGGTTTCGTCGAACTCATCGGACACGAGCTCGACGAGTCGCTTAGGTCGAGTCTGCGCCGGGCATGCGACGAGTTCTTCGCCCTAGAGCACACCATCAAATCTCGCTACGTGCACCATGACCCGGCCGCGAACCGGGGGTACCGGGCTCGCGGTAGCGAGGCGCTCAGCTACAGCCTGGGCCAAGAATCACCGCCGGACCTGTTCGAGAGCTTTAACTCGGCGCCCGCTCCGGCTAACGGCGGCCACCGTCTGCTGCAAGAAACCCCATGGCCAGATGACGTGGTGCCCGGCTTTAGCGATGTCGTGACTGCAGCGTTTGAGGACTTTGCATCGCTCTCGTCCCGACTCGACGTGCTGATCGATTCGATCTTGGGAATCGAATGGTTGGCGACCCGGTCAGGGCAGGGGCCCGACATGTTGGCGAACATCAACTATCGCCCCGAACCCGACGGCACCGAACGCGTGCTCGAAGGTCAACAACGCATGGGAGCCCATTCGGACTACACGACCTTTACCTTGCTCGATGCCGACCCAGTGCGTGGGTTGCAGATCGTTGCGCCGTCGGGCGAGTGGATCGATATTCAGCCGTCGAACGATGGCTTGTTGATGAACGTTGGCGATGTGCTGGCAATGGTCACCAACGACCACTGGCCGTCAACGCTGCATCGGGTTGTGCCGATGTCGGCCGGGGCTGCGGCGCATCGTCGGTCGGTGGCGTTTTTCCACTACCCAAACCTCGACGTCGAGTTTGGGCCGATCGATGCGTTCGTCAGCGAGTCCAACGTTGCCCGCTACGAACCGGCAACGGTCGAGAACCACCTCATGGGCAAGCTGGTTGCGCCCAAGACGCAAACCGCTAGCACCTCGGCATCGACAACAGCTGGGCGGCCGATCTAAGTGAATTGGTCTACGAGAAGAGGCTCAGCGCCCGGCTGAACGCCTGTTGGCCAACGGCTGCGCCGACACGGCGGCCATCGAGGTCGTCTGCGGCGATGTGGATTCCGCCGTACAAGCGGGACTCACCTGCCTGATCAGCAGCGTCGCTGTAGGTTGCCCACTGCAGGGTCACCGGAACGTCCGGTCCTTCGTCGAATCGAAGCCAGCCGGGCTCAGCGGTCCACTCGCCAAGGCCGCCGGGAAAGAACGCTGACCCGGTGAACTCGGTTAGCACTTCGGCGCCCGCTCGGCTGAACGCACTGTGGCCAGAGATGTAGCCCGGGAACGATGGCGTGACGAACGTGTCGAGTTGATAGGGCACCCACGTTTCGCCGTCGATCCACGCGATTTCATCGATGTTGTCGTGAAGTTCGCTATGGCCAGCCCAACCTCGAATCGCAATCGTGCCAGGCGAAAGTCCGGCGTGCCGGTCGGTGGAGGTCTCGTTGGTGACGAGCTCGATCATGCCGTCGACCAGCGGAAGTCCGTCGGCGTGGTAGCTCGGCTGCTCTGGCTCGCTCGACTGACCAAGCCCAGCGAGGTATCGGATGGCGGTGATCGGGCGAGCCGAGTCGTACTCGCGCTTTGCGCCCCATGCTGCGATCGCGGCGTCGTGCATGGCACCGTTGAGCGAGAGATACAACTTCACGTCCCACTCAAGACGTTCGAGCACGGCTCCCTCACCCTGCAGCTGGAAGCCCACGTCGGGGTGGTCGCTGACATCGTTTGCCACCGTGTTCCAATGCCCTGGCGGCGTCTCCGAGCTCGGTCCGTCAGCCCAGAACTCGGCAACCACGCGGCCAAAGTCGGCGGTGTACAGCTCGTTGGGAGCGTACGGTTCGCCCGTTATCGGGTTTGAGGCGAAGCCTTCGCCGTCGTAGGCGCCCAGCGAGTTGTTCCCGATCGCTGCTGGCCCGTAGTCGCCGCGGTCGGTGGCGTTCGTGTCCAAGGTCTGCTGATAGTTGATGACCTCGACGGCCGCCGCAACGTAAGCGGAAGGGTCGGTGTCGAACAGCGGAGGTGTGCCCGGGTCGATTGGCAACCCGTTGCTCGGCTCGAGGGCGAACGGGGTGACCGAACCCCAGTGCGGCCCGATGAAGAACTGCAGCGGCTGCACCTGGACCTGTTCGTTCTGCGTTATGGCTTCGGCCAGCTGTAATGGCTGCCACGAATCGGGGAGTGCTCCATCGCCGACGCCCGGTTCGCCAACGACGAGCGGTGGGCTTGCGGCCACATACGACAGGTCGAGGTAGCCATCGAGCTCGAACGAGCCATCGTCGAGCGTCTCGTCGAGAAGGGTCTGAGCAATGTCGACCCCTCGCTGCGCTGCCTCGCCGAGGTCCGAGTCGGGGTCGGGTACGTCGAGGCACTGCCGGCTGAGTTCGGCGTCGAACTGGTCGAGCGACTCGGCACCACCGACAGCGTTGCGATACCGATGCGACAACAGGGTGTATGCCGCGTAGCTGATCGATACTTCACGCGCTTGCTCATCGACTTGGGCAGAGGAAGCTGGCACGCGTTCGTCGACGAAGAGTTGGGTGCTGCCAGCCTCATTCCCATCGGCGTCATACATCGCCCACGCATCCCACATCGCCGCTGAGGTATGGAACAGGTTGCGCGCATGCACGGTCGGGGCAGGAGTGTCGCGTCGAATTGCATCGAGCAGTTGCTCGTTCCAACGGCGAGCCACGCTTTGCCCGTCGAGCTGCTCGTGACAGACCGCAGTCGCTGATGATCCGATGAGACCGCAGCCCGACAGTGCCATGGCAAACACGGCACCGACGGCGGCGGCCGCAAGCGAACGGCGTACCAAAGGGCTCATCCGGCGAACAGTAGCCAGAGCCCTGCCACCGAGTAGAGGACCATCACGAACAACATCGTCTGCTGGCTTCGGGCGGCGTGATGATGGTCGAAACGGGTGACCGCAAGATCGTGGGCATAGAGCACTGCAAGGATGTGGCCGACCACAATCGAGACCGCCTGCACCCACGCCACCGAGTCTGGGTTGATGAGGTTCAGATCAACCTCTCCGGTGGCGCCGCCAAACCAGTTGGTAGTCGGGTTGCCGTCTGCGTCAAAGCTGCCGAACGGGTTCGAAAGCCGGAACCAGAAGCTCTGCATCTGATCGACGAGGAGCTGGGCGTAATGGGCCACCGTGTAAGCCCACACGATGGGAACGAGCGACGGGGCGAAAAGGTCGGCTGCGTCGTTGTGGTCAAGTCCGGTGACCTTGCTGGTTGCCCGTGCCCCGATCCAATAGAGGACCGCGGCGATGGCGATCATGATCGACAGGCCGATGGTGTTTGGCAGAGCCGCAGCCCACCCTCGGGGTCGGCCAATGATGTCGGTGTAGATCGGGCTCTCGCTGAAGCCATCGAACGACGTTCCACCGAGCACGGTCAGTACCAGCATCGTGGTTCCGGGCAACACGGTCACCGCGCTCAGCCCGGATAGCGGCCGCCGAACCCGCAACGCCCCGTCATCGTTACGAGCGAACGGTGCAATTGCTGCGATCAGCGTGAACAGAATCGCAAACCCGTCAGCTCGGTCGAGCCACACCCGGCCAAATCGCGCCATGCCTGCGATCATCACAATCGAGTACACGACCATGGCGTAACCAAGGACGCGCGGAGAGTCGCCGTTGGGGTGTGCCAGCTCGAGGAACAAGAAACCGAAGAGCATTGCAGTGCCGACCCACCGATGCGCCGGCGCCGGGTGCCCGTCGATTTGTTCGGGGAACAACAACCCGATGGTTTCGAAGGGGTTGAGCGCTTTCCAGATATCTCCGAACACCGCAGAGAAAACCGGAATAGCAACCCAAAGCGCCACGTAGATGGAAACCGGAGCCAGGTTGATCTTCTCGCCACCCACGTCGGTGCCGAACAAGCCAGCTCCGATCGTGAGCACGAACACCCCAAGCCCGACTGTCCGAAGGGTCAGCTCGCCAACTCGGAGCAGGCCAGTAGCACCGGTGATCGTTCGGCCCTGGGCATCTGCGGTGGTCAGCTTCGGTTCTTTCCACAATGCGCCGAGACCGACAAACGACAGCACGAGCGCGGCGATCGCCGCCCAGGCGAACTGCCAAAACGGCAGAGGCAAGGTTCCTCGAGACCCAACTCCGTGGGCCAAAAGATGGGGAAGCACGGTGCGAGACTAGGAGACGACGAGTTCGGCGATAAACGTGCCGGACTGCTCGAACTCGATTTCGAACTTGCCAGGCGTGTCCGCAGTGAACAAGAACGTGGCCGGAGTGCCGGCCTCGACGTCGATCAGAACGTCATAACCGTGCAGGTGAGCCTGCTCGGCGACGTCACTGTTGACTATCACCATGACGATGTCGCCAACCGAGGCTTCGATGCGGTCGTCACCATCGAGCTCGACGGAACCAGCGGTGTATGTTGCGGTCCGCGACACGGAGGCATCGCCCAGTGCAAGACCATCCTCGATACCCGATCCGGCCTCACCGTGGCTGTGGGAGTCATCGCTAGGTGCCGCTGCTTCGGCGGTGCCGTCGGTGTCGTCCGGGACCGTTGCGCCGTGGCCCGTCACCGTCTGTCCCGCACGGATTGCTACGCCGTCGATTGCGTATGCCGCGTGGTTGTTGGCATTGAGCTCGACCTCGACGAGGTGATCGCCCTCGGGCACCATGACTTCGAGTTCGAGGTCGGTAAAGCGCTCGATCTTCTCTCCATCGATGAGCAGGTGCATATGGCCTTCGTTGTCGATGGGGTCGCCATCGACGTTCTCGGGTGTGATCGTGAAGTTGGTCAACGAGACGACGAGATCAAACGTGCCGGGTGTGGCCGTTTCGGTGAGCTCGATCGCTACCTCGGGAACCGGAGCGCCGTTGGTGATGTCGATGGTCTTGGCACCGTGGCCCTCCTCACCGTGGCCCTCCTCACCGTGGCCCTCCTCACCGTGGCTGTCATCGCCGTCGTCATGGTCGCTGTGTTCGTCATCTTGCGCAGCAGCGTCATCCGGCGCAGCAGTGTCATCCTGCGCAGCAGTGTCATCCGGCGAGGTGGTGGTTGGAGCGGTATTGGTCGCGGTGCTGCCACCGCATGCTGTCGCCACCAAGGCAACAGCGAAGAGCGCGCCCAGAAGGCGCAGGGGAATGGTCATAGCAGTCCACTTTCGTTTAGTTGTTGGGTAGTCGTTGGGGCGAACTACCGAACAGGTGGACCTCTGCGTGACATGACCGACGACAGCCGTGCTGTCACGGGCACAACGCAGGCAGCAACGGCGAAGGCTGGTTGAGGAGTGGCGGTCGACCATTGCGGGGCGGACGAGCTGAGAAAGTTCGATACGAGCTGTACGGCCGACCGCACCGACCAGTGCAGAGCGAGCGCAACGAGCGGGGCGAGCGCCATGCCAAGCCAGAACACCGGCTCGCCGAACAACTGGAGCAGTCCATATCCATCGGCCAAACGCTCGATTTGCTCTAAGGCGACATATCCCATCGAGATTGCGAGAGCGAGAGAACCGGGCGGTCCAGCGTCATAGCGGCGCCGCTTCAGGCTGCGGGTGACCGATCGGGCAAGCACGCCGAGCAGGGCAAGCGATCCGCCGAACCAGGCAAAGGCCATGTGCCCGTGAGCGATTGAACTTTCAACACCAAAAAGTGCCGAAACCGTATACGCGACTTGGTGCACCATCAGAACGCCGACACCGGCGAGCAGGAAGGAATCCAAGCGCTGCATTTGGGCCAGTGTAAAGAACGAAAGTACGCAAGCGCTGGCGGTGCTGATAAGAAGTTGGGTAAGAAATTGCGAAAAACCGTCGGCGCCGTAAGGATGTCGCGGTTACTGAGGCGGATACCGAAGGGAAGTCAAACATGGCTATCGATATGGGAAATCACCCGTATGGGCCGGGTTCGCACGCTCCATTGGCAGACAAGCGCGAAATGCCAGCTTGTTACCCAATCAAGGGCAACGAAAACTCAAAGAAGTTCCACCGTCCTGATTCACAGGGCTACGGACAAACAATCGCCGAGGTCTGGTTTGACTCGCCATCTGCAGCCGAGGCCGCTGGATTCTCGCTTGCTGGCGGGCACTCCGAAGACGGGCGCAACGAAGATTACGAGCCCGGCGGCTCGGGTCACCCGTGCACCGTTGATGCGGTGAACGCAGCTCGCGCGGCCGCGGGTGCCGGTGGAGCAACCACGGTTACCTCAGGCTCTGCAACTGTCGACGGCGTTGCTGGTCAGGCAGGAATCACCACCGAGATCTCTGGTGAGATGCCAGATGTCGATGGTGGCGGCGTGTCGGGTAAGGCCGCTGCTGCCGGAGCCGCTGGCGTCGCTGGTGCAGCTGGTTTGGCTGCCGCTGCGGGCGGCAAGCTCGGCGACTTGGGGGACAAGATCCCCGGAGCTGGAGACCTCACTGCCGACATCAGCGCTCCCGATGTGAACGTTCCAGACGTCAACATGCCAGACGTCAACATGCCAGACGTGGATGTTCCTGATGTGAGCGCTCCCGATGTGAACATCAGCACGCCAAACGTTGATGTCAGCGCTCCCGATATCAGCACTCCTGACGTGAGCGCACCGGACGTCGATATGCCCGACGGCGGTGGAATTTCCGGCAAGGCCGCTGCAGCTGGTGCTGCAGGCGTTGCTGGCGCTGCTGGTTTGGCTGCCGCTGCTGGTGGCAAGCTGGGCGATCTCGGCGACGTTGGTGGCAAGGTCACCGGAGCTGCTGGCGATCTTGGTGGCAAGGTCACCGGCGGAGTTACCGGTGCAACCGGCAAGGTCACCGGAGCTGCTGGTGGTGCCCTGAGCGGCGCCAAGGGCGCTGCAGGTGGCATTGGTGGCAAGGCCACAGCGGCTGCAGGCGCAGGTGCCGCAGCTGTTGGCGGAACGGTCCGCCGCGACGTCAACGTTGACTATGACGGCGGTGACGATGACGAGGCTGGCCTTATGGGTTGTTTGCGAAAGTGGTGGTGGCTCTTGGCCCTGCTGCTCGGCGTACTTCTCCTCGGCCTGCTGCTTAGCCAGTGCGGCGGTGGCGACGACGGCGATGCCGAAGCGACTCCAGCTGCGGTAACCGAAGCGCCGACTACCACCGAAGCTGCAACGACAACCGAAGCTCCGACCACGACTGAGGCTGAGCCGGAGACCACAACCACCGAGGCCGAAACGACAACCACGACCGAAGCTCCTGCTGAGGAAGAGGAAATCGCAACGCTCGCTGGTGTTGCCGAAGGTACGTCCCCAACCGTGTACAGCATTCTGGGCCCACTCGGCCTTGCTGCTGCGCTCGAGAGCGAAGGCCCAATCACCGTGTTCTTGCCAAGCGATGCAGGTGCAACTCAGGTCATCACCGACAACCCGGATCTCCTCACCGACTTCCAGGCCGATCCTGCAGCGGCTGCGGCGATCCTCGGATACCACGTGGTTCCAGGAGTCTTCAAGGCAGAAGATCTTGCCGGAGGGGCCACACTCGTGACCTCGACCGGTCTCGAGATCACCATTGCTGACGGGGCGGTAAACGGGGTCGAGATTACCAGCACCGATTCGATGGGAAGCAACGGCGTTATTCACGTGATCAACGGTGTGCTTCTTCCACCGGCAAACCCCCAGCTTGCAGTAACCGGTACAACCACCGAGCTCGCCGGAGCTATCGGCGGTGCCTTCCTCGTACTTGGTGCGACGATGGTGTACGCCGCTCGTCGTCGTGAAGACGAAGAGCTTGCTGCCTAGCGACTAGCGAACCAATTCAAGTATGTCAGTGGCGTCCGGGAAACCGGGCGCCACTGGCCGTTTTGGCGTGATGCACTCTCGGTCAGAAGTCGAAGTGCATGCCATCTTCGCCCATGTCGTCATCCATGTAATAGCTGGTGTGTCCGTCGTCCATTGGTGAGTTGCCGACCCCGAGCGAGCGTTGAGTGATGGGACTCGAGTGCTCGAGAAGATCGGTGATTGCTGCATCGAGCATCTGATCGTCGAGAACGGCATCTTCATCGATCGATGCCATCACTGCTCGCCGAGCAAGCTCTTTAACGAACGAGGCCGTGACGCCGTCGAGCCGCTCGATTGCCGAGTCGAACGAGGTGATCTTGTGATCGATATCTTGGAGGTAGAGCTCGAGGAGACGTCGTCGAGCAGCGGGGTCGGGCTTGGAGATCTCGACAGCTTGATCGATGCGGCCTGGGCGCGACGCCAGTGCGGGTTCGAGAATTTCGGCGCGGTTGGTAGTGAGGACGAACAGCAGGTCTGAGTCGTCGGCGAACCCGTCCATCTCGTTGAGAAGCTGGAAGAGCATCGGGTTGTCGCCCATGCCCATGCCCCGGTCGTAGGCAATGAGGTCGACATCTTCGATGACTATTGTGGCGGGCGGGAACGCCCTGGCGATGGCGGCGGCCTGGCCGATGGCACCAGCCGATGGCCCCTGCAACACGATCGTGGTGCGCCCGGGCATCGAGTTGATCAAGTAACTCACCGTGTGGGTCTTGCCGGTTCCCGGTGGCCCATACAGAAGAAGCCCGCGCTTGAGGTGGCGCCCGCGCGTTCGCAGCTCGTCGGCCTTTTCCGATAGGCCAATCGTGTGACGTTCAATCGCCGACAGGTCATCAGGCGGCAAGATGAGCTGGCCGCGTGTAACCGGTTGCGGCGCAATGAAGTGAAGTCCGAACTCGCCGTATTCGGAGAACACGAAGCCCAGGGTCTTCCCGCGGTACACGTTGTGCGTGGCTCGCAGTTCGGCCAAAGCCTGGAGTGCTCGTTGCGATGTCTCAACGTCGGGCGAAATGGCCTCGATTCGTATGTTGGCGCCGTTCGGCCGATGCTCGTCGCTCGCCCAAAGGGCGATGGCGACCGGCGTCCCATCGAGCCGAGTTAGCCAGATCCCAGCAGACGCGCACCGAAGCTGTTCGTCGACATCGACGGGGTGCTCGGACCAGCTGACCGGGCCCATGTCACCATGGCCGAACGGGTTGTCGCCCAAGAGCGTTTTGAGGCTCATCGAGGGTCCCATCTGGCCAACGTGAGGATCGAGACCGAGCAGCTCGGCGTCGGCGTCGAATGCATCGATTGCAAGCTGCTGGTTGACGCGATCGGAAACGAGGATCTGTTCGGTGGCTGTTTCCAGAGCCATCGGGTCGGTGCCGAGGTGGGTCGTCAGCCGTTCGAGTAATTCACCCGAGCCGGAGCGCCGACCCTTGTTCGCTGCGTCTTGCAGCGCGAGCCACGCCTGCATAAATGCATCGAGTTGTTCGGCCGTTACCGCGTGTGCCGCCGAGCTATTTTCTGCCATAGGTGCACAGTAGTGGTGGCCTAGGACGTTGTCTTTTGAATCGCTTGGGACGCGTCTCGGTCTGCAATGTTGAGCCAAGCCAGGATGAGAAGAACCGCTGCGACAACACCGCTCACGCCAAACGACCCGATCGGCCCGCCAGCAGCGTCGTAGGCGATCGGCGCAATGAACGCGGACACCGCAGCGGCGCTCGAACCCGCGGCATCGATCAGCCCGGTGCCAATCGCCGACTTCTCGGCTCCGGTTTCGTTGATGACGACTCGGGCGGCTGACGGAAAGATGGTGCTCTCCATCGCTGTCTGAACAAACGCGAGCGCAATGAAGACCGCCACGCCTTCCCACAGGCCGAGGAGCAGCACGATCGGCACAAAGCCGGCGAGCGCGCCGAGCATGATTCGAGCCGGGCGTGGGTGGGTGTCGACGTAGCGACCAGTAAGGCGCGGCATTACCAGCAGCGGGCTGGCGACGACGATGAGGACGAGCCCGAGTTGAGCGTTTGATACCCCGAGGTCGGTGAGGTATTCATCAACCGTTGCGTCGAACACGCCAATGTTGAAGAACACTGCGATCTGTGCGAGTACCGCCGCCCGAACTCCCGGCGATCGAAGCAGCGGCAACATGGCTAACAGGTTGGCGTCATCTGACACCGCAATGGGTGTGGCGGCGAGCCATCGAAGGGTGGGAATCGCGACGACAGCCAGCAGGGCCGCGACCACCAGGTATGGCGTTTCGATCCCGCCCCACTCTGAGAGCTGGGCTCCCAATGCCGGCCCAAGGATGAACCCGGCCACCGCCGCTGAAATGAAGCCGCCGATTTTCTCGCCGCTGTCATCGGTCGTGTCGCCGATGAGCGCCTTTCGTCCAACGATCGAGAACAGGCCAGCGCTCACGCCGGTCAGCGCTCGGCTGGCGGCCAGGCTCCAAAGCTCGGTGGCATAGCCAATCCACACGTTGCCGATAATCGCCGTGACGAAGCTCAGCACGCCCAAGAGCCTGAGGTGGCCTCGATCGCCGTACGGAGCTATTGCGAGCGATGCAAACACCGCAGTAGCGAAGCTCAACGCTGAAATCAGGCCGATGCCCCAGGCTGGAATTCCGTAGTCGGTCTCGATGTCTTCGAGGAAGATGAACGTGATGCCCGCCGAGGCCACCATCAACAAGTAGGTGACGTACACGAGGCGATGCATCGGAGCAGCCTACGACCGCCGACGGTCAAGCCATGATCGCTGTCAGGTTGCGTCGAAGAGGCGAACTCCTTGGGCGCGGGTGGTGGCGACGATATCGGTGATGAAACCGCGTCGGGTTTGGCCGCAAGCCGACAGCAGCCGACGGTGTTCCCAGGCAACGGCGATCGTTGCGGCGGTGGCTGCTACGACCCATCCACGTCGTACCAGTTGGCTGATGGGCCCGGGCCACGACAGGTGCTGGGGGAGTGTTGCTGAGTGGAACTCGAGTTGGCGTAGTTCGTCGACGTGGAGCCGGTTGAAGATGCGCGAGAGTGTGGGGTCGCCTACTCCGTGCGCGATCGTGGAGTAGATTTCGGCGCTGATGAGCTGGGCGATGACGATAGCGAGCAGCTCGAACCTGGCGCCGCGTCGGTGGCGGGTGACGCGGAAGGCCTGTTCACTCCAGTGGTCGTCGATCATGTCGATGTCGAGTGCGGAGCACACGAGGGCGAGGAGGCGTGCGTGCTCTTGGGACTCGATGATGAACAAGCGAAGGGCTTGAAGGTGATCTTCGCCGACCACGCCGCAGGCCGAGTCGAGCAGGTGGCGTCCGGTGCCGATCTCGCCGAGCTGGAAAACCGGGAGCGACTGGCGAAGCGCAGCGTCGACGACGGGGGCGAGCACCCACATGCCCGACGTCGTTACGTTGGCGTGCTGATCGGCATGGATCTCAAAGTCCGATCGCCACAGCGCTTCGGGGGAGTGGTCGTCGATTTGGGTGGGCGCCGCCTCGGCTGTCCAGGTCGAGGGGTGGCGGCGCTTTGAACGGGCAGTCGCCCAAGCGCGGAAGTCGATCACGTTGTCCGTCATGGGTGTCACGTTGGCGATCGTGAAAGAAAATCCCGCGAAAGGCTTGCACCGAACAGTTGTTCGCAATTACATTCGTGTCGTTCGGAAAAGCAAGTTCAAACACACAAGTCCAAACGATCGTGTCACACCCCATCTCTACTGTGTGACTCAACCAAGAAGACCTCAACACAAGAAGTCAATGTTTAGCCCCGCAGCTGCGGGATACGAAGGAGAAATCAGTGGAGCGTGAAAAGGCACTTGAGATGGCACTCGGCCAGATCGAGAAGCAGTTTGGCAAGGGTTCGGTCATGCGCATGGGCGAGAAGGGGTCGATGGCTATCGAGACGGTGCCTACTGGCGCTCTTGCCCTCGACCTTGCACTCGGTGTGGGCGGTTTGCCCCGTGGCCGAGTTACCGAGATCTACGGCCCAGAGTCATCGGGTAAGTCCACGCTGGCAACCCATGTGGTGGCCGAGGCTCAGCGCAACGGTGGGCAATGTGCATACATCGACGCCGAGCATGCAATGGACCCGGTCTATGCAAAGGCCATCGGCGTCGACATCGACAGCCTCCTCATCTCACAGCCTGATACGGGCGAGCAGGCTCTCGAGATTTGCGACATGCTCGTTCGCTCCGGTGCACTCGATGTCATCGTTATCGACTCGGTTGCTGCGCTTACGCCAAAGGCTGAAATCGAAGGCGACATGGGCGACCACCACGTTGGTGCTCAAGCTCGGTTGATGTCGCAGGCGTTGCGCAAGCTCACCGCCAACCTCAACCGGACCGACACGATTTGCATCTTCATCAACCAGCTTCGCGAGAAGATCGGAGTCATGTTCGGTTCGCCCGAGACCACACCCGGCGGCCGTGCGTTGAAGTTCTACTCGTCGGTACGTCTCGACATTCGCCGCATCGAGTCGATCAAGCAGGGTGCTGAGGTTGTTGGCAACCGGACCCGTGTGAAGGTTGTCAAGAACAAGGTGGCTCCTCCATTCCGTCAGGCCGAATTCGACATCATGTACGGCGTTGGTATTAGTCGAGAGGGATCGGTTCTCGACTTGGCCGTCGAACATGACGTCATCAAGAAGTCGGGTGCCTGGTACACCTACGAAGGCGAACAGCTGGGTCAGGGTCGCGAGAAGGCAAAAGACTTCCTGATGCAGAACCCTGAGGTCATGGTCGAGATCACCGACCGAGTGACGAAATTGGTCATGCCTGAGCCTCAGGAAGAAGAAGCTATTGATCTTTCTGAAGAGGCGTTCACCGAGGCTGATGATGAGCCAATTCTGCTCGAAGACTGACGCGGAGTAGCGGTCACTTCGCCCGACTCCACCGAGCGTGGGGTCGGGCATCTGCCGTTTTCGACCAGTTAACACATTTGGTAGGCAAATTACATCGATGTAATACGCAGCGCGCGAATATATGCACCGATTCTGTGTATGAGTGGTGCTAGCGTGATCTGCGGCAGGTGGAGGCTAGGTGTCCTAACGGATTCTGGCCGGGCCCTTCGACCCTTTGGAGGACCCCAAAATGACACGACGATTCGGTTACCCCCTGCTCGGACTATTCGTGCTGTACCTAATCTCGCTGAACGCAGCCGAGACCGGGCGCCGCGGAAATGACTTCCTCGCGATCGTCGCTGGCCTCGGCAACGCAATGCTCGACTTCTTGCGCGGCCTCGCCGGCGACGGCGCAGTTACCCAAGCCCTCGGTGTCATCGGACTGTGACCAACCCGGTCCCGAATCGGCCAACGGGTGGATACATCGCGCAAAGGCCCAGCGCCTATGACCACATCCGGCTTCTCATAGCGCCACCGCGCGATGAAGATGTTCTGATTGCCGACGAGGTGGTGTACTACAAAGCACCCAAGCATCTGATGAGCCTGGCCGAACCAATCATCGAGACGATCGCAGTGGTAGTTGTGGCCACGGCCGTCCTGGCACGTCCGGCCTACGCCGGCCCAAACCTTGCCCTCCTGCTGCTCGTGCTTTCGGCCATCGTCGTGTGGCGATGGGTTCAAGCCCAAACCTGGGGATGGGCTGCGCTCATCACCGGTGTGCTCGTGGCGTACACGATGATCACCACGGCAATCGACCCTGTCGTGTTGGTTCCTGCCGTTGGGGTGTGGTTCCTCGCCCGCCTCGGCATCTTGGTGCTGCGTTGGTACAAATACGAAGTTCGCTATCTCACAAACCGGCGAATAATTGAGGCCACGGGCTTCCTCGGCCTGCGGGTTGCGTCGATGCCGGTAACGCGCGTTACCGACCTAGTTCTCGACCGAACAACCCTCGGTGAAGCCTTTGGCTACGGCAACCTCCGCATCGAAAGTGCCGGCCAAGACCAGTCGCTCGCAAACGTGCAGTTCCTTGTCGAACCAAGGACCTTTCACCGTCTAGCTGTTCGTCTTGCTACAAAGCCTGCAGAAATCGACCTCAAAAACTTCATTGACGTACGCCCTATCCGAAGGATAGGAAGATAGTACTGGGCTGGCATTTGGCAGTTCAGTAGTATTTCCCCTCCAAGACATCAGACGCTTGCCACTTCGGTGACAGGCGTCTGGTGCGTTTGGGGGGGGTGTAGCGTAAATACGGTGAAGAAGTACTTGCTGCGCACCTATGGGTGTCAGATGAATGAACACGATTCCGAGCGAATCGCCGGGCTGCTCGAAGCCGATGGGTATGAGGCGACGACCGACGTGTCCGAAGCAGATGTGGTCATGCTCAACACCTGCTGCATTCGCGAGAACGCCGACAACAAGCTGTATGCCGCCCTCGGCGACCTGAAAGTCGAGAAATCCAAGCGCCCAGACATGCAGATCGCGGTCGGCGGATGCTTGGCGCAGAAAGATAAAGACATTGTGGCCACCAAGGCCGGCCACGTCGACGTCGTGTTTGGTACGCACAACGTGCACCGAGCCAGCGAACTTCTGGCCGAGAGCCGCGAGCACGGCCAGATCGTCGAGATCCTCGAAGCTGCCGTCGACGCAGAACACGCTGCCTTCCCGTCGGCGTTGCCCGAAAAGCGTGAGGTTGACTACGCCGCATGGGTCACCATTCAGATTGGATGCGACAACAGCTGTGCGTTCTGCATCGTGCCATCGGTTCGAGGCCCCGAGATTTCTCGTCCGTTCGGTGACCTCGTTCGCGAGGTCGAGCACTTAGCCAAGGATGGTGTTGCCGAGATCACTCTGCTTGGGCAGAACGTCAACAGCTATGGCCGCGACATCACCCTGAAACTTGGAGGCCGCCAGGCTGAGGATTTCGACGTTCACGAAGCCGGTGCATTGTGGATCGAAGGAGGCCGTCGTCGTGGCCGCCCACTGTTCTCCGACTTGCTCCGAGCTACTGGCGCGGTGCCGGGCATCGAGCGGGTGCGCTACACAAGCCCGCACCCCAAGGATCTCAAAGCAGACACGATCGCGGCAATGGCCGAGGTTGATGCCGTGTGTAACCACCTGCACTTCCCGTTGCAATCTGGCAGCGACGAGATTTTGAAGCGTATGCACCGTGGCTACACCGCCGAGAAATACCTTGACCGTCTTCATGCTGCACGCGCTGGCATCGATGATCTTGCCATCAGTACCGACATCATCATCGGATTCCCCGGCGAAACCGAAGATGACTTCGTCAACACGCTCGAGGTGGCAGCCGAAGCTGAGTACGACTCGGCGTACACCTACGTGTTCTCGCCGCGCGAAGGCACCGAGGCTGCCGAGATGGCAGACGACTTTGTTCCCAAAGAAATCACCAAGGAGCGGATGGAGAGACTGCACAAGGTGATCAACCGTTCGGCTACCAAGAAGAGTTTGGCGCGTGTTGGCCGCATCGAAGAAGTGGTGATCGAGGGCCCGTCGAAGCGAAACCCAGGCGTCATCACCGGGCGAACTCGCCAAAACAAGTTGCTGCACTTCGATGGCGACCTGAAGGCTGGCTCGGTCGCAATGGTCGAAGTGACCGATGCAAAGTCGCATTACCTGCTGGGTGAACTCCGTGAGGTTGTTCGGGGCCCACGAGTACGAACAAAGATCCCTGTCATTGCCGGATGAGCTCGAAGCGCTGCGGCTCAACGGTCGGGCCACCGACTCACAGTTCGCACAGAACCCCTTGCCGGTCGCCCGCGCCATGGGGCGAGCATTAGCCGCGCTCCATAGGTCGCCGGTGCCTCAGGGTCTTGCGAGCCGCACCAACCACGAAGTCGCGGCTGCGTTGGCTGCCCTCGACTCGGGAGCGCCCCAACCTCCACCGTTTACTCGAGTTAGCGTTGAAGCGATCCGCTCCACCCTTGCAAAGGCGCCCGAGCGCTCGAACGTGGTGCTGACCCACGGTGCCCCGATCGTGGCAAACGTGGCGCTTACTGACTCGATTGCGACGTTCGAATCGAGTGGCGATGAGGGGCTCGACCTGCCCGAGCGCGATCTGGCGATCGTTATAAGGTCGATCGCCGAGACGTTCACGTCCGAGGTGGCGGCCACGTTCCTCGAAGGGTATGTCGAAGGTGGAGGGCAGCTTCCGCACGGCCCGACCCTCGACTGGTATGGCGTTGTGGCGGCCTTTCGGTGAGCACGGTCTTCGCCCAGCCACCGTTGTGCATTCTTGGCCCAACCGCATCGGGAAAGTCCAGCGTTGCTATGGCAGTGGCCCAAGCCGTTGACGGGGTCGAGCTCGTATCGATCGACTCGATGCAGGTATATCGGGGCATGGACATCGGCACCGCGAAACCAAACGCGGCCGAACAAGCTGCGGTTCGCCACCACCTCATCGACCTAGCTGACCCGGCGGACAACTTCACCGTCTCGATGTTTCAAGATGCGTGGCACGAGGTTGCTGGCGACATCGCGGGCAGGGGAGCAACACCGATCCTTGTTGGAGGGACTGGGCTGTACCTTCGTTCGGTCATCGATTCCCTCGAACTGCCCGGGGTGTACCCCGAGGTGCGCGCCGAGCTCGACGCTCGCATCGATGATCTTCCCGGCTTGTACGCCCAGCTTGTCGAGCTCGACCCGCTAGCGGCTTCCCGAATGGATGCAAACAACGACAGGAGACTGCTCCGGGCCCTGGAGGTCACACTTGGGTCGGGTCGTCCTTTCTCGTCGTTCGGGCCGGGCATGGAGGACTATCCCGATGTTCCGTTCACCCTTTTAGGCCTGCGTCTCGACCGTGAACGGATGATCAACCGAATCAACGCTCGCTACGACGTGCAGATGTCCGATGGGTTTCTCGACGAAGTTCGATCACTTATCGAGCGGGAAAACCCGATTGGTCGAACGGCTCGCCAAGCCCTCGGTTACCGGGAGCTCTTGACCCATCTCGAAGAGGGCGTACCAATCGAGGATGCGCTCGAAACCGCCCGCGTGCGAACTCGGCGGTTTGCCCGTCGTCAGATGAAGTGGTTTGAACGTGATCCAAGGATCGAGTGGATCGATCTCGACTCGGGTGGCGAGGTCTCCCACGTTGAAGCAATAGAGCGGGCTACATCTTTGGTCGGTAGGAAGTAGCCGCTCGGTCAACTTGGGTGCCTCCGAATACGGCGCCTGCCGCAATGCCCAGCGGAACCGTGAAGAGCCCGAACACGACCGTTGGTTGACCAATTGCGCCACAGTTCGCAACGCCGCCAAAACACATGCCCGAAGTCAGCGCAATGGTGATGAACCCTGCAGCGAGCCCGCCCGCGATAGCCGATGCTGCGATGAAGTAGTGGCCCATACGCGGCCGGCGCGAAGCAACATGTGCTTGGCGCACAGCCTTTGGCAGCTCGTACCTGCGCTGTGGTGTCAGGTCATCCTCATTCCACATAACTCCAGCGTCCCAGCGCTGATTGCACCGATCAATAGGTCAAGTGGTCGGGGTCTATGAGGCCCGCTCGTGGCCTCACCCGGCCATACTGGACCCGATGCATCTCACCAAGCACCACGGTCTCGCGAACGACTTTCTCGTCACCTTCGTCGACGAGGTTCCCAAACGCGCCCGCGAACTTGCGATCGAGCTGTGCAACCGTCGAACGAGCATCGGCGCAGACGGCCTGATCTTCGGTATGGACAACGGATCGACGATCATGCGGCTCTACAACGCTGATGGGTCGTCCGCCGAGATCTCCGGGAACGGCCTGCGCTGCTTCGTGCAGGCAGTTGCAATGCGTCGTGGCGTGCAGTCCCTCGAAATCGACGTCGACACGCTCGCTGGCGTTCGCGCATGCTCACTCGAAACAACCGAAGACCCAGCGATTGCCTTCGCCTCAACCGACATGGGTGAAGTCACCGCAGGTGATGACCCCGACGACGCGTCGTTTCTCGACAGCATCGACGGTCTGCACGGGGTGAACCAATGGGCGCTCGGCGCGGTTGGCAACCCTCATGTTGTGATCGATGTAGACGACCCGTCCTCGGTTGATCTCGCCCACGTCGGCCCGCAGATCGAAGCCCACTTTCCTCATGGGGTCAACGCGCACTTCGTTCGCGCCAGTGGCAAAGACCAAATCGACCTCTTCGTCTGGGAACGTGGCGCTGGCATAACCCAAGCATGCGGCTCCGGAGCGACCGTGTCGGCCCAGCGCGCCCACGAATGGGGGCTCGTCGGCGAACGGGTCGCGGTGGTGATGCCCGGCGGGAGCGCTCAGGTCGACGTTGCGAACGCCGAACGAAACACGGCTGTGCTTAGCGGTCCGGCTACCTTTGTTGGCAGCATCGAGGTGCCACGTGGGTGACGATTATCAGGGTTCAGGCGAAGTGAACCCGACGGACTTTACGTCCGATCACCGTGGAGCATTTGGTGAGTACGGTGGCGAATCCTTAGGCCTCATCGATCGCTCGTTCCGCGAGCGCATCGTCCTTGTCGGGGTCACGATGCCCGATGGCAGCGCAGATGAGACCGACGCATCTCTCGACGAGCTCGCCCTGCTCGTCGACACTGCTGGTGCCGACGAAGTTGGCCGCATCCACCAACGACGCCAAGCGCCCGACGCCGCCACCTTCGTGGGCAAGGGCAAAGCCCAAGAGATCAAAGACATGTCGCTCGCCGTTGACTCCGACACCGTCGTGTTCGACGACGAGCTCAGCCCGGCTCAGCAAGGCAACCTCGAAAAGATCCTCGGCCGGTCCGCCCTCGATCGCACCGCGGTCATCCTCGACATCTTTGCGCAGAACGCCTCAAGCACCGAAGGTAAGGCTCAGGTCGAGCTGGCTCAGCTGAAGTATCGGCTGCCGCGTCTACGGAGTTCCAGCCGCACGTTCTCCCAGCAAGGTGGCGGCATTGGCACCCGAGGTCCGGGCGAAACCCAACTCGAGGTCGATCGCCGACGACTCGTTCGCCGAGTGCACAAGCTCGAAGAAGACCTGCGCAAGCTCGAGAAGAACCGGGCCGTGCAGTCCAAGGCCCGCAAGCGCACGTCGAACCGCCGGGTGGCGCTGGTTGGGTACACGAACGCTGGCAAGTCGTCGGTGCTGAATCGGTTGACGAAAGCCGACGTGCTCGCTGAGGATCGCTTGTTCGCAACCCTCGATGCCACCACCCGAAAGCTCGCAATGCGCGGCGGCGAAATGGTCTTTCTCACCGACACCGTCGGGTTTGTCCGCAAACTCCCAACGCAGTTGGTCGAGGCGTTCAAGAGCACGCTCGATGTTGTCATCGACGCCGACCTGCTGTTGCACGTCGTCGACGCGTCAGCCCCTGACGTGCAAGGCAACATCGACGCCGTTCGCCGCACATTGCACGCCATTGGTGCAACCGATGTGCCCGAGCTCATGGTGTTCAACAAGCTCGACCTACAGCCCGATATCAGCGGCCTTCAGGGTCGCTATCCCGGTTCGATTGGTGTGTCGGCCCACGATGGGACCGGCCTCGACCTTCTACTCGAAACGATTAGCGACCGGCTCCGCTCGCTGACCGAACTGGTCGAGCTGGCAATTCCCTACCACCGAGGCGACGTCCTGGCCAAGGTACATCGTGAGGGCCAGGTGCTCACCGAACTCGCTGGCGACAACCACATGACAGTGCGGGCTCGCCTCGACCCCGACTCGAAGGGCCGTCTTCGTGAGTTCCTTGTCGGTGACAGCGTCATCGTCGAGCCCGACGAGCCCTGGGACGGCCCGAATCCTGAGCACATCGAGAGCGCAGTTGTTGAGGCTGAGGACGAATAGAGTGCGGCCATGCCGTACGTTCTGCCTCCATATCCCTACGACCGCCTGAACACGTTCAAGGACCTGGCCGTCGAACTTCACGGTTCGGCGATCAACATGTCGATCGGTGCACCGCACGACGCCCCACCACAGGCGGTCATCGACGCTCTGGCAACGTCGGGCCTCGAACGGGGATATCCACCCTCGGTAGGCCGCCCCGAGTTCCTGCAGGCGGCAGCAGACTGGCTGCAAAGCCAATGTGACGTCGCAATTCCGACCTCCCAGATTGGCGCGACGGTTGGGCTGAAAGAGTTTGTTGCTGGCCTGCCCCATTGGCTCAAGCTCAAGGACCCCTCAAAAGACACCGTGTTGTATCCCGCAGTGTCGTACCCCAGCTACGAAATGGGCGCTGACTTGGCTGGTTGTCGAGCCGTTCCCGTCCCGGTCGACGAGCACTGGCGTATTCGCCTTGACGCAATCGATCCCGCCGATGCCGATCGAGCGTTGCTTCTGTGGGTCAATTCACCAGGCAACCCTGCCGGTGGCATGGACGACTTGGGTGCTGCTGCCAACTGGGGGCGTGCCCACGGCGTGCCAGTCGTTAGCGACGAATGCTACATCGAGTTCACGTGGAACGGCCCAGGCCAGACCATCTTGCAACACGAAACCGACGGCGTCCTGGCAGTCCACAGCCTGTCGAAGCGATCAAACCTCGCTGGTGTACGCGCTGGCTATTACGCCGGTGATGCCGAGCTCGTCCACTGGCTGCGTGAGATCCGTAAGCACGTAGGCGCCATGGTTCCGGGGCCAACCCAGCACGCCGCTGCTGTTGCCTTGGCGGACCAAGAACACGTCACCACCCAGAAGGCGCTGTATCGCCAACGCATGGAAGCCATGATCACGTTCTTGGGCAAGCTTGGTCTCGAAGCAACCATGCCCGAAGGCAGCTTTTACCTGTGGGTTCGGACTCCCGACGGCGATGGCTGGCATTGGGCCGAGAAGCTCGCCCGCGAGGTCGGCCTCATTGTTTCGCCAGGCGACTTCTACGGGGCGGTCAGCAACAACTACATACGGGTTGCGGTTGTCCAAGACGAAGAGGCAATCGCCGAGCTCAATCGTCGTCTGGCGACCGCCACCGCCTAACCTTCGAACATGGCTCACCCCCTGCTCCAGCTCACCGCCGACCTGATCGACATGCCATCGGTCAGCTTCGAAGAGGCCGCAATTGCCGACTGGTTCGAGGCCGAACTCGGCAAGATTCCCGGTCTCGAAGTCACCCGTGTTGGTGACAATGTCGTGGCCCGAACCAACCTTGGGCGAAAGTTCCGCCTGGCACTCGGCGGGCATCTCGACACGGTCCCGGTCAACGACAACGCCACCGCCCGCATCGAAGGTCAGGTGCTGCACGGACTCGGCGCGTCGGATATGAAGGGTGGCCTTGCGGTCATGCTCGAGCTCGCCCGCACGGTGACCGAGCCAGCCGTCGACGTTACGTACGTGTTCTATGCCCGCGAAGAAGTAGCGGCCGAGCACAATGGACTGCGAGAGCTCTTTGCGAAGGTCCCTGATCTCCTCGCGGCCGACGTTGCCATCTTGGGTGAACCAACCGACGCCGTCGTCGAGGCAGGCTGCCAGGGCACCATGCGAGCCAAAATCACCTTGCGGGGCGCTCGGGCACACACCGCACGGCCATGGATGGGTCGAAACGCAATCCACCGGCTTGGTGCTCTGCTCGCAACACTTGACGATCTACCGTTCCGCGAGCCGGTCATCGACGGATGTACGTTCCGCGAAGCGCTCCAGGCCGTGTTTGTTGGCGGGGGAGTGGCTGGCAACGTCGTTCCCGACGAAGCAACGGTCACCGTGAACCACCGGTTCGCACCTGATCGCACTCCCGCCGAGGCCGAGGAGTACGTCCGCTCGGTCGTGGCGCCGTTTATGGAAGAAGGCGACACGTTCGAACTCACCGACATGTCGCCGCCCGCCAAGCCCGACCTTCGCCACCCGCTCATGGCATCGTTCCTCGGCCGCAACAACGTGATGGTGCGGGCCAAGCTCGGATGGACTGATGTGGCGTTCTTCGCTGAGCAAGGAATCCCAGCGGTGAACTTTGGTCCGGGCGATCCAACGTTGGCCCACACCCAACAAGAGCACCTCAATGAGGTGCCCCTGATCGTGGCCTACACGGCCTTACAAGATTTGCTTACTACCGGCGTGTGAGAGAGACGGCTCTGACCTAACCGTCTCTCCCCACAATTCGAATCAGTATCGGCGCAATACGGTGACAACCTTGCCGCGGATTTCGACTTCGCCAGCTTTGTAGACCATTGGCTCAAGGCTGTCGTTTGCCGGTAGCAGCGTGACGGTGTTGCCCTTTGCGGTGTAGGTCTTGACCGTTGCCTCTTCGCCGGGAATGCCCGCAATGACGATCTCGCCGTTGCGAGCGGTGCTCTCGCGGCGAACAACCACGAAGTCACCATCGTGGATACCGGCGTTGATCATGGACTCGCCGCGAACGCGGAGCATGTAGAGCTCGCCCTCACCGGTGAACTCGGTTGGGAGCGGCATGAGCTCTTCGACGTTCTCATGTGCGAGGACGTCGGTGCCGGCAGCAACATCGCCAACGAGTGGAACGTGGGTGACCGCGGCGCGCTCGATGACAGCTCCGGAGTTGGGGTCGTAGCGAACTTCGATGGCTCGTGGCTTGGACGGATCGCGCCGGAGATAGCCAAGCTTCTGGAGCGTGTTGAGGTGGCTATGCACCGTTGACGGAGAGGTAAGGCCAACGGCCTTACCGATCTCGCGAACAGAGGGCGGGTAGCCGCGTTCTCGGTTTTGGGAGTCGATGAAGTCGAGTATCGACTGCTGGCGGTCGGTCAGATTTGTGCCACTCATTGGGTCGCTTTCAGTGTTTGGGTGTTCGTCGAACAAAGTTTCGATTCACACGTTGCATCGTACAACTGTTCGTACTATACATAGGGAACGGAAGTTCGCCAAACACATGTTCGCCGAACAATCGTACCCGGTCAAGGACCTTCGAGAATTCTCGAAGTTGGGTGGAGGCCAGTCCTACGAACCCTGCGGCACACGTCGCAACAGTTCACCCGGAAGATCGTGCAAAATCCAGCCGCAGGGCCTGTGATTTCAACGGTTTCCCGGTAAGTGTCACACCCCAGGAGAATACTGATGACCATGACCTTCACCACCTCGACCTTCACCGACTCGACCTTCACCGACACCTCGCACCAGCCAGCCCAAATCCGCCCTCGTGTCCGGACCCACGCCGCACCCAAAGCGCCGGTGTCCATCAATCTGCTGTTCGCAGCTGTACTTGGTGTGGCCATTATCGTGGCGCTGGTGGTGTTCGGCGGTGACGCAGCAGCGAACAGTCCGCTCGAACCGGTCTCGGCCAATTCCGAGATCGTCGATGCCATCGAGGTGTACGTCGTTCAACCCGGGGACACGTTGTGGGCCATCGCTGGCGAAATAGCTCAGCCGGGTGAGGACGTCCGCCCCATCGTCGACGAACTCAAGGTCATCACCGGCGGATCACAACTCGATGCCGGGCAACGGATCGTTATCGATCACACGACGATCCGGGGATAGTGGTGGCTAGCCACGCTTCCGCAGATAGCGATGAAACAGAAAGCCGTCCTGATGCAGGACTCGGTCAAGTTCCATTTGATGGGCCAACGCGTTGTCGGTGGGTCCCACGGCCCGGGGTCCGCTGCCCCCAGCCACCATTGGTGAAAACGACAGACAGAATTCGTCGAGCAGATCTGCGGCAGCGAACGCGGCGTTGAGCGTGGGGCCGCCTTCGACCAGCACCGTCTGTGCCCCAAGGCTTCGCAGTTGGCCGAGCGCGTCTGCAAGGTCGACCGACTCATGGCCCGCAGTGATGACGTCAGCCACTGCGGACAGTCGTTCCCGGCGGTCAGCGGGAGCGTCATGAGAGGTGATGACCAAAGGGCGGGCCTCGGGGTCGAACACGCGATGGTTCGTTTCGATGCTCAGCGAATTGCTCACGATCGCAATTCGGGGCCGAGGGCTCTGGCCTCGATCGAGCCGCATCTGTTGGATGTCGTCGGGGGTTTGCGCTCGCCGGTAGTTCTCGGCAATCACCGTTCCCGAAGCAGCAATGATGATGTCGGCGATGCCTCGCAACGCTCGAAACACTTGCTTGTCACCAGGACCACCAAGTCCGCCCGACACGCCATCGAGCTCGATGGCACCGTCGATACTCGAAATCATGTTCGCCAACACCCACGGGCGGTCCGGGGGAGGGGTCCGGTCGTCGGCGGCGTACAACGCGACCGCGTCGACGTTCTCCACAGCACTGGGGAAAAGTTGCTCCATGTATGGCAACGATATCGACGCATCTCTCCAGCCGAGCAAGGGGCTGACGGACTGCGGGTGTGGAAAAGTCGCTACAAATCCACTGCATATTCACAGGTCGTCCCCTTTTCGCTCACAGGGGCGCGTCCCTATCGTGGTCGTCGTAGTCGGAGTAGGGGACTTAGGCACGCTGGAGTTTCGGCTGAATCCACTGGATGTAGTCAGAAACTGACCCCGGGAACCCTCCTCCGGCTACCAACGCGAACGGGTGCATCTTCTCCAGAGAAACCGCGTCTGTGAGGAACATCCGGACCTCAAAAAGCGTTGACAAAACCCCGTACGAGTCGTTCTCTGGAGGTAGTTCCCCAGAGAACTCATGAGGCCAAGTGCCTCGGTCAGGAACCTCTTATGTCGCTCACCTCACCATCTGTTGGTTCCTCGCTTGGCCTTCGCCGATTGCACACCGTTGCCGGACGCGATGTCTACGACCAGTTCGACTGGGAACGTCGCAACGCCCGGCTGCACGACTGGCGAGATGGCTCGGTCGCGTTCGAACAGACCGATATCGAAGTGCCGGCAGCATGGTCGATCAACGCGTCGAACATTCTTGCCCAGAAGTACTTCCGCGGAACCATGGGTACCCCCGAGCGCGAGACCTCGTTGCGCCAGGTGGCCGACCGAGTGGTCGACACGATGACCCAATGGGGCCGCGACGGCGGCTACTTCGCCAACGAAGAAGAAGCCAGCACGTTCTCCGATGAGCTCAAGTTCCTTATCGTGTCCCAACGCATGGCGTTCAACAGTCCGGTGTGGTTCAACATCGGTGTTGACGGTGTCCCACAGCAGGCCTCGGCGTGTTTCATCTTGTCGGTCGACGACACGATGGAGTCGATCCTCAACTGGTACGCCGAAGAAGGCATGATCTTCAAGGGTGGCTCTGGCGCAGGTGTGAACCTGTCCAAGATCCGGTCGTCGGTGGAGCTGCTCGAGGGCGGCGGAACCGCATCTGGGCCGGTCAGCTTCATGCGCGGAGCTGATGCGTCTGCAGGCACCATCAAGAGCGGCGGCAAGACCCGCCGCGCCGCCAAGATGGTGATGCTCGACATCGACCATCCCGACGTTCAAGAGTTCATCTGGTGCAAGGCCAAAGAAGAGCAAAAGGCTCGGGCACTGCGAGACGCCGGCTTCGACATGGACCTCGACGGCGCTGACTCCTTCTCGATTCAGTATCAGAACGCCAACAACTCAATTCGTGTCACCGACGAATTCATGGAGGCCGTTGAAGCCGGAGATGACTGGCACCTGCGCTCGGTGCTCGATGGTGAGATTCAAAAGACCATGCCCGCTCGCGAACTCCTTAGAGAGATCGCCACCGCGGCGTGGGAGTGCGCCGACCCAGGTATCCAATACGACACGACGATCAACCGTTGGCACACCACCCCAAACGCCGGAAAGATCAACGGCAGTAACCCTTGCTTTACTGGCGACTCGTTGGTGCATACCGACCGAGGGCTCGTTCGTTTCGACGAGATCGTCCGGAGGATGCAGGACGGTGAGAGCTTTCAGGTGTACACCCACGACATCACGAACCGGGACGAGCCAGTAAAGACATCGCTACTCTCATCGCCTGAAGCGATCATTATCACGGGCATAAACCCGATCATGCGGCTCGAATTCGCCAACGGTATGGAAGTTCGCTGCACCCCGAACCACAGCCTCTTCACGACGAACAGGGGCTGGGTAGCAGCCGAGGACTTGACCAAATCCGACGACGTAGCGACGCTCGACGTCGCATCCCTGCCGGTATCGGCTGATTACTCGTTGCCGGTGAGCACGAACGCTTCGTCGTACCGATTGAAGGGCTACCACAAGCAACCGCTTCATCTTCCTGAGAAGTGGACGGACGAGTTCGCCAACTACCTGGGCTGGATTGTGGGTGATGGGTGCATCTCAAAGAACACCATCTCAGCGATCTACGGCACCAGCGAAGAACAAGACGAAGTTCTTCCAAAGCACAGCAGGTTCCTGGCCGACATCAACGACGGAGTAGCCCCGAACCCGTCGCCGCAACAGAACGGCACCGTTCAGCTACGAATGAGCCGAGGTGCCTTTACCCGTTTCGTCGAATCGCTCGGGGTCAAGCCTGTAAAGGCTGCTGAGAAGGAAATCCCTTGGGCGATCGATCAAGCTCCAGCCGACATCGTTGGTGCGTTCCTTCGGGGCTTGTTCGACGCGGACGGAACGGTCGTGCTCAACGCAGACAAGGGGCACTACGTGGGGCTTGGCTCCACGTCGAAGATGCTCCTTCAGGGCGCACAGCGCCTACTGACCCAGTTCGGTGTCTCGAGCCGCATCTACGCAACTCGTAAAGCAGACAGTGGCTCGAAGTTCCACTACACCCGCAAAGATGGCACGACGGTGGGCTACGGCTCATCGCAAATGTACGACTTGAGAATTTCGTCGGCGAGCATCGACCGCTTTGCCCAGCACGTTGGCTTCGGGCTTCCATCGAAGGCAGCTCGCCTCGACGAGGTATTTGCGTCTCGTAAGAAGCGCCCGTACGCCGTGAAGACATCCACACGTATGGTTGAGCGAGTTTCTGAACCGGCTGAGCTGACCTACAACCTGTGCGAACCACGCAATAACTCCTACGTCGTCAACGGACTCGTGGTGAAGAACTGCAGTGAGTACATGCACGTCGACAACAGCGCGTGCAACCTCGCGAGCCTGAACCTGCTTGCCTTTCACCGGCCAGAAGACACCGGCCGGATGTTCGAGATCGATGAGTTTGTGGCAGCGGTCGACATCATCGTGGCCGCCCAAGAGATCATCGTCGGCCCGGCTGACTATCCCACCGAGAAGATCGGCGACAACACCCGCCGATTCCGCCAGCTCGGCCTTGGCTATGCCAACCTCGGCGCCCTGCTCATGGCTGTTGGTGCTCCGTACGACTCTGATCGAGGTCGGGCCATAGCTGGAGCAGTCACTGCGCTTATGGGCGGGTCGGCGTACAACATGTCCACCAGGCTCGCGCAGCGTGTTGGCGCCTTTGACGGCTATGCCGATGACGCCGAGAATGTTCAGCGGGTACTTGGCATGCATCGTGCTGCGGTGGCCCACATCGACCCCGAGCTGGCCCCTGAAGAGCTCCTGAACGCCGCAAACGCTGCTTGGGATGACACCTGCGTCCGCGCTGCCGAGCACGGCGTACGCAACGCTCAGGCCACCGTGCTGGCGCCAACGGGCACGATCAGCTTCATGATGGACTGCGACACCACCGGCATCGAACCCGACCTTGGCCTGGTGAAGATGAAGAAGCTCGTGGGTGGCGGAAGCATGCAGATCGTAAACCAGGGGGTTGGGCGTGCGCTCACCCAGCTCGGCTACGACGACGACGCTGTAACCGCCATCGAGGCACACATCTCCGATACCGGGTCGGTTCTGGGCGCTCCCGGCCTCGCTGATGAACACGTGGCCGTGTTTGCCTGCTCGATGGGGGACAACGTCATCTCTCCGAGTGGGCACGTGAAGATGATGGCTGCGGTGCAGCCGTTCTTGTCCGGAGCGATCTCCAAGACGGTCAACACCCCCGAGTCAACCTCGATCGATGAATTCGAACAGATCATGATCGATGGTTGGAAGTCGGGTCTCAAAGCGGTCGCTCTTTACCGAGACAACTGCAAGGTCGGCCAGCCGCTTAGCGCCAAGTCCGCAGATGACGAATCGTCAGACACACCTGTCACCGCAGCAAACGCTGTCACCGCAGCAGACGCTGTGGTACCTGAACGCGAGAAGCTTCCACGGTCGCGGTCATCTCGCACCATGGAGTTTCGGGTCGCCGACTGCAAGGGCTTCGTCACCGTTGGCGAGTATGCCGATGGCCGCCCGGGCGAACTGTTCATTCGCGTGTCCAAGCAGGGGTCAACCCTTGCCGGCATCATGGATGCCTTCGCCATCTCGGTAAGCCATGGCCTCCAGTACGGCGTACCTCTCAGCGCATTTGTCGATGCGTTTGTGGGTATGCGGTTCGAACCTGCTGGCATGACCGACGATGCCGATCTGCGTCTTGCCTCCAGCCTCATGGACTACCTGTTCCGTCGTTTGGCGGTCGAGTACATGACGCTCGACGAACGCACCTCGCGAAACATTTTGACCACAGGCGAGCGCACTCAACCAACGCTCCCAGGCGTCGCCGAGGCCACCACGCCGTCGGTGCAGGGCCAAGATGTCCCTGCGAACCCGCCATCATCCGAAGCGGTCAGCACCGCCCCATTCTGCGGCCAGTGCGGCACACAGATGGTTCGCGCGGGAAGCTGTTACGCCTGCCGCGATTGCGGCTCCTCCAGCGGCTGTTCATGAGCGATATCACTTCCGACCTTCCAATCCAGCAGACCTTTCCCGGCACCCGACGCTCGTCGACCTCGGTCATTGGAGTCCTACGGTTCTCGTTCGGCACGATGGGGTCAGGGAAGTCAACCCAAGCGCTCCAAATTCATCACAACCTCGCCCACGGCGGGCTCCGTGGGGCGTTGTGCAGCATGCTCGACCGCAAGGGAGCTCAGGTCAGCTCTCGGCTGGGCGTCAGCGCTGATGCGGTTGTCATCGATCCCACCGTCAACATGATGGATATTGCCCGAAACGGGGGAGAGCCGCTCGACTACCTCGTGTGCGACGAGGTGCAGTTCTATACCGGCGAGCAGATCGAACAACTCGCCGAGGTCGTCGACCACCTCGGCCTCGACGTCTTTGCGTTCGGCCTGCTCACCGACTTCCGAGGAAAGCTCTTCACCGGCACCGCCCGATTGCTTGAACTTGCTGACGTGTGCGAAGCCATCCAGTGCGAGGCCCGCTGTTGGTGTGGAGATCGGGCGACCCACAATGCCCGTATCGTCGATGGCGAACAGGTCTACGAAGGCGAGCTCGTCGTAGTTGATGACCCTGAGCAAGCACCAGAAGTGTCCTACGAGCTCCGCTGCCGCAAGCACTGGATTTCAGGCCAAGGCCCAGCCGACATCATCCTCGACTGACTCGGCTGGCAACGCCTATTGGCGGCAGCTGACAGCGACTTCAGCCGGTGCACGGCACCGATCGGTGCCGACGCCGCCAAACAGTTCGTCGACACCCTTGCCGCCAATGAGACGATCGTTGCCCGGCCCGCCGAATACCTGGTCGTCGCCCAAACCGCCCTTTACGTAGTCGCGTCCGGTAAAGCCGCGAACTTCGTCGTTTCCAGCGTTTCCTTCGAGATCATCGTGGCCGTGACCGCCAAACAATGCGTCAGCGCCATCACGGCCTCGCATTCTGTCGGCTCCAGGTCCGCCGAGAAGAACATCGTCGCCCGTACCACCGTCGATACGGTCGTCGCCAAAGCCGCCACAGATGAGGTCGTTACCACCAAGGCCGTTCACCGTGTCGTTGCCGAGACCAGCGACGATCACGTCGGGGCCATCGGTTCCGTTGAGCACGTCGTCGCCATCGGTGCCTACCAAGGTGGCCGGAATACCGTTGCATGTGGGCAGCACCGTTCGAGCTCCCAAGAATCCCGGTGGAGGCAGCTGGAGCGAACCGAACCCGTACTGCGGGTCGGGGCCGGGAATTCCCTGATCGCTCGCAATCCGAGGCAGAATTTCTCGGGTTTGGGTGGCCGTCTCGATGACGCGTGCCCCTCGCAAGATGGCGAGGGTTCCGCTCATGACCGGTGCACTCGCACTTGTGCCCGAGAAGCAGAAGTTGAAGAAGACGGGAATCGGCAGGCATGACGGGGCGGCGATGTCGACGCCGTTACGGCCATCGGTGGTGGGGCCGTGCGATGAATAATCTGCGAGAAGCGGGGTGCTGGCCGACTGGGTGGCGCCGACGGTGACCGAACCCGCACTTTGCGAGTCGGCGCCTGGGCCGGTTGCGGCGCTGGTGTTCACCCACTCGTCGAACAAGGTTTGGTTGCCGAGAATTTGGATCGTGTCGACGCCGTCGGGCTGAGGGTCGCCGAAGCGTCGGATTGCAAGGTAATCACGATCGGTGACGCCCGAGCATTTGGTCTTGACGTGTTCTAGCGGCCGATGAGCGACCTCGTTCTGCGTATCTTCACCCTTGGCTTCGGGAATCCGGTCGTTCTCTTCGTCGTAAATCCAAATGTCGTAGTCGGTAGCGATTGTGCTGCTATCCCAATCATCCCATCGCATTCCCAAAAGAAAGCTGCAGGAGAAGCCCATACGTTCCGAGCCATCAGCCCAGTTGTGAAAGCCGTTGCCGTCGGGGTCGTTAAAGGCGCCCACCCAGTTCTGGCCGGGGCGCAGCTCGCTCCCTGACGCGTTGCCGCCTGCGGCAACCCAAATCATGTCGAGGTCGACGGCGCGGTCGACCAACGAAGCAGTTGGGCCAGTGCCATCGCCGGGGCCATCAAATTCGGAGGTCTCAGATCGGTTGATGACCGTGACGCCCTGGGCTGCGAACCAGTCGATCGCCGCAGCGAGGTCGCTTAGGGTCGTGACAGTGGCAAAGTAGAGCTCGGCGTCGGGCGCGATCTGGTGGATGATCTCGGCCACGGCAACACCGTGGGGTCCGCCACTTCGAAGGGTGATCGCGCACGAGCTGCCACTGTCTTGGCAGAAGGCGCCAGCTGGTGGCGGGACCCGCTTCTCGGCAATGGCGAACTCGAGTTCGTCGGTGCCAAAGATGTCGAGAATGCCAATCTTTTGGCCGGCTCCCGTATGCCCCACTGCGTGCCACGCATCGAGTTGCATGGTGTCGGCCACAGTTGCACTAAGGGCGGGGTTCATGAAGGAGTTGGGCTTGATGTTGCTGGCCCTTGTAACGCTGGACACTCGGGTCACGCTCGGTGACTCGTTGAGCGTCGCCAGAAGTTCGACAGGAATTCGGGCTTCTACAAAGAAGCCAGGTACCGCTCCGTAGATCTCGCCATCCACAGCTCGGATAGCGTTCCGTACCCGTTGCAAGCTCGGCCCATAGACCTCGACGTTGAGCCTTGTTCCACGCGGGGCGGTGCCGGGGTCCTCGGCGAGCTTTGCCACCTCGGAGTCGCCGATCTGTTCCTCGCCAACGTGCGGGTCAAAGTCGTCTTGCTGACGGCTTGGAACGACGACTGCTTCGCTGGGCCGATCGGGAAGGCGCTGCTCGGTGTCAGCGGCTGAGGCGGGGGCTGCGAACAGAACCGACGCAGCCATTGCGAAGGTTGTAGAGACCGACGCGATCATCTGACGTTTGCCCGAGAGCGCGCGTGAAGACCGGTGGCGGATCATTACGACAAGCGTAGACGGTTGTTCGCTGGCGACGTCATCGGACGAACGGCCCACTCATGAACCGATTTATCGATTTGCGAGCTGCACGTATTCCCGTGTCGACACGCCGGTGTAGACCTGGCGTGGGCGAGCGATTCGGCTTTCGTCTTCGAGCATCTCTTGCCAGTGTGCCAGCCATCCAACGGTACGGGGAATGGCAAACAACACGGTGAACATCTCGACGGGGAATCCCATCGACTGGTAGATCAAACCCGAGTAGAAGTCGACGTTCGGATACAGCTTGCGGTCGATGAAGTACGGGTCCGCGAGAGCCACCTCTTCGAGCTTCAGCGCAATATCGAGCAGCGGGTTCTGACCCGTGACTTTGAAAACGTCATGGGCTGCTTCTTTGATGATCGTTGCCCGTGGGTCGTAGTTCTTGTACACCCGGTGGCCAAAGCCCATGAGGCGTTCTTCGCCACCCTTGACCCGTTCCATGTACGCCGGGACGTTCTCGTAGCTGCCGATCTCGGCGAGCATGCGCAATACTGCTTCGTTTGCGCCACCGTGGCGTGGGCCATAGAGCGCAGCGCATGCCGCAGCTACCGAAACGTACGGATCGGCGTGCGCCGATCCAACGACGCGAGCCGCGGTGGTCGAACAGTTCTGTTCGTGGTCTGCATGCAAGATGAACAGGATCTCCATTGCCCGGCGAAGCGCTGGATCTGGGATGTAGTCGTCCTCGGCGATGGAGAACATCATCGACAAGAAGTTCGACGGGTAGTCGAGGTCGTTGCGGGGGAAGACAAAGGGGAGACCCTTGCTAAACCGGTAGGCCGCAGCGGCGAGTGTTGGCATCTTTGCGATGAGGCGGATGATTTGCTTTTTGCGGTTCTCGGGATCTTCGATGTCTTTTGAGCCGGGGTAGAAGGTTGAGAGACCAGCGACGCTAGAGGTAAGCAAGCCCATGGGGTGGGCGTCGTAGTGGAACGCGTCGTGGACGTGGCGGCGGAAGTTCTCGTGCAAGTAGGTGTGGTGGGTGATCTCTTCGGTCCACTCGGACAACTCGGTCTCGTTTGGCAGCTCGCCATTGAGCAGGAGGTAGGCAACTTCGAGGTGTGTCGAGTGGTCGGCGAGCTGATCGATTGGGTAGCCGCGGTACTCGAGAACGCCGTTCGCACCATCGAGAAACGTGATGGCCGACTCGGTGCTAGCAGTCGTTCCAAAGGCAGGGTCAAGGAACCAGGTTCCCGGGAGGAACTTCTTCCAAGCTCCGGCGTCTACCGCACCGTTCTCGATCGGCACTTCGATGCTTTCGCCGGTGCGGTTGTCGGTAATGGTGATGCTTTCGCTCACGGAATCTCCAGGTGTAGGGACGAGAAAGAAAGGGCTGCCCGTCCAGCTCCCCATTGAGCGGTATTGCAACCGCCTTCACTATATGCCTGATGGCCCCATCGGACGCACCCCAGCCAAATCGAGTTCTCGATTCAAGACTTGCCAATTTTCCGACGCTCTACAGCGGTGTGTTGTCGTGCTTTCTTCGAGGAAGGACTTCGCGCTTTGAGGCGAGCAGCTGCAGCCCCTGGGCAATCTCAGCACGGGTCTGATCGGGCGTGATTACCGCATCGACGGTGCCTCGTTGAGCAGCGATGTACGGGTTGAGTAGCCGTTCTTCGTAGGCACCTTCGAGCTCGGCCCGTTCGTCGGCGCTGGCCTTGCGATGAAGGATCTCGACGGCACCCTTGGCCCCCATAACCGCAATCTCGGCCGTTGGCCACGCGAAGGCGAGGTCGTTGCCCATGTTCTTCGAGTCCATAACGATGTACGCGCCGCCGTAGCTCTTGCGAAGTGTGACGTTGATGCGGGGAACGGTGGCGCGGGCATATGCGAAGGCAAGCTGGGCCCCGTAGCGAATCATGCCGCGCCACTCGAGGTCCTTGCCGGGGTAGAACCCGGAGGTGTCAACGAAGGTCACCAGCGGAAGGTTGAAGGCATCGCAGAATGCAACAAACCGTCCACCCTTCTGAGAGGACGGAATGTCGAGCGTTCCCGCAATCGCCATTGGTTGGTTGGCGACGATACCAACCGGGAGACCGCCGATGGTTGCGACACCGGTGACCAAATTGGTGGCGTATGTGGACCGCAACTCGAGAAACCAGCCGTCATCGACGACCTCGCCTATTACGTCGCGAACGTCGTAGGCACCGGTGGCCGACTCGGGAATGACATCGGCTGCATCGGGCACGGGACGGTCGATCGGGTCTCCGTTAGCAAGAATCGGCGCGGGTTCTTGGTTGTTGGCGGGAAGCACAGCGAGCAGCTCGTCGACAAGGGTGTAGGCCGTATCGATGTCAGGTGCCATCAAGCTGGCGAGCCCGGCCTGGTTCGAGAGCACGGCGGTGCCCCCGAGTTCGGTGCGGTTGAACTCGACGCCGGTGAACTCGCTCACCATCGCTGGCCCGCTTACAAACGCATGGCTGTGCTCGACAACGATCACGTGATCGAGCAGGCCGAGAAGAAGCGCCGGGCCAGCAACAGCATCGCCGTGCAGAACCCCGATCGTGGGAACCCGGCCCGAGCACGCAGTGAGCGCTCGAGCTGCTGCACCGACAGCGAAGGTCACCGCGAGTTCTTCGTCGGCCGCCGGTCCGTTCGCTCGGAATTCAACTACCAGAGGCACGCCTTGATCGAGGGCGTTCGCCGCTGCTGAGGCGATCAGCTCGGCATCTGAGGTGGTCAGTGCGGCTTCGGCGATGGCGGCGATACGGACCACGACGCGGCGGCGTCCGTCAGATCCACGTTCTACATTGCGTCGACTGCGCGGGGTCTGCTCTGCAGCGTCGGCCGATTCGGTGATTGTCACGTCGGGCAGGTTACTCGTCGCTCACGGTGACGTGCAGGCCTGGCTGAAGCTTGCCCCGATCAGCCACGACCTCGGAGATCACCTGTTGCACGGCTCGTGCGGGTGCAGGCAACGTGGTCCAGCGCCGGTACGCCAACCCAACACTCCGCGTCGACATGTCATCGACATTTACGATGCTCCAGTTTTCGCCTTCGCCGAACGGTGCTGCGGTTGCAGGTACAAGCGCCGGTGCGTATCCCTGGAATGCGAGAGAGGCCAGAAGCCGCATGCCGTCGAGCTCGGCGGCTGGCTTCAATACGATGCCGAGCTCTTGGGCTGCCTCGTTGACTTCATTGCGGAACTGTGTGCCTTCAGGTGGTAGAACGAGTTCGTACTTTGCCAGATCACCAAGGTTGACACGCTTCTTCTTTGCGAGCGGATGGTCGTTTGGCACGATGAGGATTCGTTCCTCGTCGAACAGCGGCTCGGAGGCCAGTTCCGGCTCACTCAGCGGCAAGTTGAGCACCGCCATGGTGAGCTGCCCGCTCTGAAGCTGAGGGAGTAGGCCCGTGGTCGTTGCGTCGACGACGACAAGATGCACACCCGGAAATTGTTCCTTGAGAGCGCTCAGCAGAGCCGGAACGAGCCAACGGCCGGTCGTGCCGATAATGCCAAACCGGACGGTGCCCCGAATATCGTCCCGGAGTGCCGAAACGTCGGCGGGAATCGCTTGCAACTCCGCTTTGATTCGCAGCGCACGAAGCACGACAACCTCGCCCTCAGCCGTGAGCTCACCAGTGCGTCGATCGACCAGGATCGCGTCAAGCTCACGCTCGAGGCGAGCGACGTGGGTCGATACGTTCGACTGCACGGTGTGCAATGCCCGAGCCGCCGCAGAGAAACTGCGGTGCTCGGAAACGGCGACGATTGCATTGAGCTGGCGAAGGTCCATAGGGGCCTATGAGCCGGCGGTCTGCTGGCGGATCAGGTTGAGAGCCGATCCGGCGTGGAACCACTCGATCTGATCCTGCGAAAGGGTCTGATTGGCTTGGAACTCGATGCTCTCGCCATCAGCTTTGTGCAGTACGCAATCAACAGGCTTGCCCGGGCTCAGCTCGGAAAGACCGGTGATCGAAATGGTGTCGCTTTCTTCGATAGCGAGCCAGAAGTCGGGGTCGGCGAATGTGAGCGCCAGCACACCCTGCTTCTTGAGGTTTGTTTCGTGGATTCGAGCGAAAGACTTTGCGAAGACCGCGTGGCACCCCCGGAAACGGGGCTCCATCGCCGCGTGTTCACGGCTGGACCCTTCACCGACGTTCTCGTCGCCGATGAATACCCAGTTAATGCCCTTCTCGTGCAAGCTCTTGGCGATATTTGGGTAGCTCTTAGTCTGCCCATCGCTTGGGTCTACCGCCAGCTCGCTCTCACCGGTGTACGCGTTGACCACACCGAGGTAGAGGTTGCCCGAAATGTTCTCGAGATGACCGCGGTACTTCAACCAGGGTCCGGCCATCGAGATGTGGTCGGTCGTGACCTTGCCCATGCCCTTTCCAAGAATCGGGAGCTCGAGGTAGTCGTTGCCGTCCCATGCCGGAAACGGTGTCAGCAGCTGGAGACGGTCGCTGGTGGGCGACACGTTGATCTCGGTCGAGGCGCCATCATCGGGAGGAGAGATAAACATCGACGTGCCATCTTCGAACCCGGCACTCGGCAACTCGATAGCCGCACCAACGGTGAGCATGACCTCTTCACCAGCGTCGTTGGTGAGGGTGTCGGTCTTTGGATCGAAGTCGAGGGTTCCAGCGAGGGCGAGCGCAACCGTGGTCTCTGGTGATGTGACGAAAGCGAGCGTGGCCCCGTCGCCATCGTTGCGCTTTGGGAAGTTGCGGTTATACGAGGTCACGATGCTGTTGGCGGTGCCCTCGTTGCCTTCGCGATCGTCGCGCTTCCACTGGCCAATACATGGGCCACAGGCGTTGGCGAGCACGATGCCGCCGATTGCCTCGAGATCGGCCAGGAAGCCATCCCGTTCGATGGTACGCATCGTTGCCTCAGATCCAGGGGTAACCATGAACGGCACCTTGGCGGTGAGGCCTTTGGCTGCGGCGTCGCGAGCAATGGATGCGGCGCGGCTGATGTCCTCATAGGAGGAGTTGGTGCAAGAGCCAATGAGCGCAGCGCTGATTTCGGTTGGCCAGCCGTTCAGTTGGGCTTCCGCACCGAGCTTGGACAGCGGGCGAGCGAGGTCAGGGGTGTGCGGGCCGTTGATCAGCGGTTCGAGCGTGCTCAGGTCGATCTCGATGACTTGATCGAAGTAGTCACCTGGGTTCGCGTAGACCTCGTCGTCAGCACGAAGGTGGTGGGCGACCTTTCGGGCGGCGTCATCGATCTCTTCACGGCCGGTTGCCTTGAGGTAACGGCTGGTGGCGTCGTCGTAGGCAAACAGGGAAGTGGTGGCGCCGATTTCGGCACCCATGTTGCAGATGGTGGCCTTGCCCGTTGCCGACATGCTCTCGGCGCCTGGTCCGAAGTACTCGACGATGGCGCCGGTGCCGCCCTTCACCGTGAGGATCTCGGCCACCTTCAAGATGACGTCCTTTGGCGCAGCCCAACCGCTGAGCTCGCCGGTGAGGTGCACGCCAATGGCCTTTGGCCACCGAACGTTCCACGGAAAACCGGTCATGACGTCAACTGCGTCAGCGCCGCCAACGCCCACGGCGATCATTCCGAGGCCGCCAGCGTTTGGCGTGTGGCTGTCGGTGCCGAGCATCATGCCGCCCGGGAACGCATAGTTTTCGAGAACGACCTGGTGAATGATTCCTGAGCCGGGAGCCCAGAAGCCGCCGCCGAACTTGGCGCTGACGTCCTGGAGGAACTGATACACCTCTTTGTTGGTGTCAGCAGCGACAGCAAGGTCGGTCTCGCCGTCGACCCGAGCCTGGATCAGATGGTCGCAGTGTGTTGTGGTCGGTACTGCCGTCTTGGCAAGACCAGCGGTCATGAACTGCAACCAGGCCATCTGTGCGGTCGCATCTTGCATGGCGACGCGGTCGGGACGCAGATCGGTGTAGCTCACGCCGCGGTCAAGTCCGCCTTCGTCGACATCGTCGAGGTGATTGATCAGTATCTTCTCGGCGAGGGTAAGCCCGCGGCCAAGACGTTGCAGGCCGACAGCGAGGCGCTCATCGAGCGTTGCGTAGACGGCGTTGATCAATTCGATGGGGGTGTTGGCGTAGACAGCCACTGGCGGTTCCTCGGATAGTCGGCAAACACCGCCATCCTACCCGTGCAATGTCGCCAAGGTGGGTCCTTAACTCGCGCATCGAATTACCGATTGGCACACTATGCATGCGTTGAAACGGCTTCTGTCATGGCGTTCCTTGGCGTGCGTTGTACTGGCTAGCGTTGTGCTGGCTGGATGTGCCTCAGACTTCAGCCGTGGCGACGCAATCGTTGCGCTCCAGACAACAGGAGTCTCCGAGGCCGAGGCCACATGCATGGCAGACTCGCTCACCGCACTTGAACAGCTCGACGCGGCGAACCCGGCTGAACCACGTACAGACGAACGCCGTTCAGCCTTCGTTGCCGCAACAACCCGCTGTATCAAAACCGAAGTGCTTACGTCCTCGCTCGGCACCGGTGACGACGGTTCGGTCGGAGCGTCACTTGCCACGGTGCAAGGAGTCATTGAAGCGAGCACCTCAATTGAGACAGGCACCGCTAGCGAGCCCGGTACTTCCGACGGCAAAGGCGAAGCGGATGCGAGCGCAGCGATTGCCGAGCTGCAGCGCCAAGGCCGCACCGAGGCAAACGCAACGTGCATCGTAGAGTTTTTGACCGGCGCTCAAGCCACGCATCTGTTTCTGGATCCGAACTTTGGATTGGGGCTCGATGCGCTTGAGGCGAACGCCATTGCGGCGTGCCTTTCGCAGCGCTGACGCAACGCAAGGGCTGTCACACCGCCAGCAATTCTGATGGATTTACGGCGTCACCCACCGACGCTCGTGCTCGGAGTTTCGAGGTCGCAGGGTCTTGCTTGACGCTCAAGCGTTGAAAATTCCGCGTCGATCGCCGCCGTTGGGACCGCTCGCGTGCCGGTCCCGGTCCAGGTCCCTGATTTCGCGCTCACCCCAGTGGGACGTCGCCTTGGTTCGTTGAGGTCACCTCAACGAAAGGCACAACCATGAAGTTCATCAAGCGCAAAGTGTTCGTCGCATCGGCCCTCGTCGGAGCAGCGATTGGCTCGTCGCTATCGTCGGGCGTCGTCGAAGGCGCTATCGGTTCCTGGTTCGGCTAGGCCATCACCTGGTCGGCTAACTCCTCGAAGCGGGAAGGCAACTCGATATCGAGGTCGATACACACCCTCCGCACGTGCTCAAGGGCTAGCCGGAGGGTGGGTTCGTCCTTTTGACGAGCCGCCAGATTCGCGACTGCCATGTACGGCCGTTCGGAGTCTGGGTTAAGTCGTGTCAGCGCGTCGATCGCCCACGTTGCAGCGACAGTTCCTGAGTCGATCGCGATCTCCAACGCTGACTCAACCGCGACTACTAGTGATTGGCGTTCGGACTGCAGCCAGTCGTGATACACGTCCAATTCGAGCAATGGACCCCGATACATATCAACTATTTCGACGGCAGTGCTCAGGTCGTCAGGGTTGGCTCGGAGCGTTCGAACGAACGCGTGTATCTCGGCAAGGTCCGAAGTCACGTGAGCCCCAAGTCCAACCGATTGACCGCGTCGTTCGATCGCCTCTTGCCCCAGTGCTGATCGAGCCCGGCTAACGACGTTCTTAAGCCGCCGCAGGCCGACATCGGTACCAACATTGCCCCACAAGTGGTCGATGACCACATCAGTAGGAACCGGCTTTGCTCGAACGCCGAGAAACTTTACGAGTTCGGTCGCCTTGCCTCCACCGATCTTGCGCAGTTCGTCGTCTTGGGTAACGACGCCAAATTCCCCGAGCAGCCTTAGCTGGACTGGGCGTGGGCCAACAAGAGATCGAGAGCACTCTGTGGTGGCCCGATAGAGCGAGTCGAGTCCGTATTGTCGAGCCTCGTCGAGCAGCGTTCCCGTATCGGTCTTTCCGAGAGCGAGGTTGACCGCAAGTTCGAGGCGCCACTGGCGTTCAGCCGAAACTTCTACGTTTTCGTTGAGTGCAGCCAGGAGTTGAGCGCACTGAGCATCACCGCGCTGTGCTGCTACGAGGACTTCGGCTGTGCCGACTTCGAGCGGCTCTTCGTCTCGGCGCTTGACCACTCGGGCAAGGAACTTGGCCGCCTCGTCATGATCACCGGCATTTGCGAATGCCACAGCTGCCTGGGACAGAAAGATGACGCCCGTGGCGTGGTCGAGTAGTTCCTTGACCATCAGCGACTCGGCCCGCCGCTGCAACGACTTCACCGCAGTCGGGTCTTGCTGAAAGCCAGCAATAAGCATTTGCGACCACGTGTGGTAGGCGTCGAGCCAAGCTAAGCCGGAACTGGACAAGAGATCAGCAATATCAGCATCGATCCGTTCGAGGCCCTCGGCATCGGCGAGTCGAGCGTGTTGGTGGCCGAGCAAGACCATGTTCTTGACGTAGCTCTGTGGCTGTCGACCGCTGAGTTCACAGGCTCGCTCGAGGACGTCGATGGCCTTTGCGTATGCGCCTAGATGCGAGAGGGCCCGGGAGGTGAGCATTCTCAGGGTTGCGGCGGCTCGAGCGCTCTCTCCGATCATTGCCCAGTCGTTGGCGATCGACTCGAGGCTTTTTGCAGCCGTATAGATCGAATCCAGTTCGGCGGCTTCGATGTTCTGCATGGCTGCGATCTCGCGGAGTCGGATCTGCGTTATCGCGTTTGCATGTTCCTTTGCCTGCTCTCGAAGTGCGCCAAGGCGACTCCGTACCTCGTCCCGCGGTGCGTATTCGAGGTCGAGCAGGAGAAGCTCGGCCTTTGCCTCTAATTGCAGGTCTGGGCGGAGCTGTTCGCTCGCGCATTGAACTGCGTCCTCGAGTGTCTGGCGGAGCGAAACCAGATCGCCGTGGTTGTGGTACACCCTGGCAAGGCGCAACTGTAACGATCCGTCGTCCTTCTCGGAGTCGAGCACGGTTCGCAGCAATGAAAGCAGGGTTGGTTGGCTTCCCTCGTCGAGTTCGAAGACCGGTACCGAGCGAAGCGCTTCGGCCGCCGCGGCGATCTGCCCAGCGGCGAGCAAAATACGAGCGCCAGCGACCATTCCCGCATCCGCGATGAGTTCGGGGGCGATCATTCTGGCGGTCTGCTCGTCGAGAGACGCTCTCGACTTCAGTGACGAACGCACCGGCTCGAGGATCTCATACCAGCCAGGTTGGGTCTGGACGATCGGCAGCCCAGCACGCTGAATGCGTTGAAGTCCACCAGAGCCGAGCAACGCATTCACCAAGCCGGGCGAGATCTTGGTGAAGTGGGTGAGCTGGGCGATCTGGGTGAGATCGATTGGATCTATGTCCTTCGTGCACAAATCAATGAGTGCGTCGAGGTGAGGGCCGTTGCAGAGCTCGTCGTACACATGGTCCGAACCCGTATCGTGGCGTACCGCAGCGAGGCACGCCGTGAAGTACCCGGGCCAGCCTGCCGTGAAGAGGTGAATTCGTCGCGATACTTCTGGGCTCACTCCGTGGGTAAGCGCAACTTCGAGTGCTTCTTCTTCGGTGAACCGCAGTGTCGAGTGGTCGATGAGCTTTGCGTTGGGGAGGTGGCCGAGCTCGGGGGTTTCGCGGCTGATGAATACCACGTGCTGATTGAGGAGTTTGTCGATCCCAATCCGTTCAGGGTTCGCGCTCTTCAGGTCGAACACCGCCGCAGGTTCGTCGAGTTCGGGCGAGCTGAGGTGGGCCGCGATGGTCGAGACCCCGAAAGCCGGGGGAGCGCTGATGATCGTTGGATGTTCGTCAGCAAAGACGGCGGAGGACAAACGCTGTCGCCAGAGCTGTCCGTCCCCCACATTCACGCTTCGCAATCCACCTTCGACCATTGATCAGAGAATAGTGGGGGCCTGCCCTACATCTGTAGTCGACGAGGCCGTCCGTCCAGCCGTGTCATCGAGCGTAGCATTTAGCGCAGGCCACCGATTGATATTGGATCGTCGGTGAGCGCGATGTTGTAGCCCCCAGGGCACCTACGTCCGGCTGGGAAGTTACATCGTGCCAAAGACACGATGCCTGTTGAGAAACTTCGGCCGGAGCGTAGGTGCCCCTGGAGGGCAACCGCTCAAAGAGCGGCATGAACCGCCGTCCATGCCCAAAGTGTCTGGTACCGAGGTACCACTTGGGTACCACTGTTGATTTTTTGGGCGATTTTCCGGTGTTGGGGTGTTACCGGGGCCAGCGGGTTGACGATGTGCCCATTGCCTTTGGAGCATCGGCATCGAGCTCCCACACTCTGCGCCAGCTCGCTGTCTGAGGGCCGGTGAGTCGCGGAGTGTCCTGCTCATGGGCCCGCTTACGAGCATCCCACCAGTTGGTCATCGCCTCATCGGCGAGCTCAGCGACCCGTGCTTCGATCCGGGTGTTGAATGCCCGGGCATCCTCGTCCTCACCGCAGTACAGCGGTTCCCCAAAAGTTATTGTCGTGCGGCTTCGGGTCGGCGTGCTCTTGCCTTTGCGAAGGATCCTGCCCGTGCCCTCGATGTGTACGGGCACCACGGGTGTGCTGGTTCGCTTAGCGATGAAGGCAGCTCCTCCGCGAAACGGTTGTCCCCATCCGTCGGGGCTTCGTCCCCCCTCGGGGAACACGACGAGCGACCACCCCTCGTCGATGAGGTCGCGAGCAAGATCGGTTGATGCCCGGCTGATCTTGGTGCGGTCGATCGGTATTGCGCCAATGACTAACGCGGAGAGCGCCCCGGTTAGCCGAGAGCCAAAGAAATAGTCGGCCGCCGCTCCAATGACCGCGCGGTGCCTCCATGGGGTCGGCAGCGAGCTGAGCAACAGGGGCGTATCGACATGGCTGTGGTGGTTCGCAGCGAAGACCGCCGGACCCTCAAGACCCGACAGGCGATCGACGCCACGCCTCGTCGGCTGCGCTAGGCCAGCCATAACCGGACGGACCATCGTGTCTATAAGGACGGCTCGGGTTCGCCGTGCTGGTTCGGTGCGCGCCCAATCGGTCGGAAAGTCGGTGCCGGTGACGCCCCGCTTTTCGGGGACATCAACGGACTGTGGAATCGTTGGTGCTGTATAGGGAAAAGGAAGGGCCTGAAGTGGTCGGCGAAGCCGCCCGACCATGGGAACTTCGGAGCCAGCGAGGCGCTGGGAGATCTTGGCTCGGTAGTTCGAAACTGCGGTCATGGCCGGCCTACTTCACGTCCGCCATGAGCATCGGCGGGTTGTGATAGTGGGTGATCGTGGGCTGCGGACCAACGGTGTCGGTCGCCATCTCGAGGGCATCTTGCAATGTCGACGCCGGACGGAATCCAAGGCGACGGACCGCTTTCGGGTCGCCTCCAACAACGATGACCTGACCGAGGTGCTGCAGCGCGTGGCTGCACCAGTACCACATGTAGAACGGATGCACGCCGTGGTAGGCGTAGCTCGTTCGGTAGAGGTGTCGATACCACTCGTCCTCGGCGTACTGCTTTTCGTACTTGCGCTCGATCTCGTGAGGGTCGGTGGTTTCGGCCAGAACCTGCTCGAAGAAGTCGATGTAGCTCGGATGATGCACCGGGTTGAAATCCCATGGTGTCGGATGGCTCATAATGAGCACGCCACCTTCGCGAACCAACGGCTTTCCTCGGTACATGTTGAAGAAGTAGCCCAGGCCAAGCACCGCCACAAGGATCGGGTTCATCACCGAGTTCACGTTGTACGGGCAGATATACGGAAGGCCCATCGTCATGATGTCGGTCTGGCCCTCTACGGGGACCAGGTGCTGGGCGAAGGTGTTCTCGGTCGTGACCTTGTGCACGGCCTCGATCTCGCCCGCTTGAACCGACGTGAGCTCGTACGGAGCCTTCCAGTTGTGGAAGACCTTTCGGCGGGCCGATGCCGTCATGTAGTTGAGGCCGCCCTGCATGGCGAGGAACTTGGCCCGGTCTCGGCCGGTCCATTCCCACTCACGCTTCTGCAGCATCGACAACGGGCCGGTCTCGCCGAACGTGTTGTTGTTGATCGTCGTTTCAATTTGGAAGATCTTGACGCCGGCATTGCGGATAACGTCGCCCTGGCGCCAGTTCTTGGTGTGTAACTCGGAGTTCGGCGGGTCCATGAACGACTTCGACTTCTGCATCGTGTCGACGTTGTGGTGGTGGCGAAGCGCGGTGTAGCCCGACAGGCCGGTGGCGGTGCTCTTGTGACCACCGTCCATCGACACCAGGTTGATGTTGACGTAGACGGTTAGGTCACTATCGACAGCCCGCTTGGAGATTTGCACCTCTTCGCCGTGGAGCGTTTCACCCAAGTGGGTCATGCCGTCGGGGTCTTCGGCGTCGTGGTTGTAGAGGCGGCCGCTCGGCGCAAACGCGTCGTACACGCGGTCGCCAACGGCGTGGCGCAGCTCGTCTTCGGTCATCCGGCGATGCAACGCGAGAGCAGCGATGATGTGTACATCGTCGACGCCAACCTCCGCGGCGATGTCGAGGACCGCTTCGATGATTCGCTGCCGAATATCGGGCTTGCGCATAGGCGGTAGAGGCAGGCTGATGTCGTCGAATGCGATGGTTAGCTTCATGTCCGGCGACATGAGTGCTTTCAGCGGCTCGGAGTCAATCGGGTTGTCGAGCGCATCACGGATTGCTTGCTCGGGGTCCGTTAGACCGCGTAGGGGCTCGGCTGGGTAGATGATCCGGGACCGCCCAACCGGCAACTTCTCCATCCGGAAATTCTCACCGTGGTGGAACAGCACGGGTGGGGTGGAGGCATCAACGTCGAGCACAAGGCCTGGACGTGGTGCTTTGCGAGGGCTCATCGGCGAGTCTTCTCCTTGGCGAATCCTGGGCCACGATTCATCATCGAGCTCAGCAGGGGTTCAGATCGGGCGCCGGTTCGCGGCGCGATGGGAAGCCGTCGGGCGGGGGCGCCGGATTGCTTCTGGAAGTCTTCGACTAGCCAGCCACGCTTGCGGGCAATGGCGGCGAGCTTTGTTTCTGGATTAACCGCAACCGGGAAGCCGACGGCTTCGAGCATCGGGAGGTCGCTCGACGAGTCAGCGTAGGCAACGGCTTCGCGTAGATCGATATTGTTGGCCTCTGCGAAGTCGGCGAGCACTTGGAAGCGATTCTCGGCGGTTGGTGGGACTGCGGTCATGCCGCCGGTGTAGCGGCCGTTGACCTCGCCCATTTCGGCAGAAATGATGTCGTCGAAGAGCGGTCGCAACGGTTCGATCACAAAATCGAGAGCGCCGGTGATAAGCAACGTGCGATGGCCGAGCGCACGGTGCTCGCGAACCCGACGGATTGCAGCCGGGAAGGCCTTTGCCAGGAGATAGTCGCTAAGGAGCTCTTGCGCGTCGTGCTCGATTTGGCCGGTGGTTGCGCCGCGATAGTTGCGGTAGAAGCTTCGAAGGAAGTCGCTTCGGTCCTTACGATCGAGCGCAAGCCATCCCGGACCCTGAGACAGTGCCCTAGCGGCAAAAACCACTCGCTCGCTGGGGGAGAGGTTGCGGGTGGCGAGCCATGCGAATGAGGTAACGACGTTCGATGCGATGATCGTGTTCTCGAGGTCGAAGACGGCGAGCTGGCGGTCGGGGGACAGCACCTGTCCGCGAAGACGTGTCGCTCGTGTGGGGCCGGTCTTCTTTCCCGGCGAGGTCTTTGCACGAGCTTGGCGAACAACCGATGGCAAATGGACGTTCTGGACGTAGTGCTTCCAGTCGATAACCCTCGGGTCAAACCCGAACGCTTCTTGATCTTGCGGGGTGAGGTCGTCCCAGAGTCCAAGCAGGTTCTCGAGCCCGTAGAGCGCTTCGCACTCGGCATAGGCGCCATAGAGTTCGACGTAGCCCGATGCTTGGTCGAGCAGTTCTTTGCGGGCCTGCAGAGTCATGGCGTATTCAGCAGTGCGTCCACGCAGGGGCAACTTTTCGAGCACTTGGTCAGCGCGTTCAAGGCTTGTGCGTGCTCGTACTAGCTGGCGCTCGACTCGACCTCGACCAGGGAATTGCCATGCAGCTACCGCGATTGGTTGGCCGAGCTCGTCATAGATTGGGTTGCGGGTGAACCAGTCTTCGGCGTAGTCGACAAGGTTCTTGTAGCGGAGCGGGTTCTGGGAACCGGAGGCGACCTGAGTGACGTCGGGCCCGTCGTCCTTGGGGCCTCGGGCCGACACGGCAATGATGGCGGCGACAACCATGTCGACGGGGATCACATCGACGACACCTTCGGGAACCCCAGGGAACTCGCTTAGCAAACCGCGTGCGTAGGAGATGATGACCGGCTCGGCCATCCGGAAGCCGCGAATCCATCCTGCTGAGGGTTCGGACCATGCAGATTCGATGATGGAGGGGCGCACGATAGAGACCGGGACATCACCGCGTCGCTCGACTACGGCCAGCTCGCCCAGCGCTTTGGTGTAGGCGTACGCGTCGGGAAAGCCGAGCGACGACGCTCGAGCTCGCCCGTTCTCGACCATCTGGGTGGTAACCCACGTTTGTCGGATGGTCTCGGTCTTGGCGGCGAGCGCTGGCGTGCCAACAGCCCCGAGCTCGCGCTGGGCTTCGGCCCGGAACTGGGTGAGGCGGTTGGGTTGGCGGCTGGCGGTCTCTTCGTCGAGGCGGCTGCGCCGGGCGGCGTCGACCTCGCGGCGCCAATCGACATCGACAAAGTACGGACTCTCGTCGACGAGTTGCTCGGGGGCTGACCCCCTGCGGCTTCCGGCGACGTAACAGGTCGATACTGCGACGAGGTGAGGGGTGACTCCGTGGTCGTTGCACAGGTTGGCGATGCGCTGTGGGCCGAGCAGGTTGACCTCGACCGCGGTGTCGAGGGGAGAGTCGAAGGAGACGGTTGCAGCTGAGTGGATGATCACGTCTGCGGTGAGCCAGAGCGCGAGGTCGTCGTCGGAGAGCCCGAGCCCGTCGGTGCCTACATCGCCGGCTACTGCGGTTATCCGTCGTTCGCACATCTCGGCGAACTCGTCCTTGCCAAGGTCTTCTCGCAGCCGGTTGAACGCATCGTTCTTCAAGACATCTCGGGTGACGCGCGCTTGGGCGCCCCGGCGGCCGGGGCGAACCAACAAGATGAGTTCGCAGTCTGGAACCGAACGTACCAGGCGTTCGATGAGCGCTGTGCCCAAGAAGCCGGTGGATCCGGTGACGGCGATTCGTTTTCCCGCAAGACTCTCGCTGATCACAAGACTGTGTCTACCAGCAATCATGCAGCATCTACCAATTGGTAGAGAGAACAATTTCGTGCGTACAGTCGATTCATGAGCACCAAGCAGCGGATTCTTGACACCGCGCTCGATTCCTTTGGGACGACCGGAGTCGACGGGACATCACTGGATGCTCTTGCCCGGGAGCTCGGGCTTCGAAAGCAGTCGATTTTGTACCACTTCCGGTCGAAGCAAGTGCTGTTCGAAGCGGTGCTCGACGAGGCGGCGACCCAGTTCATCTCTGAGCTCGATCAGGTAGTCGACCTGGTAGACCCGAACGATGTGTGGGCCCAAGTAGAAAGCACGGTCCGCGTGGTCTTTCGTCTTGCGGTACAGCGCCCGGCCTTGCTGGGGTTGCTGCGCGAAGCCTCGCGGCCAGGTTCGATGGTGGCGGTGCAGCTGTCGTCGCGGCTAGCCAATCACATCGACGCCGCCCAGCATTCCCTCGAGATTGCGCTCAAGGATGGACGGGTGCGAGGCGAGGATGCTCGGCTGCTGCTGTTCTCGCTGTACTCAACGATCATGGGCGTGGCCACTGAAGTCGAGGTACTGCGAGCAATGGGCGTAGAACCCAGCCTCCGATCCTTGGCCGAACGCCGCCAAGAACTACTCAGGTTCCTGAAAGTAGCTTTGGTGCCATAACTCGTCGAATGTCGACAAGTGATGTCGGCTTCCGCGGATCTCGGCGGAAGTCCGAGGAAGCTACAGAGCTGCCATGCCGAAGGCGGTCATGACGGGGGACGCAAGCGCGATCGCTAAGGCGATCGCCAAGATCAGTGAGAGCGCCACCCACAACGCAATTTTGGCCGCCTGGCCTGTTGAGAGGTTGAGCGAGTTGCTCGGCCTCTCCTGTACTTCAGTCATGCTGTCCACGTATTAGGGACGCACGAATGTACAAAATAGTTTCAAAAAAACACCGGTGAGTGGCGCAGGTCACACGCATTGTCACCAATGTTGGGGTGGCTGGAGTGCCTTACCCGCGTGAAAGATGGGCCGATAGGCCTACGTGCGCCCCACTCCCCATCAAGAAGGCCATCGAAAAGGCCATCGAGAAGATATTGAAGGTCTTCGTTCTGTTGCGGTGCTGCTGGTTTTGCTCTATCACGCCGGGCTGAGTTGGTTCGGCGGGGGATTTGTCGGGGTCGATGTCTTCTTTGTGCTCTCGGGGTTTTTGATCACGGGGATTTTGGTTCGCGAGCTCGACACAACTGGAACAATCAAATTGCTTCGGTTTTATGCCAAGCGTGCTCGGCGGTTATTGCCGGCATCATTTGCCGTTCTGTTGTTCGTGAGCGTCATTGTGTTTGCCGTGCCACGGTGGGCGCCGAACATCGTGACCCCGCAGCTCTACGGGCGATCAATCTCGTGGGACATCCAGCGCTCGGCGCTGTACATCGTGAACTGGTTGTTCGCTGAGCGTTCGGTCGACTACCACGGCGGGTCTGCGTTGGCTTCTCCTGTCCAACACTTCTGGTCCTTGAGTATCGAAGAGCAGTTCTATGCGGTGTGGCCGGTGGTCATGTTGTCGACGTCGTTGGTCTTTGCCCGGTCGAAACGGGCACTGGTTCTCGTGCTCGGCGCAGTAACGCTTGCGTCTCTTGCGTATTCGATTTGGTTGACACAAACATCGCCCGACCAGGCGTACTTCGTGACCACGGCACGGGCATGGGAGTTGTCGCTCGGTGGTCTCGGGGCGTTGGCGGTTCCCACTGTCAACCGCTGGGCGGTGAATCGGTTGATCGCACCGATCGCATCGGCCGCGGTAACGGTCGGATTGATTGCAATCGTTGCAAGTGCCGTCGCGATGGATGCGAGCACTGCCTTCCCCGGCGCCGCCGCCCTGGTGCCGACGCTCGGCACGCTTGGCGTATTGCTGGCCGCGCCACATGCCGGACTCAGTCGTGGGGTGCGGTGGCTTAGCGCACCTTCGCTGCAATGGCTCGGGGCCCGATCGTATTCGCTCTACCTGTGGCATTGGCCGGTCCTTTGGCTCGGCATTGCAATCCTTGGACCAACTCCTGTTTCGGTCCGGTTAGTGCTTGTCGCGGTATCTATCGTTCCTGCGATGGCTTCGTACCGATGGGTCGAGCAGCCGTGGCGAACGGCCGACTTCTTGGTAACCCTTCCGATGGGCGGCCTTGCCCTTACTGGCGTCACCGCGGTTGCTGGATTTGCGCTCGGTGCCGCGCTATTGGCTTCGACCACTGGGCCATCGGTCGTGGCTCGGCAACAAGACGGTGTCTCGACCGAGGTTCTCGGTGTGCAACTGCGGTCGAGCGAATTGTCGCCGGCTTTCTCGCAGGTCCGATACGACCTGCCCGATGGCTACGCCGGGGGATGCATCGTGGACCGCTTCTCCGAGACAGATGGTCATTGCTCCCTGGGCGACCCGTCGAGCGACCTCACCGTGTTGGTGATCGGCAACTCCCACGCCGCCCATTGGGTTCCAGCACTCGGGGCGCTCGCCGAAGATCACGGCTGGCACCTGCTCACCAACATTCGGTCAACCTGTCGCCTCCCGGCAGCAATTGCAGGCCCAGACCAGTGCGAATCCTGGGCGAGCAAAACCATGGCCAACCTGGCTTCCACCGTTGCCGCAGCCGACGTCGATTTGGTGCTGACCATGCCCAACACGCTCAGCGACACGTCGATCGACGACCACCTTGCCGCCGCCGAGTTCGGACGTGTCTACAAACAGCTGTCGGCGCTGCCGGTCGCTTCGGCGATGATCAGCCCAACACCGCATGGCAAAGTCATCGGGGTTGATTGCCCGCCGCCAGTGCTCGCCGCCCTCGATGCGTGTGCCACACCACGAGACGAAGCGTTGCGTGGCAGCGACGTATTGCTCGCCGCAGCCAGGAATGCCGGACTGTCGGTGATCGACATGAACCGTTTTATGTGCACCGACACGACCTGCCCGGCCGTTGTCGACGACGTTGTCGTGCGTCGTGATCGCCACCATCTCACGAGCACCTTTTCGAGGGCGTTAGCCGTCCCACTCGGCGAAGAGCTCTTCGGCCGTTTCCCATGGTTAGAAGGCGAATAGATAGGGTCTAGGGCATGAAACGGATGCGTTCTGTCATGCTTGCCACAACCGCTCTGCTGGTTGCTCTACTCGGAGCGGCCCCCGCCGCCAGTGCTCAGGCTGATGCCTGTGACCTCACCGACGAGCTCGGTTCGTTGACCGATGAGTCTGGTCTACGTGCCGCGATTCAGTCGGCCGAAGAGGAAACGGGTGTTGATTTCGCGGTGTACGCCACCGACCAGGTCTTGGCGGGCAACGGCTCCCTCGAGGCGCGGCTCGCCGGTCAGGTTCGTGCCGCGTGCCCGGCCATATTTGAGTCTCCGAACAACGTTGCCGACAACACCGTGCTGCTCGCTGTTTCGGTGGGGGACAGACGCACAGTCGTGACATATGGCGACGATCTCGATGAACGCCTCGACGATGATTCGAACGACATCGTCGGCCGGATGAATGTGTTCTTTGCCAACGGCGAGATCAGCGCCGGTTTGTCGAGCGGTGTTGGTGGCACGGTCGAGGGCCTTAGCACCACTCCACCCGACTACACCTTGCCGGTAGGTGGGGGAGTTCTGGGAACGGCCGCCCTCGTTGGTGGTGGCGCATGGATCTACACCAAGAACCGCACGAGGAGCTCACGCGGCGAAGTGGCCGCTGAACGATTCGCCGCCAACTCGACCCGGGTGACCGACGTGCAGGCGCGCTGGTACGACGCCGAGCAAGAAGCCACCATCGTTGGTGGCCGTATCACCGGCAACGCAATGTCTCGTCTGAACAGTGCCCAGTTGACCGCGGCCGAATCCTCCCGAGCGCTGTACGAGGCCTGGTCGCCGGTGAGTGAGGTCACCAGAGACGATGTTGCGGGATACAGCGTCGAGGATCAGAGGACGGTCGAAGGCCACGTCGCTGACGCGCTGTCGGTTGTCGAAGAGGCCGAGACCAACGTGACGGCACTCGAAGGGGTCATCGAGGAGCTCCGCGGAAAGCCCGACGCACTGGCGACGACGCACCGCGAGACCAGCGACCGGATCGCGTCGGGAATGAACGCTGCCGATGCTCGTGAGGCCGAAGGTTGGGAGGTCAGCTCGGGGCGTACCCGCCTCGCCGAGCTCGCATCAGCGCTCGATCAGCTCGACCCAATGGCGATGCGAATCGACGTCGACTTGATGGAAGGCGACCTCGCGCCAATTGCCGAAGAGGTTGCCTCGGTCGCTGGAGATCTTGAATCCCTCGAGGAGCGGCACGCAGAGACCGGCGTTCGTCGCACAAATATCAGTCCGGAAATCTCTGGCCAACGAGGCCGTGTTGCTCAGCTGCGGGCGATCATGCACAACTGGGCGTCGGAGCACGCGCCCGACTCGTTCGAGAACGTGCTTGGCCATCCAGACGAGGCTGACCGACAGTTGGCCCAGGCCGAACAGAGCGCTATGGCGTCAGAGTCCTTTGGCGAGATTCCGCGCGATCTCGGAGTCATGCGGATGGTGAACGCCGAGCTCGACAAGGCCCAAACGTCGATCGACCTCGCCGACGAACTTCTCGACGAGCTCGACGAGCTCGACGTTCTGCTCGACGCCGCCAAGGAGGGCGCGAGTCCAGCGGTCGCAGCCGCCGCAGATGACGCTCGCTACCTGATCAACTATGTCAACGAGCACCGTAACGATGTGCCGTCGCGGGCACCCGAAGTAGCCCAACACGTTGCCCGCTTACAGGAGGCTGCCGAAGGCGCGCTCCGTATGAACCCACCTGCGTATCTCCAAGCGATGGAACTCTCGGGGCAGGTCGAGTCGATCGTCAACACCGAGCTGGACGAGTTCAAGGCCACCGTTGGCGAACGCGAGCGGCTGCGCAACCAGGCTCTCAGCGAGATCAGGTCTGCGTCGGTCGCCGTCGACCGGGCCGACCGTCATGTGCAAAGTCACATGTTCTCTTCCCGGCAAGCCAAGCGGGCCCAGTCAGACATCGACTCACTTCGAGCCAAGCTGCGGTCGGTCAGCGAGCTTGCGTCGTCAGACCCCAAGCGCGCCAGCAAGGACGCCCAGCAAATCGAGATCACCGCAGACGAGCTCTACCGCGAGGCCCAGCGCCGTCAACGCCACAATGGCCGCGGCGGTTTTGGTGGAGGCTTCGGCGGCGGAATCATCATCGGTGGGGGCGGGTTCCGCGGCCACGGCGGCGGACGTTCACACCGAGGCGGCGGCTGGGGTGGCGGCGGAGGCGGAGGCTTCGGTGGAGGATTTGGCGGCGGCAGCTCCGGAGGTTGGGGCGGCGGCGGTGGAGGCTTCGGCGGCGGCAGCTCCGGCGGCTGGTAAGGCTTAGAGCTCCCAGAGGGAACGGTCGGCTGTGCTCTTTGGTGCTTGCCGCTCGGCGAGGGGTGGGCCGTCGCTTTTGGCGAGGTTGTCTGGGCGGCAGAGCATGTCGAGTTCGGCCAGGGTTGTTTCTTGGGTCGCCGAGTAGGGCGTCCTGTGGTCGCCTTGGAGCCAGTG
>CALHTB010000083.1 GCA_938038785.1 uncultured Acidimicrobiales bacterium
CTATCGGCATCGTCTCCGTCAGCGCGATCGTGCGCGAGAACCCGACCAAAGCGGACTGATGACCGACGAGCGAGACGACGAATCCACAGAGCACGATGACGCGGTGCACGAATCCACAGAGCACGATGACACGGTGCACGATGACGAGATCATCGACGCGCCTGCCCCTGCCGTTCCAGATGCGGCCGATGTCGTCGATGTAGCCGAGGACAACAGCGATACCTCGTTCGCTCTGCTGGCAGTTGCCCTGCTGGTTCTCGTCGGCGGCTCGGTGTTCTTCGTAGGCAAGCTCATCAACGCCAACAAGGAAACCGAGCAAGCACAGGCCCAAGCAGAAGATGCCTTGGCCGAGTTCGACACCCAGTTGCCGTCGACCGTTCCGATCCTTCCGTTCGATGACGAGCAGGGTTTCATCACCGTTGCGCCGTCGACAACCGACGCACCGCAAGCTGCAGAAAATGACGAGCCCGAGCCCGAACGATCGACAACGACCACCACCTCGGTCGCTCGCCCCGATATCGATCCCGCCCAAATTGCTCTTGCTTTCGTCAACCGGGTTCCTGGTGACGAGTACGGCATGGTCGGCTACATCGACCCTGCTGGAGAGCGGCACATAACCGAGCTCGAATGTGACCGCGTTGACCTCAACGAAGCTGGTGGCATTTGCCTGTCCGCCACTGCAGGTCTTGCGGGAACGGGCCGTGGACTCTTGTTGGAGCCAAGCCTTAACCCCACAACCCGCTTCGGTGTGAACAACCCGAGCCGAGCTGCCGTTTCACCCGATGGCGCCGTGGTTGCATGGACCGGCTTCACCGCAGGACACTCCTACCTCCAAGAGGGTGGCTTCTCGACGACGACCCAGCTGATCTCGGTCGAGCGCAGTATCGCCGCCGACCTCGAACGGATCTTCGCCACGTATCGCGACGACCAGCTCGTCGACGACATCGATCGCAACTACTGGGGCGTCTCGTTCGTCGACAGCGACCTGTTCTACGCCACGCTGGGAACCCTTGAAGGAGGTACCGAGATCGTCGCAGGCCGAGTTTCGAACTCTCGACTCGACGTTGTGGCGTCGAATGCCTCATGCCCCGAGGTATCTCCCGACGGCAAGACCATCGTGGCCAAAGAGCAGCGTGGCGACATGTTCCAACTCATCGCTATCGACCTCGAAACTGGCAGCCGCCGTGACCTTGGTGAGACTCGTTCGGTTGACGATCAGGTCGAGTGGATCGACAACTCCACCATTCTCTACGCGATCCCAAACCCTGAAGAGGGAACGACAGCGCAGCCCGCGTTCGACATATACGCCTTGAACACCGCTGCTGGCTCAAGCCCGCAGCTCATCGTGCCATTCGCCGAGTCGCCAGCTGCGTAACACAGCATCCAGCTGCGTAACACAGCCTCCAGCTGCGTAACACAGCATCCAGCTTCTTAACACCGTGCCACCTGCTATCAGGTGGTACCGATCGGCAACTAGCCTGCGCGTGTGGTTTTCTCCTCGCCCATCTTCCTGACGGTCTTCCTGCCCGTTGTGTTGGTGGCGATGGTTCTGTCACCCCAGAAGCTTCGCAACACGCTGCTTCTGATCGCGAGCGTCATCTTCTACTACTGGGGTGCCGCGCTTGATACGTGGGTGTTGTTGTGGGTTGTGGGGGCGTCCTTTGTTGGTGCTCGCCTGCTCGGAAAGAACTCGAGCCCGGGTGCGCTCTTCCCAATAACGATCGCAGCGATTCTGGTGCCCTTGCTGTGGTTCAAGTACGCGGCGTTCTTCTCCGACGTCGGGCTCGATGTGCTGTCGGTCTTTGGCGTCGACGGTTCGCCCCTCGATAGCCGGGTGCTTCCTGTTGGTATCTCGTTCTTCACGTTCCAAGCGTTGTCGTATGTGCTCGATGTGCGCCGCGGCGTGGCCGAACCGCTCGACCGGCCCGACCGGCACCTGTTGTACATCGCGCTCTTCCCCCAGCTCATCGCCGGCCCCATCGTTCGTTATGCCGAGATCCGCGAGCAGCTGTACGACCGGGTCATCACCAGTGACCGTCTCGCTGTCGGAGCGACCCGGTTTGCCCATGGCCTCGCCAAGAAGGTGATGGTGGCCGATTCGGTGGCACCGATTGCCGACGCGGCGTTCGCCACCGGCGATGGCCGCACGATGGTGGCTGCATGGATTGGGTTGTTGGCCTACACCGTGCAGATCTACTTCGATTTCTCGGGCTATTCCGACATGGCCATCGGCCTTGGCACGATGTTTGGGTTTACGTTCCCCGAGAATTTTGCCCGGCCCTATTCGTCGACGTCGATTACCGAGTTCTGGCGTCGGTGGCACATCACGCTGTCATCGTGGTTCCGCGATTACGTCTACATTCCGCTCGGCGGCTCCCGCGACGGAAACGCGAAGACGTACCGCAACCTCGCCACAGTCTTCTTCCTCACTGCGCTGTGGCACGGGGCGGCCTGGACATTCTTGGTGTGGGGTGGCATCCATGGCCTGTGGCTCATCGTCGAGCGGGTGACGGGCCTTGGCACAACCGAACAGTTCCCCCGGCTCCGTCGGCTCCTTACCTTGGGCATCGTCATGGTGGCTTGGGTGTTCTTCCGTGCGCTCACTCTCGGCGACGCAACGAGCTACGTCGGCGACCTGTTCTCGTTCAGCGGCGGTGCAATCAACCCGCAGATCATCACTGCGATGACCGCGCCGAACACGCTCATGTTGTTGGTCGGGGTGCTGTCGTTTGCACTTCCAAAGACGTGGGTGGCCGGTCCGAAACTGAACGAGCTCGACGTCAACGGCCTCGCATCGACCGCAGCTAAGCCTCAAGTCCTTCGACTCACATATCTACTCGTCGCCGTGCCGCTGAGCATGGCCCTGATCTTTGCGAACGGGTTCAGCCCGTTCCTGTACTTCCAATTCTGATGTCGCGCTCAAAGCCGCTCCATATCGCCACCTTCGTGCTGTTCGTCGGCGTGCTCGTCGCGCCGTGGGTGGCCGGACTGTTCGGCGCATCCGCGGACACGGTCGAACGTCGGCGCCCTGCGGCGTTTCCCATGGTCGACAGCGAGACACTCGGTGAGACTCAGACGTTCGCGCAGATCAATGAGTACGTGCGCGACCGAACTCCACTACGCGGGCAGATGACCGGTTGGGTGAACGGGGCGTGGCTGCCATTCGGGTTCTCGGGAGACCCTACGGTCGTCGAGGGGCCTGACGGTTACTACTTCTTGGCTGAGGACTTCACCGGTCCGTGCAGTCGTCAGTACGAGCTCGGCGACATGGTCGACCAGTTCGAGGCGATCGATGCAGCTGCACAACGTGGGGGCAAGGATTTTCTCTTCCTCGTGGCCTCGGACAAGGGAGCTGTCTTGGACTACCGCCTAGGTGAGCGAGCTCGGCTTGCAGCGCAGTGCAGCCGCGACGCTCGCCCAGAATTTCGGGCTGCGCTTGATAGCACCGGAGTGTCGTTCGATCTCGCGCCAAGCTTGATAGCTGCCGACCGGGCGTTCCCCGATGCGGGCCGCTGGTACTACGAGCACGATTCACACTGGACGTTCGAAGCAGGAGGGATTGTCGCCGGTGACATCGTCGAGTATTTCGATGGCGACCTCTACGATCCGAAGGTCATCCGTAAGATCGAGCGCGCGCTCCCGATCAACGGCGACGTCTACCGACGAATGGGTATCCAACGATCGCTTGAGGTTCCCGACAACGTTCGCATTTCTGATCGCGAGGACGTCTTCACCGACCGCAGCGAAGAGAACATCGACGGGACGCGCACTGTGCGGACGTATCTGAGCGATGGCGATGGGGAGACGATCGGAGGCAGCACCATCATCGTGCACGACTCGATGATGAACTTCGTTGAACGTCAGCTTGCGCCCTACTTCGAAGAGGCGGTGTTCATCCATTGGGACGATCTTGAGCTCGGCAAGGCAAAGTTCTTGGATCGGGTTGCACTGTCGGATCGAGTGATCATGGTCAGTGTCGAGCGCCAGGTGCATCGAATCATTACCGACCGGGTGTTGGAAGGATCATTCGCTCAACCGCTGATGGATGCCCTCGAGACAGCGCCCGATGTCGACCTCAAGAGCGGCGTTGTCGAGTCTGCGGGTGCCATGCGCAACTTCACCCGAGACACCGGAACGTTCGTGGAGAGCTTCGATGATCTGTTCATCGACCCAGGGGTTGAAGGGTGGGCGGGGCCTTATCTCGACCTCGACGTTGGTGGCGTCTGGTACCCCGAGGTCGATGGTGATTGGGGCACGGTGCACGAGCCCTCGCCGACATCTCCGTTGACTGATTGTTCAGAGTTTCACAATGGCGACTGCGCAGTCTGGCTCACACTCAGTGGAGTGCCCGATGTGTCGTTCACTCAGCTGGACGCCGAGCTCGACGGTGGCGATGGTGCAACTGCGGGCCGTGTTCGCTTTGATGACGGCACGCTGTACTTCTACTCGCTTGCATAGCGAGGTGCTCGCACGTATCGGTGCCACGTGGTGATGAGCATCACGCCGATCATCCATACCGAGACCCATGCGCTGACTGCAAGCACCGCGTTGATCACCCAGTAGAAGACCACGAAGAGAAATCGTCCGAGACCCGAACCTCTATCGCCCACGTCGAGCACACCGAACGCCAGACGAAACAGCGCGTTTGAGAAGAACCAGCAGGTGGCCGCGATCGCTAGGGAGCCAGCCACAAAGATGACACGAGCAAAGAGAGGGGGCGCGGCGGTTCCGGCTTCCTCGACTTGGTAGTCCTGGGGGCCGTCGGCCAGACCCGATCCGTCTTTGCTCACCTATCCAGTATCGACCACATAGCGCCCAGCCTTGACGCGCAGAGACCCCTTAGAGGGTTCGACCGGTTGGCACTTCAAGCATTCGAAATGCTCGCTGATCAAAGAAATCCAAGTTTCTTTGCCCGGAGGTTGGATTCGAACGTATGTTCTAGTTAGACTCGCAGTCCCTGCTCGCCCGCCACGAAGAGTTCTCTTCAGATTTAAGGACCTGACCGACACTTTTCGAAAGGGGGAAACTATGAGCATCTTCGAAGATCACACGCCGTCACATCCGGCGCTGGTCGAGTTTCGCAGCGGGCTTGATGCTATTGGCGAGGTTCCCCTCTCGGCCCTCGATGTTGAGGATCTGAACGAGTTCCTGATCGAGGGGTATCGGGCGCAACAGCAGATCAAAGGCGTACTCGCCAAGATCGTGCACGAGGCGATGAACCAGCAGTTAGCGAAGCGCCACGGCGAGCATTCGTTGTCCGTGCATATCGCAGGTCAGGTGCATGGCAATAGCAAGCGTGTTGCGAGCGAGCTGGCGTTTGCACGGTGGCTGCATCGTTTCCCCGACCTGCACATAGCGTTGATCGCCGGTCACGTGACGGTCGCCCATCTCAACGAACTCCGAACGCTCGAGAACAAGCATCCGAAAGCCTCGGCGCATATGGAGCGTGCACAGGACTTCTTTGTTGACGCCGCTGCCAAGCTCCAGTTCCCGCAATGGGTGAACGCAGTGGGCTACTGGTTCAAGACCCTCGACCCAGATGGCAAGCTCGACGACCCGAGCGACCCGAAGTACGGCACGGTCATCCGGCAGCTGCCAAGCGGCGACGTGATCGTAGAGATGCGTATGGACCCGGTCACTGGAGAAGCATATTTGACTGCGGTTGAGGCCGAGGAACAGAAAATCTTCGAAGCCGAAGCTGATCTCGAGCCCGAAGACAAACTGTCACCAAAGCAGCGCACCCAAACCGCGATCATGCGGCTCATCGCGCAAGGCTTCCAAAAGGCCGACGGCAGCTTCCCTGAGCCGATGGTGCAGTTGGTCATGTCCGAGAAGGTCGCCGAAGACCTCCTCGCTCGGGCCATGGGATGCGTCGACCCCGACACGGACGGCCCGATGGACTTCGACCCGTTCGACCTGCCCATCAACTACGACGATGTCGACGGACGCTGCGAAACCATCCGAGGCACACCCGTCCATCCCATGCATGCGCTCATACCGCTGCTGATTGCGAAGATGCGCCGCCTGGTCATCGATGAATACAACCAGGCCACCGAAGAACCCGACAATGTTCCCGAGTTCAGATTCTTCAACAAGAAACAGCGACAGGTACTGCTGGCCCTCGCACGCGGCAAGTGCGGAATCGCCGGCTGTAACAACCCCTATGTCTGGCTACAAATGGACCACATCCAACCGCACAGCAAGAGCGGGCGAACACTCCTGCCCAACGGGCAACCACTCTGCCAACCTCACAACAAAGCCAAGGGTGACCGTGAGTAGCCCGACTCGCGCAGTGACGTATGGTGGCTGGGCGATTGAAAGGTGGAGCGAATGCGAAATCAAAGGATCGCCCGCATGGCGACGGGCCTCATCGTTGGGGGGTGCATCCTGGCCGCGTCATCGGCCGCAGCGGCGCAAGACCCCCTGATGTGTGCTGGTCTCGACGCGACCGTTGTTTTCTCGGACCCGCAGGGTTTCGTCGAAGCGACAGAAGGCGACGATGTGATCCTGATCACCGACGACGGACGTGAAAACGAGGCTCCGTCTTTCATCCAGGTGTATGCCGGCGCAGGCGATGACATCATCTGCTTGGAAAGCATCGAACCACTGACGCTGTACGGCGAGGAAGGAAACGACACGATATACGTGACCTCAGCGGAGGGATTCCCGAATCGGCATGTAATCACGGCTGGGACGGGAGACGATGTCGTCTTTGGTGGTGACGGCGAGGATTGGCTCCTTGGCGAAGAAGGTGACGACGAGCTCATCGGTGGCAAAGGCAACGATCGAATCTTCGGGGGTCCTGGAAACGACGTACTCCATGGCAACGAAGGATTCGATGCAATCGTTGGCGATGAGGGTAACGATGTCATCCGCGGCGGATTGGGCTCTGACGCACTGCAAGGAAAGCGCGGAGCGGACACGATCTATGGAGGGCCAGGCAGCGACCTCATCTTCGGTCAACAGGGCGCCGACGTCCTGTTCGGTGGCGACGGCGATGACACCATGTATTCAACGCAGGGGCAAGCAATCAATGAGCTTCACCGAACCTCGGTCACCGGAGATGCTGCGGGAGCCAAAATGTCCGGCGGCGCGGGAGATGACATCCTCTTTGGATCGAATCGTTGGGACCGGATGCGAGGCGGAACGGGAAACGACATCATCTGGGGGTTCGAGGGTCGTGACTGGATTCGAGGTGGCCCAGGCGACGACCGGATTGTCGGGGGGCAGGGGGTCGATGACCTTGCCGGGAACACGGGTGCTGACATCATTCAGACCTTCGGGGCCGACCTGGTGAATGGTGGCTATGGGATCGACCGTTGCACGAGATTTGACTGGGACTCTGGTGGAGCTCTCGTCTCGTGTGAACGCGGAGGCCTCCCAAGTGTGACCTACATGCAGTAGCGATCCGCTCAACACTGGAGTGGTTCGCATGAGTAGGCGACATCTGGTGTTCAGAGTAGGGCTCCCGCACGAATGCGGAAGCCCTACCGGCTGAGTGTTAGCTCGGCGCTGGTCGATAACCAGCTGGGGTCATCGTGGCGCTTGCTCGACCCTGGCTCACCGAACGGATTGCATCGGTGAAACCGAACAGTTCGGCCAGTGGGACGATGGCCCGGACGATCGACGTGCCGTTGCGCTCGGTCAGCTCGCTGACCTCGCCGCGACGACTATTGATCGACCCGATGACGGCACCTAGATGGTCTCCCGGTGCCTCTGCCTCTACCAGCATGACCGGCTCGAGCAACACGGTTCCCGCTTGCTCGGCTGCCAGGCGAATCGCCTGGGCACCAGCAGTACGGAAAGACCGTTCGCTCGAGTCGTTTGCATGGGTTGCCCGTCGGTCAGCGTCATCTTGACCCCGACCAGCGGATAGCCGTGCGGCCCATCCGACAGCGCCTCTTGGGCGCCATCAGCGGTGGCTGCAGCAAACTCGGCCGGAACTGCGCCACCACCAGTGGTGTTGACGAAGTCCAGCTCGCCGACGGTTGTCGAACCGGTCGGCTCGACGTCGACGACGATCTGGGCAAATGAGCCCGGACCACCGGTCTGCTTCTTCAGCTTGTGCCGCAATCCAATCACCGGAGCGGCGATTGTTTCGCGGTAGGCAACCTCGGGTTGACCCGAACGAAGCTCGACATTGTGATCATCAGCCAAACGGTCGATGATCACCTGCAGATGTAGCTCGCCCATTCCGGCGATCAACGTCTGCCCCGTCTCTGCATTCGTCCTGACTGCGAAGGTCGGGTCTTCATCAGCGACACGACTAAGAGCGACGCTGAGCTTCTCCTGATCCTGCGTAGTCACCGGCTCAACCGCTATCGACATAACCGGCTCGGGGAACTCCATCGATTCGAACTCGACCACTGCGCTTGGGTCGCACAGTGTGTGTCCGGTGACGGTGTCTCCCAATCCGAAGACGGCAGCGATATCGCCCGAGTCGACCCGTTCGACGTCTTCGGTGCGTCCGGCCTTCAGACGCACAATTCGGCTCGCCCGTACCGACGAGCCGGTTGATGCGTTGAGGACCTTGGCACCCTTGACGAGCGAGCCGCCGTAGACGCGAATCCACGTGAGCTTGCCACCTTGACCATGCACGACCTTGAAGGCCAACGCGCTGAACGGTTGGTCTGGTCCGGTCGCTACATCGTTCATAGAGCCGATGTCGTCGGGGCTTGGCAGGAACTCGACCGCTGCATTGAGCAGAGGTTGAATGCCGATGCCCGACAATGCCGATCCGCAAAGCACTGGGACGACCTCGCCAGCAATGGTGAGGCGTCGAAGTGCAGCACGGACGTCATCGAGTTCAACAACACCCTGAGCCCAGTCATTGAGCAGCTGCTCGTCACGCTCGGCCAAGCTGTCGATCAGCTGTTGGCGAAGTGCCGAGAGTTGCTCGACATGTTCTTCGGGGGTGTCGGTTTGCTCGACATCGGTCGGCTCATCGGAGAGCCAGCGCCAGACGGTGCCGCTGAGTACGTCGATGATGCCAACGAAGTTGTCGTCGTCGTGGAGCGGAACCTGCAGCTGCACGGGCACAGCATCGAGCCGATCGGTGATCTCGGCGATACATGCGTCGAGATCGGCGCCGGGGCGGTCCATTTTGTTGATGAACACGAGCCTCGGCACGCCATATCGGTCGGCTTGTCGCCAGACCGTTTCGCTTTGTGGTTCGACCCCAGCCACAGCGTCAAACACCGCTATGGCACCGTCGAGTACGCGAAGCGACCGTTCGACTTCAACGGTGAAGTCGACGTGGCCTGGCGTGTCGATGAGGTTGATCTGATAGCCGTCCCACTCACAGGTGTGAGCTGCGGCCGTGATGGTGATGCCCCGCTGTTGTTCCTGTGGCAGGTGATCGAGCTCGGCTTGTCCGTGGTGGACTTCGCCGATCCGATGGATCTGTCCGGTCAGGAACAGGATTCGTTCGGAGCATGTGGTCTTGCCGGCGTCGACATGAGCCATGACGCCGAGATTGCGCGTGCGAGCACGCGAGGGGTTGGTGCGCGAATGGTCACGCATGAGATTGTCCTTTCAGAGCTGTGTATCGGTCTACAACTGCTCCGCTACCCAAGGTCCACTGTTGTGAAGGACCTCTGTGTCAACTGGGCGCGGAGCGCCCTAGGACAGCTTGAGGATCTCCCGAACGAGAGACGTGGTGATGCTGTTCAGAGTTGTACGCATGAGCTGTCCCTTTCTGTTCGAGGAGTGACAACGAGTTTCGACGGTACGGGAACATGGCAAGGCCGTCAATGGGCTTGGTCGTGCTCAGCGCAAGACGGTGCTGATGTCGATGGGCTCGAGCGTCGGGAACTGGTCGATGGTGGCTGACTCGGGTTCGCGGTCTGGGCGCCAGCGGACGAAGCGGGTTGTGCCGCGGAAGCGCCCGTCGGTTGCGAGGACGTACTTCACCTCGACGACCCGCTCGGGTCGCACTGGGAACCAAGATTGATCGCGGCCATTGGCTCCGCTCCATCGGTTGGGGGCTCCGGGCATCGAACCGTCGCCCTGGTGCGCTTCGGGGTTCATCCACTCCGCCCACGGATGCTCGGACATATCGTCGAGTCGGTACGGCGTCATCTCCTCGAGTAGCTCGACTCGCTTCTTCGCCGTGAACGACGCCGACACGCCCACGTGGCGAAGACCGCCATCGTCGTCGTAGAGCCCAAGCACCAGCGAACCAATGCCGTCGCCGCTCTTGTGGATGCGATAACCCGCCACCACACAGTCGATTGTGCGGACGTGCTTCAGTTTGAACTGCACCCGCTTGTCCTGCACGTAAACGCCGTCAAGTGGCTTGGCGATGAGGCCATCGAGGCCCGCGCCTTCGAGCGTATGGAACCACTCCATCGCCTGATCTCGGTCGGTCGTCATCGGGGCGAGGTAGACAGACTGCTCGAAGCTCGGGCCCAGCGTTTCGAGAGCCTTGCGGCGATCGGCAAACGGCGTGTCCATAAACGACTCGTCGCCAAGGGCGAGCAGGTCGAACGCAATGAACGACACCGGCGTCTTCTCAGCGAGCATGTTGACCCGAGATTCAGCGGGGTGAATGCGCTGGCCAAGTGCATCGAAGTCGAGCTTCCCATCGAGCTCGACAATGAGCTCGCCGTCGACGACGCATCTGTCGGGCAGCGAGGCGCGCAGCGGCTCCATCAGTTCGGGGAAGTACCGGTTGAAGGGCTTCTGGTTGCGGCTGCCCAGCACGATCTCGTCGCCGTCTTTGAAGACGATGCACCGAAAGCCATCCCACTTTGGTTCGAGTGCAAGGTCACCTTCGGGTAGCTCGTCGCGCGCCTTGGCCAGCATTGGCTTGATTGGCGGCATCACCGGAAGGTCCATCGCGCCACCATAGATCTGCTGCTGGGAGTTTGTGACAGTTTTGTCATCGGTTAAGGGGAAGGAAGCGACCCTCGCCGTGGTTGGATGGCTACATGACAAAGAACGTGCTTGCCATCGTTGGAAGTCTTCGCAAGGGCTCGGTGAACCGAGCTACCGCCCGAGCCGCAGCTGCGCTCGCTGGTGACGATGTCTCGGTAACGATCTTGCCCATCGCCGATGTGCCGTTGTACAACGGCGACGTCGAAGACCGCGGGCTGCCCGAGAGCGTGGTGGCTCTTCACGAAGCCGTAGCGGCAGCCGACGGCGTCATCTTCTTTACGCCCGAATACAACGGCTCGCTTCCCGCCGTTGCCAAGAATGTCATCGACTGGTTGAGCCGTCCGCCAAACGCACTTGAGAACACCCCAACCGCAGCCGTTGCCACGACACCAGGCGGCCGCGCTGGCGCCGGGGTACTCGGTCACTTCGAACAGATTCTCGACCACATGCTGGGCGACTACATCCGATTCGAATCCCACGGCATCGGCAAATACTTCGACAAGCTCGACGAAGACGGGGAACTGGCAGACGAAGACGCTCGAGCCGAGCTTGGCGCCTGGCTTGCCCGATTCGTGGCCTCACTCGACAGCTAGCTCTCGGCCACACCGTTCTTCAAAACCCACAACACCCCGACCATCCGAAGATGGCCGGGGCGCCGAGAACCGCCGATCGGTGGATTCGCCTCTCGCTAGCGGAGCCGCGCCAACGTCATCTGGGTTGGAAGCCCACCTTGGTTGGTGCACTTGTACTGGCCCTTCACGTTTGTCGAGAAGCTGTGGTAGTTGAACATCCGGCTGATGCAGGTGCCCATTGCTTGCTGCCCGAAGAAGTTCGGGTGAAAGCTCTCAACAGCTCGAGTCGTTTCAATCGACCCCTTTCGCACCCACTCGGCGCTTGCCGGGTTCGATCCGACGGTGACACCTCGTGAACACACTTCTTTGCCATCGAACGCATCAGCCATCGATAGGAATGCCACGCCTTGCTTGTCGGCAATCTCCTTCAGCTTGGCGTCGAAGCTCTGGCTCACATGACCCTCGGCCCACTTCATGTCCTTGCTACGGAATGGGCAGCCAGCATCGAGGCGCTCGAACGCGTTCTTGCGGTTCGCTGCAGGGAGAGGCGATGGGTACGACTGAATCACGATTCGTGCGTTCGGCTGATCGGCGAGGACAGCCTGTACCTGGTCGATGAGTCGGTTCACCGCTGGTTCGACGGTCGTCGGTAGATGATGGTCAACCCATGGCGTGCGCTTCTTGGCACAGCTGTGGCTCCACTTTCGGAAGAACCGATCGATGCAGTAGGTGAGCAACTCTTCGAACCCGAGGTCGTTGCCTCCAGCGCTGATGAGAACCATGTCGACACGGCGTTCATCAGCAATCGTTCGAAGCTGGTTGACCTGGTCCCACATTCCAGAGGCCTTGGCACCGCTGCAGGCGATGTTTATTTCGTCAACACCTGCGGCGTTCACGTAGCTGATTGGTGAGTCGCTAGTTCGATGGCAGGAGCCGCCGCTGTAGTGGCCGGTTCCACGATTGATCGCTCCGTTGCCGTTGCCCTTCCAGCGGCCTCCCTCGCCGGAGATGAAGGAGTCGCCAAATGCGACGACGGCAGGACGCTTGGCTACCTCGACCTCCAGGTTCGACTTCGTCGATATGTTTCCATCCTTGTCGATCGCGGTGACGTAGTAGCTGCCGAGCCCCATGTTCGGGTCATGCCAGACGTTGTCGGTCACGGTGGTGACGTACTGGTTGAATCGGTACACGTTGTACTTGACCGCACCTGGCTGCTTGTCCCACTCGAGCAAGTTACGGGATGCTCGTGAGCGAACGTTGAGTCGCGGCGCCCGAAGGTCCGCGGCAACGAACGTCTCAACCGGACGGTCGATGATCACTGGCTTTGTCGGGCGATCAATGAACCGAGACCCGAACGTCAACCCGGCGGCGGACCGGGACTGTGAGTCCGCCTCCTTCGAAGCTACGGCAGTCTGCGTTGCGGCGAATTGAGCCGTCTCTACCGTGGCGTCCGGGACAGCAACTGGCTCAGATACCACCGTCGCTTCGACGGCGTTGGACTTCGGGAAGTCGGTCTTTGAATCGTCGAACGCCGTGACGTAGTAGGTGTACGTTCCCGGGCGGGTCCGATCGGTATTGCCGGCCACCTTGGTGGTCGTCAGGTACGCGTTGTTTCGGTAGATGTTGTACCCGGTAGCGCTGGCTACCGCATCCCAGGACAGTACGGTCTCGCCGACTCCACCTTGAGCGCTCAGTACAGGCGCTTCGAGGGCTGCTTTGGCTGGTTCTACCTCCGCTGGCGGTTCTGGAGCGATGGTTGGTTCGACGTCATCTTCTGGGAGCTCAAGTGCGATGGTTGGCTCGACGTCTTGTGTGTCGACAGGAGGTTCGGGGGCGATGGTTGGTTCGACATTCTCCGAGACCTCATCAGCCGGTGCTTCGTCCACTGGTGCTTCTTCGGCAGGTGTCTCCTCGACAACTGGATCTTCAGCGACTGGGTCTTCAACGACTGGATCTTCAACACCTAGGTCTTCGGCGTTGGGTTCTTTCTGGACCGAGTGACTATCTGGCACGCCGGTGATCCCGTTCCTCCACACGGTGTGCTGGGTGGTGTCAACGTCAACCTTGTCGGACTTGGCTGACTCGTGACCGTCATCGTCGATCGATGAGATCTCGTAGGTGTACAAGCCAGGCGCATTGCGGTCGTCGTAGGGGATCTCGCTAGCGGGGATGGTCTCGATGTTTCGCCCGTTCCGGTAGATCTTGTATTTCACGGCTCCCGGAATCGAGTCCCAGGTGAACTCGGCGAGCCCCTTGTGAGTTTCCACCGTCAAGATCTTCGGGGTTGTCGAAAGATCTGGTTCTTTGGTGACTCGCTCGGCGGCCGGTTCAACAGCAATTGGCTCTTCAACTACTGGCTCTTCGGTCACGGGCTCCTCGGCGACTGGCTCTTCGTCCGGTTCAACAACGATGGCTTCCTCAGTCACTGGCTCCTCAACTACTGGAGGTTCGTCTTCAGGCATCTGCCAAACGGTTGCCTTCGTGGTGTCGGCCTCGACCTTCTCGGAACGTTGCGACTCGTCGTTGTCGGCATCGAATGCCGACACCTCGTAGGTGTAGATGCCGGCGGCGTTGATGTCGTCGTAGGGCATCTCGCCCACCGGAATCGTCTCGAGCATGTGGCCGTTTCGGTAGATGTTGTAGCCAACGGCACCGTCAACGTCATCCCACGTGAGGATGGCAATTCGGTTGCGTGTCTCGATCGAGGTGATCACGGGTGCGTCGGGTGCATTTGCGGCCGCAACGCTTGCGAGGGGTAGCCCCGCTGCTGCTACCAGCACTAAAACAAGTGCTGCAAAATACTTTCTCATGTCTGTCTCCCTTGAGTTTCACCTCAAGGTAAAGATCACGATCCACCCTGTGAACGGGCAGGGGTGCCCATCGATTCAGCGCTGATTTCTCAACGAAGTCGAGGCGACACAGACAAGCGCTCGATGAGCTACTTCGCGGGTTTTGGAGCCTTTGGAAGCCCGAGCACCATCTCGCCGATGATGTTTCGCTGGACCTGCGACGTGCCGGCGTAGATCGTTCCTGCGCGTGCGTTGTAGAACGTGCCGACCCAGCTTGCTGCGTCATTTTCTGCGCCGACGAGGTCGGTGCCAAACGAGGTCTTTGCGATGCCATCGGGTGTCAGCGCGGCCATGCCGAGGATGTCGACAGCCAGTTCGGTGATGCGCTTGTGGTACTCGCTCCAGAAGAGCTTGAACGTGGACTCACCTGGGCCAGGATGGCCGCCAGCAAGGAACTTGGTGAGCGTCTGCATGCCCATGAGGCGCATGATTTCGACCTCGGTGAACAGCTTGGCCAGGCGATCCCGAATGACCGGGTCGTCAATCTTGCCGGTTTCCTTGGCGAGCTCGGCGAGCTTGTCCCATTCAGCGCGGAACGCAATCGGAGTTGTCGCTGCAGCCTCGCCACGCTCGTATCCGAGAAGGGTCATCGCAACGCCCCAACCACCGTTGACCTCGCCGATCACGTTCTCTTTCGCGGTGCGGGCGTCGGTGAAGAACGTCTCGTTGAAGTCTGCGTCGCCGCTGAGCATCTTGATCGGGCGAACCTCGACCCCTTCCTGGTCCATTGGGCACAGCATGAAGCTGATGCCGCGGTGTTTCGGTGCGTCAGGGTCGGTGCGGGTGAGCACGAAAATCCAGTTGGCGAGCTGGCCCGCAGATGTCCAGATCTTCTGTCCGTTGATGATCCACTCGTCACCATCGAGCACGGCCCGGCAGCCGAGGCCTCCGAGGTCCGAGCCAGCGTCGGGTTCGCTGTAGCCCTGGCACCACACGTCCTCGCCCGAGATGATGCGAGGCAGGAAGTGGTCCTTCTGCTCGGGGGTACCCCACTGCAGAATCGTGTTGCCGACCATCTGGATGCTGAACGCGTCGTTACCGCTTCCGGTGGGTGCGCCGGCCTTGGTGAACTCTTCGGCCAAGATGACCTGCTCGAGCTCGCTCAGTCCTCCGCCCCCATACTCCTTTGGCCACGCTGGTGCGAGCAGCCCGTTCGCGGCGAGCTTCTGGCGCCAGTCGAGGCTGAACTCGTGGCCTGCTTCGCGCTCGAGCGCACCGATGCCCTTCCACCCCTCGGGAAGATTCTCTTTCAGAAAGGTCTGGATACGAGCTCGGAATGCTTCGGCTTCTTTGGAGTATGTGGGGTCCATGTGTCCTCGCAGAACTATTACCGGGCGGTAACTCTTGCCCGCATAGTAACCCGCATCTCCGCGCAATAGCGAGTGCTAGAACGTGGCGGTGTCGTCGTCCTCGACCGTGAGGTAGTACGTCTTGAGCGTCTGGACGAGGCTGGTCTCATCGCCGCTCGCGCACTCGTCGATCGAATCGAGCGTGGTGTCAATCAACGCGTAGTACTCATCGAGGTCGGCGAACGATGGTTCCTCTTCAGTGAGTACTCGAACCATGAGTGCCGCAACCTCTTCGGCTCCACCGTGAGCTCGGGCGACGCACTCGATCGTGTCATCTGAAAAGCCAATCCGGTACAGATCGACGAACGTCAGCAACGAGTCGCCCTCACACGCATGTCGACTCGGGATCAGCATCTCTAGGAACTCGTCGACCGCAGCCCACGCCTGGTCCTCGGTCTCGGCAGTGAACAGGGTCTCCATTATCTGCTCGACGTGGTCTTCACCGAAGCGGGCAGTCGCTACGAAGAACGCGCAGTCCATCATTTCGCGGGTTGCCGCGTATTCGTCTTCGGAAACGCGATAGATCAGCCCGGACAGTCTGCGGCCAGTCGCCCGTTCATTGGCGGTGAGCTCTCTCTCAACCACGGACTCAGCCCGCTCGATGACACAGTCAGCAACGGCATCGTCGAGCAACCACTTGGCCGCCGAAGGCCGGCCTTCGCCGAGCTCGCTGGTTACGGTCAGGGACACCCACTCGGCCTCGACTGCGCTAAGTGCACAGGCGCCGTGCCCCGGCTGAGCGATTCGCAGGTCCTGCGTTTTGTCTGCCACAAGGTCGGTGCAGTTTGAGATTGCTTCGACAATTGCGTTCTGGTCATCGTCTTCGAGGTCGAGGGCGTCGAGGTCGAGCTCGGCCTCCTCGACCGAGACGCCCAGATCGTTGAGCTGCTCAGCTCCGAAGTGGGCAACGATCTTGTCGCCCGCGCACGGAAGGGCGGCGAGTCCGTTTGGCAAGGCTTTGGTGATTGCGGGGCCAAGGTCGGACGCTAGGTCGACGTCGAAGGTCGTGGCGAAGGCAGCTTCGCTAAAGCACGGTCGCAGTTCGTCGCGTTGCTCAGTGGTGTCTTCGATGCTGAGCTTGATCTTCTTGCCATCAAAGCGCTGATCGAGAAACTGGCCGACGAGCGGGCTGTCGGCGGTGAAAGTGGTGTCGCACGCGAGGGGTTCGTCGTTGTTGCTCTTCGTTAGTTCGTCACGAAACAGTCCGTCGAGGTCGAGGCACTCGGTGAGGTCTGCGCGAAGCTCGGGGCTGTCGTTGTCCGACACGATTGCCTCAACCGTTGCCGGGTCTGCCGAAATCACTTCGCTCGAGTATCCATCGGCCGCCAGCTTTTCGAAGCCGACGTTGGCCAGGATGGCCTCGCCAGCGCAGGCCGAGTGTTCGTCGTCAACAAAGGCAAGTGTTGGTGCTGCCACGCCCAACGATTCCTGCATTGCTTCGGGGGTGTCGCCGCCGCAGGCACTAAGTCCAAGTGCCAGTAGAAGCCCGGTCGCCAGTCGTATCTTGTTTGTCGCCATACCTAGTGATCGGGAAAGATCACGGATGACCTAACCGGGCCGATCGACCTACGCTCTTTCCATGACTGAGATCAAGTGGTTAAACGCAGTGATCGACATCCCAGCCGACCGGTTCGACGAGGTGGGCGAGTTCTGGGTTCAGCTCACCAATAGCACCCGTGGCGAGGTTCACCCCGACCATGACGAGTTTGTCCATCTCCTGCCCGAGAGCGGCGACATGCACCTCGAGTTACAGCGCATCAACTCGGGCCCGCCGGGAGTGCACCTCGACCTTGTCGTTGCCCGAAACGACATCGACGCGCTCACCGACAAAGCGGTTCGCCTTGGGGCGCGGTTGGTCAGCAAACCCGGTCACGCAGTCCTCACGACCCCCGGCGGAGTTACCTTTTGCATTGTGCCCGGCAGCACCGAATCTGAGCGTGCGCCAGTTATCGATGCCGACTATCCACACGCCGTCGATCAGATCTGCCTCGACATCCCGCACGAGCACTTCGAAGCCGACGTGGAGTTCTGGACCGCGCTCACCGGATGGGAAGCCAACGAGCCGATGTTTCCGCAGTTCCGGTCGTTCGCTCAACCCGAGCACCTGCCGCTACGGATCTTGCTGCAACAACTCGGCCAAGACGACCAAGGCGGTCCACGAGCGCACCTCGACATCTCCTCAGGCAGCCACATCGCCGACATCGTGCCGGCCCATCAAGCGGCGGGCGCCGAAGTTGTCGAGGAACACAAATACTGGTCGATCCTCAACGACCCATCAGGCCAGCACTATTGCCTCACCGCTCGGCCGCCTTCGGCTAGTTGAGCTCTAAGAATCCCACTTCGGGGCGGAGCCGCCTTTGTCGCCTGCGAACTTGTCGAGGAGCTCCGACGGGGTCTCACCCACATGCAGCAGTGCTCGATTTGCTGCGCTGAGCAGTCCGTCGTCGACCACGCGGTCGAACCATTGGAGTAGGTGGGTGAAGTAGCCCTCGATGTTGAGCACGCCGACTGGTTTGTCGTGCACGCCGATCTGTCGCCATGTGGTGATCTCGGCCAGCTCGTCAAGCGTGCCGATGCCCCCGGGCAACGCAACGAACGCGTCCGACCGGTCGTACATGATCGCTTTGCGTTCGTGCATGTTCTCGGTCTCGATGAGCTCGGTGATGCCGCGATGGGCCACCTCTCGGCTGAACAGGTTTGTTGGGATGACGCCGACCACTTGGCCGCCGCCGTCAAGCACCGTGTCGGCAAGCAAACCCATCAACCCGACCCCACCGCCGCCGTACATGAGGGTCAGGTCGCGGCGGACCAGCTCTTCACCTAACGCAATAGTTGCCGCCGAGTTGGCCGGGTTCGACCCCGTCGATGAGCCAAGGAATACGCAGACGGTCTTCATCAACCGTTGGTGGGGAAGCCGAGGTCAACCGAGGAGGTCGATGGGTCGGGCCAGCGGGAGGTGAGGGCCTTGGGGCGGGTGAAGAAGCGGACTCCTTCAGGGCCGTACATGTCGATGTCGCCGAAGAGCGAGTCTTTCCAGCCGCCGAACGAGTGGTAGCCAACCGGCACGGGGATTGGCACGTTGATGCCGACCATGCCTGCATCGGCGTTCTCCTGGAAGTCACGTGCTGCGCCGCCGTCGCGGGTGAAGATCGCAGCGCCGTTGCCCCAAGGGTTGTTCGCAATGAGATCTCGTGCCTCGACGTAAGTGTCGCAGCGCACGACTCCGAGAACCGGGCCGAAGATCTCGTCCTTGTAGACCGACATGTCGGTGGTGACGTTGTCGAGCAGCGTCGTACCGAGGAAGTAGCCGTCACCGTCGAACTGCTGCTCGCGGCCATCGACCACGACGGTTGCGCCTTCGTCGGCGCCGATGCCGATGTACTCGGCCACCTTGTCCCGATGCTGCTTCGTGATGAGTGGGCCCATCTCAGAGTCGGCGTTTGTGCCGTCGCCGATGGTGAGCTTGCCCATGCGCTCGGCGATCGCTTCGACCAGAGGGTCAGCAATGTCGCCAACTGCGGCCACGATGCTGATGGCCATGCAACGTTCGCCTGCCGAACCGTATGCCGCTGAGACCGCAGCGTCTGCCGCCAGGTCGAGGTCGGCGTCGGGCAGCACGAGCATGTGGTTCTTTGCGCCGCCAAGCGCCTGAACGCGCTTTCCGTTAGCCGTGCCGTTTTCGTAGACGTACTTCGCGATCGGGGTAGACCCCACGAAGCTGAGCGCCTTGACGTCGGGGTGCTCGATCAGCCGATCGACGGCCACCTTGTCACCGTGCAACACGTTCAACACGCCCTCGGGAAGACCCGCTTCGTGGAAGAGCTCGGCGATGAACTGCGGCGCCGACGGGTCCTTCTCCGATGGCTTCAGGATGTAGGCGTTGCCGCACGCGATGGCGTTGGGGATTGTCCACAGCGGAACCATGGCCGGGAAGTTGAACGGCGTGATGCCCGCAACCACACCGAGAGGCTCGCGAACGGTGTACACGTCAACGCCGGTCGAGGCATTCTGGTTGTAGCTGCCCTTCAGGTGCTCGGCGATGCCGCACGCAAACTCGATGTTCTCGAGACCGCGGGCCACCTCGCCAGCAGCATCGCTCAGCACCTTGCCGTGCTCGGCGGTGAGACGGCGGGCGATCTCGTCGGTGTTCTGGTCAACCAGGTTGCGGAAGTTGAACATGATCTTGGTTCGACGGGCCAGGCTCACCGAGCGCCACTCGGCAAAGGCAGCCTTGGACGACGCGACAACCGCATCGACATCGTCAACCGATGCCAGGCCGAGCTCGGCGGTTTGCTCGCCGGTTGCCGGGTTGAACACCGCCGAGGTGCGCCCCGAGGTTGCCGGAACTTCTTTGCCGTCGATGAGGTGATGGATGGTCTTCACTGGGTGACTCCTGGTTGAGGATCTAGGTTGAGATCTAGTTGAGGTATTGCGACAGACCCCGTCGGATGTAGCGGCCATGGCTGGCCGATCCGTGGAACGTGTCGTTCGAGACGATTACCGTGCCGCGAGACATCACCGTTTCGACTTTGCCGTCGATGGTGATGCCTTCGTACGCCGAGTAGTCCATGTTCATGTGGTGGGTGTCGGCGCTGATCGTCGTGGTGGCGTTCGGGTCGTAGAGCACGATGTCGGCATCAGCGCCGGGCTGAATCGTGCCCTTCTGCGGGTACATGCCAAACATGCGTGCGGGGGTGGTGGCGCAGAGCTCGACCCATCGAGACAGCGAGATCTCGCCGGTGACAACGCCCTGGTAGATGAGGTCGATTCGGTGCTCGACACCACCGATGCCGTTGGGGATCGAGCGGAAGTCGTCTACGCCCAGGTCCTTCTGGTCGTTCATGCAGAACGGGCAGTGGTCGGTGGCGATGACGCTGAGAGCGTTGGTGCGCAAGCCGTTCCACAGATCGCGATGGTGATGTTCGTGCTTCGAGCGAAGCGGGGTCGAGCACACATATTTCGCTCCTTCGAAGCCGGGTGCGCCGAGGTGGTCTTCGAGCGAGAGGTAGAGGTACTGCGGGCACGTTTCGGCGAACACGTTCGCCCCGTCATGGCGAGCTCGGGATACCTGTTCGAGGGCACCCGATGAAGACAGGTGCACGATGTACAGCGGAGCGGCGCCGACTTCGGCGAGCTTGATGGCCCGGAAGGTCGCTTCGGACTCGAGAGCCTCTCGACGGACATACCCGTGGTTCACCGGGTCGGTTTCGCCCCGGGCGACCGCTTGCTCGGCGAGCAGGTCGATGGCGATGCCGTTCTCGGCGTGCATCATGATCATCCCGCCATTGCCCGCGCACTGTTGCATGGCCAGCAAGATCTGGCGGTCGTCGCTGAGGAGCCGGCCGGGGTACGCCATGAAGAGCTTGAAGCTGGAGATGCCCTCGTCGACGAGCTTGTCCATTTCCGAAAGCGATGTCTCGTTCACGTCGCCGATGACCATGTGGACACCGAAGTCGATGGCGCAGTTGCCCTCGGCCCGGGCCATGGTGGCGTCGAGGCTTTCGCGAACCTGTTCGCCGAAGCCCTGGGTGGCGAAGTCGACGATGGTGGTGGTGCCGCCCCACGCAGCCGCGGTGGTGCCACTTTCGAACGTGTCGGACGAGACCGTTGGGCCGACGTCGGTTTCCATGTGGGTGTGAACGTCCACGCCGCCGGGGATGACGTACTTGCCGGTGGCGTCGATGATCTCGGCCGATTCCGCAGCGCTCTTGGCGATGTCGGAGCCGGGCTGCAACACCGCGACAATTTTCTCGCCATCGACGAGCACGTCGGCGAGGTCGGCACCGGTGGCCGAGATAACCTTTCCTCCGGAGATCAGTGTCGTCATGGTGTCGTGTCTAGCTGATGGAAGCGGCCGCGGCCCGCAGCGCCTCGAGCCCTTCGTCGATCTCGTCGGCCGTGACGTTGAGCATCGGGGCCATGCGGACAACGTTTCCGTACAGCCCGCCCTTGCCGACGAGAAGGTTCTGGGCCTTGGCGGCCTCGAGCATTTGGACGGCGTACTGCGGGGCGGGCTCGATGCTGTCGGGTGCGACCGTCTCGAACGCCTGCATGAGTCCCTTGCCGCGGGTCTCGGCAATCCACGGGGTGTCCGCGGTGAGCTGGTCGAGCCCGGCGCGGAAGCGGTCGCCCATCGCCTTGGCGTTGGCTTGAAGGTCGTTGTCGAGCACGTAGTTGATCGTGGCCAAACCACCGGCGGCCGACAGCGGGTTGCCACCGAAGGTCGAGAAG
>CALHTB010000084.1 GCA_938038785.1 uncultured Acidimicrobiales bacterium
TCCCATACGAATGCGCAAGCGTCTGCTTCATCCGTTCCAACTGCAATGATCGCAGCTCGTCGATCGACGCGTTCTCGATCGGTTCGTAACCAGTCATGTCAATTCCTCACTTCGCTCGGAAAATTTGTGCACTTGTCCACCGTCCAGGTGGCAAAGTGCACAAATTTTGCGGGCTACCACTGGGCTGTTAGGTCGAGGTCGAGGACTTCACGCATTCGCGCCATAAGCGGAGCGAAGTCCTCAGACCGTTGGGTTCGGTCGTTATTCGTTTGCGGATCGGGTTTGGCCATGAACCCAGCGGGAAGCTCAACGCCGAAACGTTCGGTGATGAAGCGGGACAGTTCGGGCACGATCGCCGCCGTCGGGGCAGAAGCAATCCCCGCCTCAACGATGTCGGCTTCCCACGGACCAGACGCACACAGGCCACCGATCATCGGCATCAGCGAGGCAAACGCAGCAGCAAGTCGCTGCTGGGCCATGGGATCATTCAGCAAGCCGTTGACGAGCGCCTCAGCATGACGCCGATGATACGACTCCTCCCGGCTCGCCCGGACCGCCGCGTCGGCCAAGGGCTGATACGACGAGTCCTCGAGAAACGACCAGCGACGCCCCTCGACCATGTCGTAGATCCAGTGACGTGCCAGCGCCTCGGCCCAATCGACCGTGGCGAATTCGACGAGCCGACACGAGCGATACTCGTCGGCACCTCGCCCATAGGCCAAGGCATCGATCGCTTCGTCGGTCGGTTCGACACCATCGAGCTCACAAACCAGCTCGTACAACATCACGGCATGACCAAGCTCGTCCTGGCCGATGCTCGCTAGGGCGAGGTCCTCCTCGAGGAACGGCGCCACACCAATCCACTCGGTGTGCTGTTGCCCCATGAGGTGTTCGTCGTCGGCAAAGGCAAGCAAGAACTCGCGGAGCGCTTCGTTCGGCAAACTCATGAATCGCTCTCCCGGATGGCTTTCCGCCGAGCGGCTACCGCTGAGCCATCGTGATGACGATGCGGCTTATCTGCATTCGGGCCAACGAAGTCATCGTCACCGACGATGAGGTTCTCGCGGTTGACGATCCACACCTTGTTGCCTTCAGCTCGACGGATGTAGCTCTCGCGCGCCATGACCAGAGCAAGCTCATCGTTGGCCGCGTCGAGTGCACCAGCATGACGGAACTCGTCCTTGCCGTCCTTCTTCAGAAACACTTCGTACGTCGCCACATCAACCTCGCATGACTTCGATCGTTTCGGTACAGGCATCGCAGCGATGCACCGACCGGCATCGGCTGGGACCAAACATCGACTTCTCTACGGTGGGGCCGCCGCACAGTGGGCACTCCGGTGTGCTCGTGCCGATCTGCACGGCCACCGTGAATTCGGTCTTGAGCGCATCTTTGCCGCGAACGCTTACACGTCCTGGTGACCATGCCGGAGACCGCAGCCAAGAGACCGACACCTCGCAAACCCCATCGACAGCCAACACGGCGGCCTCGACGTCGTCGGCGATCATGGCCAGCGCCGGACATCCGGAAAACGTCGGGATCAGGCCGATCTCTACTACCCCGCCTTCGATCTCGACCGATTCAAGAAGACCAAGATCAACAATCGAAACCCCCGGATACTCAGGATCACAGATTGAGAAGACCGCCGAACGAACATCATCTTCGAGCGAGGCAGCAACGGCTCCCCCACGTGTGTCTATACGCACCATGGAAACGCCTCCGGCGAGAGGAGAGCGGAGCTCGCGGAGCGAACCGGAAAGCAGAGTGGGGATCTCGACCGGAAGTGTCGAGGTGTAATTGAGGCGTTCACGACGTTGACGCCTCCAAAGCTTGCCGGGCCCAGGCGGTGCGTTCCCAGTTCGATCGGGCCTCGCCGATCCGGCGAGCTGAATCGGGGCCACCTTGGGCGAGGGTCTTTTTCAGCGGTTCCCAGTCGATCGGGCCAACGTCCCACTTCTTCGTTTCCTCGTCGTAGGTGAGGTCGGGTGCTGGCACGGTGAAGCCGTAGCTCTGCAGCATCGGCACGAACTTCTGCACCCACTTGTCTCGAAGTACCTCGTTGCGCTCGCTCTTGATGTGCCACTTGAGCAGCACGTCGTTGGGCTTGGAGTCCGGGCCGAACAATTGCAGCGCCGGCCAGAACCACCGGTCGAGCGCTCCCTGGAATATTTCCTTCTGCGTGTCGGTACCCTGCGCAATGCGCATCATGCGGTCTTCGCCGAGGCGCATGTGAAACCCCTCTTCGCTGATGATGCGCTTGAGGATGCGGCGATAGGGGCCGTAGCTGCAGTTCTTGAATACCGCTTGCTGGCTGGCAAGCGCAGCGGCGTCGACGAGGAATGCGATCGCTACCTGGTCGCCCCAGGTTTCGGCCTTGTAGTGGAAGACGTTGTGGAAGCGGCTCTTGCCAGCCATGAGGTCTTCGAGCATTTCGGTGCGGGTCTTCACCCCCATGTCGGCGGCGACCATGTACAGCAGGTGGCCGTGGCCGATCTCGTCTTGGGTCTTGGCCAGCACGCTCATCTTGTGGCGCAGGCCGGGCGTCTTGGGAATCCAGTCGCGCTCGGTCAGCCCGCCCATGTACTCACTATTGGCGTGCATCTCGATAAACGTGAACACCGCATTGCGGTACTCATCAGGCATGTCGTCGTCGACCTCGACAATGCCGCCATCGTCCAAGAAGGCTTCGAACTCGGCTAAGTCTTTCCATTCGCGAGCCATTAGGCCTTCTCTCTTTCGCTCGGACTTCCGCCGAGATCCGCGGAAGCCGACATGATCGTCCACTCCGTTCCCTCCCCGCTCGCCGGAGGCGTCTCGTTCGTGCGTATACATGTCTGGCTGGGAACCGTGGTAACGACGTGCACTACTTGTTCTCCTTTGCCTCGTTGGCCCCGGCCGCGCCATTTATGCCGGGGGCGTTGGCGACCATGGTTAAGACGTCGTACACCGCTGCTACTTCGCCGTTTTGGTTGATGACTTTGGTGTCCCACGCAACTTCGCCATAGCCGCGGCCGTCGAGCTGGGTCTTGCGCTTGCAGGTGAGCACCACGTGGATCTCGTCTCCTGGCTTGGTTGGGGTGGCGAACCGCAGGCGTTCGATGCCGTAGTTCGCTAGCACAGGCCCCTCGGGCGGGTCGACGAACAGTCCGGCAGCGAACGAGAGCACGAGGTACCCGTGGGCCACAATGCCGCCGAAGATCGGGCTGCGAGAAGCGGCTTCTTCGTCCATGTGGGCATAGAACGTGTCGCCGGTGAAGTCAGCGAAGTGGGCGATGTCCTCGCTGGACACGACCCGAGATTCGGTCGTGAGCGAATCCCCGACGGCCAGGTCATCAAAGTTGAGTCGGAACGGATGGCCCTTGTCGGTGGTTGGCGCACCTGTGATGTACTCGCCCGTGATCGCCGTCAACATGGCCGGACTGCCCTGGATCGCCGTGCGTTGCATGTGGCTATACACGCTGCGCATACCGCCCAACTCCTCACCACCACCGGCTCGGCCCGGGCCGCCGTGGGTCAGGTTCGGAAGCGGCGATCCGTGTCCGGTGCTGGCCTTGGCCATCGACTCATCGACCACAAGGACTCGGCCGTGGTGCGAGGCAATGCCTCGGGCGAGCTCGGCATTCTCAGCGATACCGCTGCCGTACACGGAGGCGACAAGGCTTCCCTCTCCCCTGCTGACTAGCTCGATCGCCTCGGCGACACCGTCGTACGGGATAAGCGTGGCCACTGGTCCAAAGGCTTCGACCGAGTGGATGACATCGGCGTGGCGATCGGTGGCCTGCAGCAAGGTGGGTGACACCTTCGTCGTCTCGCCCTCGCCACTGGTATCGGTATCGCCGGTGACAAAGGCAGCGCTGGCCGCAAGCTCGGAAATTGACTGTCGGACTCGGCCCGCCTGCGCATCGTCCACCAAACAGCCCATCTCGACCCCGTCGAGTGCTTTCGCAACCGCTTCGGCGGCAGCATCGACGTGACCCTCGGGCACGAACGCACGACGGATTGCGGTGCACTTCTGGCCGGCCTTGGTTGTCATCTCGCTAACGACTTCAGAAACAAACAGATCGAACTCGGCTGTCCCCGGCGCCGCGCTTGGGGCGAGGATGGCCGAGTTGATCGAGTCGGCCTCGGTCGTGACATGCACCGACTTCGCTACGAGGTTTGGATGCGACTTAACGATGGCGCCGGTTGTGGCCGAACCCGTGAAGGCAACGCAGTCCTGCCCATCGAGGTGGTCGAGAAGGTTGCCGGGTTCGCCACAGATCAATTGCAGCGCACCTTCGGGAAGCATGCCGTTGTCGATGATGACGCGCACGGCCGCTTCGGTGAGGAACGCGGTTTGCGGAGCGGGCTTCACAATGCTCGGCAGGCCCGCCAAGAAACTTGGGGCGAACTTCTCGAGCATGCCCCAGACCGCAAAGTTGTAGGCGTTTATCTGCACGGCAACGCCGGCGCGCGGCGTCCGGATGTGAACCGCACCGAACGAACCATCACGAGAGAGCGGTTCGAAGGGTCCGTCGACGATGACGTGTCCGTTCGGCAGCTCCTTGCGAGCTTTGCTTGCATACGACAGCAACACCCCGGCGCCGCCATCTATATCGATCCAGCTGTCTTTGTCGGTAGCGCCGGTCTTTGCTGACAGCTTGTAGAGCGGCGCCTTAACGTCCTCCTCGAGGAGCAGCTTGCCGATGTTGCGCAGAATCGTCGCCCGCTCGTGGAAGGTGAGCGCCGCGATGGCAGGGTTGCCAACCGTGCGAGCGAAGTTGACGGCGGCTCCAAGATCGAGCCCCTCAGATGAGACCGCGCCAAGTTGCTCGCCGGTCGCCGCATCGACGTATGGCGTTCCATCACCAGTTCCAGCGATCCATTGGCCCTGCAGGTAGCTCTCAAGAATGTGATACACCATGAGGATCATCCTGCATGAATGTGTGTCACTTTGCAAGGCTGCCAAACTTCTTCTGAGTTTGATGCACGCCAGCCGTGCATGATGCTCAGAAAAACGTTGGTTAGCCGGCGAGATCTCCTACTACTGCTTGCACGTTGCGAAGCCCCTCGGCCAGCTGGTCGGCTAGCGACTTCAGCTCGGTTTCGGCGATGTCGACCTGGATGGGGATGTCGAGCTTTACCGGCACCTCGGCTTGAACCGGCACGGTCTCGTTGATCGGCACATCGACGTTGAGGTTGATCGGCACGTCGACCTTGACTGGCACGTCGACCTTCACCGGTACCGAAACGTCAACCGGCACTTCAAACCCGAGTCCGGTGTCGATCTCGATAGTCGTGTCCACGGTTTGATCGATCGGCAAGGTCTCGTCGATAACCACCGTCTCGTCGATCGGGAACGTGAAGTCGCGGTCGATTGTGATTTCGGTGTCGATGACCACGGTCTCGTCGACCTTGACGTTGAACTCGAGCGAGGAGTTCGAGAAGTTCTCGAGCTCGGTGATTGCAGTGTTTAAGCCCTCGGATACCTGCGGTTCGAGCGCCGCGATCTGGCGCGAAACCTCGAGCACCTGCGCCGAGACGATTGCCGAACCAGCGGCACCCTCCTCGACCTTGATCAACTGTTCCTGGGTCGACGCCAGCTCGTCCTGAGTTTCGTTCAAGGACCGCACCACCAGCCCAAGGGCGACGAGCGTGCCGAGCAACCCAATGCCCAACATGATCACGGCAGGTTTCAACCAGCCATCACCGCCCGCCCGTGGCGGGTCCTCGCCGCCGAAGCTGACGGGATTCTCCGCAAACGATTCGGTTGGAGTCTCGGAAGAAGACATGGGATTCACTCCTGTTGATGAAGAACGGGCAAAGAGCGCAGCGACCAACCCGAGGAAGGTCACGGCTGCAGCGGCAAGAAAGGTTTCAGATATTGCGTCGGCGGTAAGGCGAGCCGAAGCTTCGGTGATGGCGGCTTCGAAGCCCGGGTCGGTGATCGAGGGCAGCTCGAGGCCCTGCCGAAGCTCGTTGAAGCGGGCAAGTCCCCACGCGGTCAGGCCAGCCAGCCCAACACTGAGACCCACGAGACGAACGATCATGACGATGGCTGCGGCCGCACCACGTTGGTGAGGCGGCGACGCATCAACCACCGTCGCGGTGGTTGGGGCGAACACCAGCCCCAGCCCTGCGCCAAGTAGGGCGAGCTGGGACGCGCCAACCCAATAGCTGAGCTCGGGGTCCCACGTAAGGCCCATCAGCAACAGGGCGGCCGATGCCGAAGCCATCCCGAGGATTGTCGGCGTGCGATAGGGGAAGCGCTCGGCGAGCCGCCCGCCAATCCAAGACGCCACCGCCATTGCGGCGGTCAGCGCGGCCAGGATCCAGCCGGCGAGCACCGCAGAACGCTCGAGGTTGACTTCGATTGCGTTCACGAAGATCGGCACATCGACCATGGCGATAACAAGAGCCGCACCGACCAACAAGTTCACGAGCAGTGCGATACGAAGGTTCCGGCCGCGGAAGAACGCCGGATCGATCAGCGGGTCGGTTGCGCGACGCTGATGCCAGACGAACATGCCCCCAAGAACGAGCGCAACCGGAAACAGCAGCCGGAAGTCAAACCCGCTACCGCCCTGTAATTCGTCCAAGCCAGAAACGCTCTGAATCTCGGCATTGCCCAACAGCGCAAGGTCGAGGGCGATGAGGGTAAGCGCCAGCAACACTGCGCCGGTCCAATCGACACGATTCGACCGTTCCTCACGCGCCTCATCAACTTCGGCGAGCGCCCACCACGACAACGCCAACCCAACGAGGGCAAGTGGAATGTTCAGCCAGAACTGCCATCGCCAATCGAGGTAGCGGACAAGCAACGCCCCATACAGCGGACCCCACACCCAGCCCATCGTCTCGATCGCACCCAAGTTGCCCAAGGCCCGAGCTCGCCGGTCCTCATCAAACACGTCTCCAACAACGGCCAGCGCAACGGGCACCATCGCACCGCCGCCGATGGCGGTGAGAACTCGTCCGATAAGAAACGGTGTCATCGTCGATGACAGCGGAATCACGATCGTGCCCACGAGGAACACGAGATAGGCCAAGATGAACAGCATTCGGCGGCCGATGACATCGCTGAGCCGTCCGGCCAGCGGCATCACCGAGACGAACGCAATGAGATACACATTGACGATCCAGGCCGCGTCATCGAGTCCATCGGGCAGCGTAAGCCCGAGATCGTTGATTATCGGCCGGAGCATCGTGGTGACGACCGTGAGGTCGTCGGCCGCGACAAAGACCGCAAAGCCCACCACCCACAAAATGGCTGTGGGTGACGCAGCGCGACGGCTAGCCGTAGATGTCGTCACTCGACGGGTGGAACGATCTCGAAGGTCTCACCAAAGTCGAACAGCTCGAGCTTCCAATCGCTCGTTGCGCCATCGAACACGGTCGAGAACTCCATCGAGGCCACCTCGCCGGTTACCGGGTCAAGCCACAGATCGAGGTCGACGTCTTGGTTTCGCACTAGCCCGGCGGTTACCGCTTGAATGCGTTCGGAGCCGGCCGTTGCGGTGAGGTGATAGCGGGTTGAACCGCCGCGGCTTTCTTCAGCCACGAACACCACGTCACGCAGCTCGGCGATCAACGGCTGCCAACCGCCCTTCGGGTCGAAGAACTGACTCGGGTCGATATCGAAGCCCGGCGGCAGTGTTTCGAAGTTGCCCGTGACCGGATTCGAGAGCCACACCTCGTCGTCGATGGCCACAGCGCCAAGCTTGGTGTTGAGCGATTCGTTTACCGAAACCTGCAAGATTGCGTCGGCCGAACCGGGAACGATGAACCGACCCTCGAGCAGATCAAGGGCGATCACCGACGCCGGATCGATAAAGACCGGTGCACCAGTTCGTTCGAGAGTAAACCGCACGCTTTCAACCGCAGCCATCGCCTCGGAGCTCGTCAACTGCAACGCTGCAACGTCGCCCGTGGCGAGCTTGTCCGCCGCGTCAGGCTCGGGGGTGGTATCGCCACCACTGCTACACGCGCCGAGCGCGAGCAATGCAACGAGCGAAATACCAAGGGTCAGCCAAAGCCGAAATTTCATGTTTGCCACGCTAGTGGCTATTGGATATCGGCCTCGATCACGACCTTGTTTCGGCCGCTCTCCTTCGCCTTCGCCAGCGCCGCGTCTGCGGCTTCGATGAGCGATTCGGTCTGGTCCGCTGGAGCTTCAGCGATACCGATCGACATCGTCACCCGTCCGGTCGGCTGCACTTCGCCACCCTCGAAGTCGGTCGACTCGACGGCCTTACGAATACGTTCGACGACGGCGTAGCCGTTCTCAACGGATGCTCCTGGAAGTAGTGCCACGAACTTGACGCCGCTATAGCGATAGACAACATCGGTGCCACGCAAGTTGCTGGCGATCAGTTCTGCGATCGAGCGAAGAACCTCGTTGCCGGCCTGCTTACCGTGAGCTTCGTTGTAATAGCGGAAGTCGTCGATGTCGAACATCGCAAGAGACACCGGGATCTTCTCTTCACCCGATTCGGCGACAACATCGGCGAGGTCGGTGTCGAAACGGCGACGGTTGCCGACACCGGTCAAGCCGTCGAAATCGACCTTTGCGCCGCCGGATCGGGCCGCAGCGCGGGCCAGACGATCTTGTGGCTTCTTGGTCTGTCGATTGGCATACGACTCGGTGACGTACCGAGCGAGCGCACTAAGCGTCTCTTTGTGGCCGCCATCAGCGGCGATCAGCCCAACAACGGCACCGTCATGCATGATCGGGTGAGCAACGATGCTCTTCTGCTTCACCATTGCGTGGGTACGACTCAGCCGAATCACGGTCTCGGACTCAATGGTGAGTGGCTTCCCGCTTCGAGCGTCGTGCTCGTCCAGAGAAATGAACGCACCCTCAGCGCCCAGCAATTCCTCCATTTGGAGGGCAGTTTCAGCACAGAGTGCGTCGACCGTGGGGGCTTTCAGGATGTTGTCTTTCGCAGCCCGCAACTGCGCTTCGGTCGGCTCGATTGCTGCGCTCCGCTTGCGCTTGTTCGATCCATAGACCATAACGATGAGGCCGCAAACGATGGCGAGAACGCCGGCGACCAAGAAAATGGGCTCTATCACTCTCTCAATGTCGGCACACCAATGTTGGGACTAACGGGCCAAACGACCCATCCACGAAACGACCTAGGAGCCGCTCATAGTCACGTCGGCAATAACCAGGCTTACGCCCGCAGCCGACATCGGCAACCAGTCGACGTCGCTACCCACAGCCTGAATATCGCCCAGCATCCGCTGCAAGGTCGACGCAATGGTGATTTCGCGAAGTGGCTCACCCAGGGCGCCGTTGCGAATCCGCAGGCCTTCAGCGCCGGTGGAGAAATCGCCACTGACCGGATTGACCCCCGAGTGGATTCCCGAGACGCCTTGGATCAACACGCCATTGTCGATTCCCGCAATGAGCTCGTTTTGGCTTTGCGTCCCCGGCTCGAGGAAGAGGGCGCGTGTTCCGACCCGCGGCACCGACGAGTAACTGCGCACCGCCGACCCGGTAGATGAGGTATCCATCCGACGGCCCGTGTAGGCGTTGTGAACAAACGAATTCAAACGCCCCTTCTCGACCAGCACGTTTCGTCGAGATGCCAGGCCCTCGCCGTCGGTCTCGCCAGCGGTGAACGCGTCGGTATTGGTTGGGTCGTCGATAAGCGTGAATAGCGGCGACGCGACGTCGTCGTTCATCCGGTCGGCGAACAGCGAGTAGCCCTTGAAGACTGCATCGCCATCCATGGTTCCACCGAGGATCCCCAAGAACTGCGCGGTGACAAACGGGTCGAACACGATGGTGAGCCGTTCGCTCTCGGGTTGGGTCGCCCCGAGAAGCCGAGTGGCTCGATCAGCCGCGTCGCTGGCGGCCTTGCCAACGTCGAGGGCGTTTGGGTCGCGGCCCACGCTGAAGCCAAACCCGATCTGGGTATCGCCATCCTCTTCGGCCAACGCCGTGACGGTGACATACGAGCCCGATTCGCGGCTAGTTGACTCGATGCCCGCGGTCGACACGATGGCGCTCTCACTGATCGAGTCGACATAGTCCGCAGATTCGATACCGGAAATTCGTGGGTCGCCCCCAAGGGTCTTCGCTTCGAGATCGATGGCCAGCGCGATCTTTGCATCGGTGGCCATGGTGTCGACGCGCTCGTCAAAGAGGCCGAGAGCGGGAACGGCCACGCCGTCAGGTTCGGCCAGTCCGAGGAACTCATCGGGCGTGCCAAAGGCCGCGTTGTCACGGGCTTCGGCAAGGGTTTCGGCAAGCACGTCCTCGTCGAGTGAACCGGCATAGGCGAAGCCCTGCCGGTTGTCTCGCAAGACGCGGACGCCAACACCTTGGGACTCACTTGCGGTGAATTGTTCGATTTCGCCGCCATACACACGGATCTCGGTGTCGCGCTCGTGAACAGCAACGACTTCGACGGCTTCATGGTCATCAGCCCAGCCAACGACCTTCTTGGCGATCGACAACAGGTCGGCCATGAACTCTCCTTCTTCGATACGTAGTGCCTCGGCTCCAGAATCTACGTGGGCGCCGAATCGTCGAGCTAGGCCGCGGTACCACCGACGGTCATGCTGGTTACTCGAAGCGTTGGGGTGCCATCGCCTACAGGCACGCCTTGGCCGTCCTTGCCGCAGGTGCCGGGGTGGCCCATGGCGAAGTCGTTGCCCAATGCATCAATGCGGTTGAGGACCTCGGGCCCGTTGCCGATGAGGTTGCCCTCGCGAATCGGGTCGGTGATCTTGCCATCTTCAATGAGGTAGGCCTCGGTCATTCCGAACACGAAGTCGCCGGTGGCGGTGTTGACCTGCCCGCCGCCGAGCTGGGCGACGTAGATGCCGTTTGGCGTGGAAGCGATGATGTCGGCGGGGTTGTCCTCGCCGCCGGTGATGTAGGTGTTGGTCATGCGGACCATCGGCAGATGCTGGTAGCTCTGACGGCGGCCATTGCCCGAAGACGGACGGCCTTCCTTACGTGCCCGAATCTGGTCGTACATGTAGTCGGTGAGAATGCCGTCTTGGATCAACACGTTGCGCTGGGCGGGACGCCCTTCGTCATCGATAGCGAAATTGCCCCACTCGGCCGACATCGTGCCGTCGTCGATGAGGGTGACGAGCGGGCTTGCGACCTGCTCGCCCATTCGCCCGGCAAAGACCGATGCCGACTTTGCTACGAGGTCGGCTTCGAGGCCGTGGCCACACGCTTCATGGAACAGCACGCCGCCACCGCCGGGGCCAACGACCACGGTCTGGGCGCCACTTGGGGCCGGACGGGCGCTGAGCTTGGTGATGGCGCGGTTTGCTGCAACGCGAGCCATCTCGGACACGTCATGGTGATCAAAGGTTTCAAAGCCGACGGTGCGCCCGTGGCTCTCGCGGCCGGTTTGCATACCGGTGTCGCCAACGGCAACACAGTTGATCGAGAACAGGGTGCGGACTTGGTCGTCGCCAGCGAGAAGACCATCGGAGTTGGCAACCAAGATCTTGCGGCGGCTGTCGCCGTAGCGGGCGCTGACCTGCGAAATTGCGTCGCCGGTGGATCGGGCAGCCTCGTCGGCGCGTTGGAGCAGTTCGACCTTGGTGGCCTTGGCAACGGTCTCGGGGAACGTCTCGACCTCGATGTCGCGGCTGGCGTGTTGACGTTCGAGGGTGACCTTACGAACTCCACCGCCACCACCGCGGGCCGCTGCGGCAGCTGCCTCGGCGGCCTTACGCAACCCGTCTTCGCTGAGGTCGGCGGTGTGAGCAAAGCCGGTGGTATCGCCCGAGACAACGCGGATTCCCGCACCTCGATCGCGGCCAGAGGTGAGCTCCTCGATCTTGCCATCATCGAGAAACGCTGATGAGTTGCGCTTGTCTTCAACGAAGACCTCGGCAAAATCGGCACCTCCAAGAAGCGCGGTATCGAGAGTGGAAGCTACGAGGGCGTCATCGAGCACGTTCGACCAACCTTTCAAGGTAGTTATCCAATGTATCGACCTACTTCGGTCTCGGTTGACAAAATGCCCGGAGTCGGGCCCTCCCGGGTTCTAGGCTGCGGCCGTGGCTATCGAACTTGGGCTTACTGGAACAGCAGAGATGACGGTTGGCGAAGACGACACCGCCACCTCCCACGGCACCGGCGATGTGGCCGTGCTCAGCACCCCTCGCCTCCTCCAGCTCATGCAGAACGCCACGATGGATGCTCTCGACGGCCACCTCCCCGACGGGATGATGACCGCTGGGCTACGCATCAACCTCGATCACCTTCACGGCAGCGGGGTCGGAACCACCGTGACCTCTAAAGCCGTACTGACACGCCTCGAAGGTCGCCGCCTCGTCTTCGAAGTTGAAGCGCACGCAAACGACCGCCTCGTGGGCATCGGCCGCATCATCCGCGTCCAAATCGACAAAGAAAGCTTCCTCAGCAGTCTGTAACTGCAAACGCAGCAGCGACTCCGTCGCGATTTTGCTGCCTTCGCAGTTCCAGCTGTTCGCTCCCTTCGGGGAGCGTTCACTCGGCACGCAGCCTGGGCGCCGGAGGCGGTGTTCGCTCTGTTGTGCGGCACCGGTACATCTTGGGGTCTGACCCCATCGTGTACCGCATCGCCCCGGGAAGCTCAGCCGTTTATGTGAAACAGTGCGACGCCGTTTCGGCTTACGCGATCGGCGGTGGTCATTGCTCCGCCAACGATGAGGCCGTGCGGGGTGACGCGAACTGCGTCTAGACCTCGCACCGAGTCGACGTCGGGGTCCCACGCAATGATCTCACCTGTGGTGGCGTCAACTGCGGTGACCTTCTCGTACGCCACGTGGGTATCGGGGTAGGTATCAGCATCGGGGGGCACGAAGCCTGGCACGTAGGTGCCCGAAGATTCGTAGTGTCCGCCCAAGATGACCATGTTGTGTTCGATGTCGACGTCGCACGCTTGGATGCCGCCATCGGTTGTTGGCCCCCACGGGGTTCCGTTGACCATCGCCGCAGCGCCGGTCTGCAGGTCGAACTTGCCGTGGTTGAACTGATTGGGGCGAGGTTGGATCTTTGAACGCTGCCCGAACCAGTTGCCTGGATCGACATTTGGATCGGCGGCGCCACCATCGTGGTCGTAGGCAGTCCAGGTCAGACCTGGCGTTGGCGAGATGACCCACCAATCGCCGCACGCCAAGATCGAACCGTCTGGCATCAGCGCCACATCTTTGATCTGCGGGATTGGGTCGGTGCCCACATTGTTGTCGCCGATGCTCGGTGCGAAATCGGTGAGCGTCCCGGTGGCGAGGTCGAATGCTGCCAGCGAGTTGCGAGGCTGGCCGTCGATGGTTTGGAAGGAACCGCCGACGACGAGGGTGTTGTCGACCACTTTGAGGGCGAGGACAACTGCGAACGGATCGTCGTTGCCGAGGCCGATCGTGGCTTGCACGTTCGGGCGGAATTCGGCGTCGGTCGTGCCGGTGGCTCCGTCGCCAATTGCGATGCGAATGAGGCGGTTTGCCGGAGCGTCGTCGGCCAGGCGCACGCCTCCACCGACGTACAACCAGTTGTCGTGGGCGGTCAGCGCCGACACACTGCCGCGAATGTTGGGGCGCCAGGTGGGGTCGATGGCACCGGTTCTCGGATCGACGCGAATGAGCGAGACCGCGTTCTCGGCAAACTCCTCGGGACGGGCTTGGTCGCCAAACGCGCGCTCAGCAATGCGGAACTTTCCGCCGACGTAGAGCCACGTGCCGTCGTAGGCCAGTGCCCGAACTCGTTCGTTCAGCACGGCGTTCCCCTGTGGCGTCATCGACGCGATCTCGATCGGGATGTCGAGGTTGGTGACGGTTCCGTTGGTGAGGTCGCAACCAAACACGCCCGCACGGGCGAGCCCGGGCTGATCGTCGTCGCCGTCGACCGGCGCGTTGAAGGCGGTATTGAACCGGCCCCCGAAGACGGCTGTTGGCGTGCCGTCGATATCGAATTGTTCAATCGCCCTGATCCACAACGCCGACAGGTTCGGCGGGTCGTTCGGGCCGCGCTCGACTATTTCGCCGTTGCGGGCAATGCGTGTCTCGTCGGCAGCCTCAGTGCGACACATCAACGCGCTTGTCGAAGGTCGGATCGGCGTGTCGTGGGCCTTGCATTCATCGCGCAATGCCCATTCAACAGCACCGATAAACAGCGATATACCGTCGCCCGTGTACGACGCTTCGCTCGAGCCGTTCGACGGGAACGCAACCCGACATGCAACGGCCGTATCGCTCGAATCGAGATAGGCCCAGCCCAGCGAGTCGCCAGGCTCGAACGCCAACATCGCGGCACCGTCGGGGCCAGCGCCAACTACCGCGGCAGCGCCATCGCCGGCACCCCTGGCCGCTGGACCGCGGCCCACCGAGTACTCGCCGAAGGTAAACAGCCGCACACCCGGGCTGGTGTCGGCGGTGCGGCGGGCGTTGAGACGGTCGGTTATTGGGTGGCTTCGATCTACGGCGATCGACTGCACGCGTTGCAATGGAGTGGTGGCATCAGCGGCGGGTGTGGTGAGTCCAAGCGCGTTCCAGTTCGCGGGCTTCATTGCAATGATCGGAACGGCGGCCTTCAGGTAGAACGGCTGGAACTTCTGGCTTGTGGTCGAGGCGGTGATGATGACCAAGTCGGCGTCTTGGAGGTGTTCGGGTTCGACCTCGTCGTCATCGACGACCAAGAGGTCGGTGAAACCGCTGAGCACCGAAGCCAGCTGTAGTTCGACCCGATTCGCGCCCGTGAGAATGCTGAACACACCCTTGCCCGGCTGGGCCTTAAAGACGCCGTCGTCAAGATCCTCGACGACGAGAAGTACCTGCGGGCGGGGCTCGGGCTGGGGGTCTTGTTCTTCGTCGCCAGCGTCGCCATGGTCTTGGGCAGCAGCTGGTGCGGGTGCCATTGCGATAACCGCGGCCGACAGCGCAATGGTTGCTATCGCCAGGACCGCGAGGATGAACTTGTTCACGCCGCCCCACTGATTCGCCACAAGACGGACTCTACCAACACGGAGCGCGCGATTGTTGCCTCGAACGAATGCACCACCACATCGTTCTCGATCGAGGCAACTCCGATAACGTGGCAGGCAATGGAGCTCTCGACCATCTCCGGTCCAGATGACCTGGCTGGCCTCTCATTTGACGAACTTGACGCGCTCGCAGCCGAGATCCGCGAGCTCATCGTCGCTTCGGTTTCAAAGACCGGCGGCCACTTGGGTTCAAACCTTGGGGCTGTCGAACTGACTATTGCATTGCATCGCGTATACGAGTCGCCAAAAGACATCCTTCTTTGGGATACCGGCCACCAGACATACGTTCACAAGATGCTCACCGGCCGAGCTCCGCAGTTTGAAGTGCTCCGCCAAGCCGACGGCATCAGCGGTTACCCATCGCGCGAGGAAAGCCCTCACGACTGGATCGAGAACAGCCACGCCTCGACGGTGCTGTCCTATGCCCACGGCTTGGCCACGGCCGAAGCGTCTGAGGTTGGCTCGGGTCGTCGCATCGTCGCCATCATCGGCGACGGAGCACTCACCGGCGGCATGGCCTATGAGGGCATCAACAACCTCGGCCATTCAAAGAGCAATGTCACAGTCATCTTGAACGACAACGGCCGTAGCTACGCACCCACGGTTTCCCTTCTCACCGACTCGCTGGTGAAGATCCGTTCGAACCCGGTGTACATGCGTCGCCAAGCAAAGATGGAGAAGATCGCCGAGAACATTCCGTGGGTTGGCGACCATCTCGAGCGAGGCATTCACGCCACAAAGGCTGCAATCCGCCACATGTGGGAGCCGCCGGCGTTCTTCGAGAACTTGGGCGTGCATTACCTCGGCCCGTTCGACGGCCACGACATCGAAGGTCTCGAAGCGGCGATGCGCAACGCCGAAGAGTTCGACGGCCCAACCGTGGTCCACGTTCTCACCCAGAAGGGTCGCGGCTACGCCCCCGCCGAGAACGACCCAATCAAGAACATGCACGACACGTCGGGCGTAAAGGCGGGGTCGTACACCCAGGCATTTACCGAAACGTTGATCAAGCTCGCTGAGGAACATCCTGAACTGGTGGCTATCACTGCAGCGATGCCCGACTCGACGGGCCTTCTGCCCTTCCGCGAGCGCTTCCCCGACCGCACCTACGACGTTGGCATTGCCGAACAGCACGCCGTCACCGCGTCGGCCGGTATGGCCATGGGCGGCCTACGTCCAGTCGTTGCGGTCTACTCCACGTTCATGTCCAGGGCGTTCGATCAGGTCAACATGGACGTTGGTTTGCATCGCCAACCGGTCATCTTCTGCCTCGACCGAGCCGGCGTCACCGGCGACGATGGTGCGTCGCACCACGGACTCCTCGACATGGTGCTGTTCACCAAGGTGCCGGGCATGACGGTGTTCGCACCGTCGAGCTACCAAGAACTGCAAGTGCAGCTCACCGATGCTGTCGAAATCTGCACCGATGGCCCGGCGATGATTCGTTGGTCGAAGCTGCCGGCTCCGTCGGTGACCGAAGCCGAAGTTGGCGTTGGGCTACATGCCCGCAAGGCCCGTGAGGGTACCGATGTGTGCATTCTCGCTGTTGGCAAGATGTTCGCCGACGCTATGGAGGCAGCTGCAACGTTGGCCGAGGCTGGAATCTCGGCAACGGTGTGGGATCCGCGGGTCGTGTCGCCTCCAGACCCCGAGATGATCGAGAACGCCGCTTCGCACAAGCTGGTCATCACCATTGAAGATGGCATTCGAAACGGCGGTGCTGGCGATCACTTCCGCGACAAAATTGAGTCGCACATGCACTCGATCGGCAAGGACGCGTCGAGCTGCGAGATTCGTGTGCTGGGTATGCCTCGTGCCTACGTGCCACACGACAAGCCGGCAATCATCCTGGCCCGGTACGGCCTCGACGCAGCGGGAATCGTCTCGCAAGTACGCGACGCACTTGGCCGTTCTGCCTAATCTGGTCGGGTGACCGATTCCCTTCGCCCCAACATCGTGCTCACCGGCCCCGCTGGCGCGGGCAAGAGCACGGTCGGCCGCCGCATTGCCACGCTGACGACACGCGAGTTTGTGGACCTCGGCGCCGAGATTGCAGCGACGTGGGGAAACGTGCACGAACTTCCCGAAGAGCAGCGCCTGCAAATCGAGCGTGACTTGGTGGCCGACTACGCCCCCAAGCGGAACTTGGTTATCGCAACAACACCCACCACGTTGCTCGACCAAGAAAACATCGTCTCGTTGTTGAGCACCGAGGTGTACCACCTCACGGCCTCGACCGACGAGCTTGCGCAGCGAGTGACCGCCGATGGTCTTGCGATGCGCCCCGAGTTAGCCGAAGCCGACGATTTGAAGGAGGCCATCAACAGCCTCCGCGACGAGCGGAGCGAGGTCTACGACAAGTTCCCCACGATCGACACGACCGATCTCTCGATCGAACAAGCCGTCGACAAGCTCCGCGCCTCTGGGGCGACTGTAGAAGAAGTCGCAGCAATGCCCAAGGACTCGCCGGCGTCAACAACGGGCGGCACCGACGCGCAAACTCGGGCGTTCTATTTGGTGATCGCAGTTGCTGCGGCGATCGCCCTCGTGCTGTTCATTCTGGTCCTGAGCTTTTAGGCACTATTCTCCCGAAAGCGGAACTTGGATCAGGCGAGGGCGTTCAAAATCGAGCTGCACAATGGCGTACTCCGCGGTCGCCACAAGCAGCTGCGCAAACTCTCCGCCAAGCACCGGTAGGTCTTGAACGACGAGACCATCAGGGCCGATGAACACCCATCGGTTTCCAGTTGAGCCCATGAGCAACGACGCATCTGTAGTTGATGACCATTGGGCAAATCGGAGCTCGCTGGCGCCGCCGAATGCCACAAATTCCCAGTCGGTGTACGGCTCGGAAGCACGAAGAACGCCTGGTGCCGAGTTCGGTCCACCGGAGGTTCCGATGATGAGGGCCTCACCGTTTGGAGCTCGAGCGATCACAAGACCTCCGGTCGCGGCGAAGTCGGCCTCGAGATTCGACGGTCCGTCTTCGAAGGTGGTGCGCGTCAGCGTCCAATCGTTTAGCGAGCTAGGCACTGAGCCCGTAAGGCAAAACGAGTTGGGTGCGCTCCCAAATCCACTCGTGATGTACGTACTGCCAAAAAGCCTTCCGAAGCCTATGAACTCTTGGTCGAGCCGATGCGACACGCTGGGGCCAGCTACACCATCGGTTCCTCGCTGCTGCAGATACAAGACCTGGGACTGCTCGGCTTGCGCCCGAAGATCGTTCACGCAGTTCGTGATGAAGCCTTGGTCGCGAAACAGCTGAGGCGCGTCCTCCTCGAGCAGGTCGCCGAGCAGGTTTCGGTCGCAGTCGTACAGTGACGCAACTTGGGCGCCACGGTCGGTGGAGTGTTCGACCAAACACACCTGCCGGGCCCGCTGAGGCTGCAACGCTCCGTCGAAGAACTCGACCAACTCGTCGTAGGGAGGTGCGTCATCTGCGGTGAGCGTCGGCATCGCCACAGCGTCGGCTCCGATCTCGACGAAGAACACGACGCCCTCGCCAACGATTGGGGCAAAGTCGGTGGAGGGTTCCCACGTCGATCCGTTGGTCGTCTCGAAGAAACGGATGTCGAACGGTGTAGTGAGTTGTTCATCGCTGAGCTCCACCGTTGACAGGTCGAAGGCCGTCTCAACATTGACCGCTGCGACGAGTCGGTTATCGACGTTGCCGAGGCCAATGACCGCACCGGGTTGCGCGAGCGTTGTCACTGACTCCCAAGCCAACCCATCGGGCGAGGTAACCAGTGAGGTTCCGCCGCCATCGAAGCTGAGGGCATAGAGCTGAGAGCCAAGCTGGCCATTCGTGAAGAGGAACCCGGGCGGCTCGGCCGACTCGTACGCCTCGAGCGGGAAGATTGGTTCACCAAGTTCGGACCGGTCTGGCAGTTCGGTGAGCAGCGTCGATGTCGGGATGGAGACTGCTTCATCGGTGCTGATTGTGGTTGTAGTGCTGGGTTCGGTTGTGGTGGGTTGGTTGGTCGTTGTTGCGGCACTGGTTTGCGGAGAAATGGGGGTGCCGTCAGCGGCCTCCCCAGATTCCGGAGCGAGCAGGTACAGGACCGCACCAACCAGCGCGCACACCGCAACTACCGAGGCGATAGCAAAACCGGGAGGGCGTGCATCAGTAGAGCTCGGAGCGTCCGGCACTGGAGCGCCCGGCGACATACCGTCCACCTCGACTCGGACCGAGCGCGGCGCGCCGCCTTTTTCGCCTGATGGCCCAATGTCCATGTCACTAGAGTACGTCGACCGCTAGATGCATGAAGTAAAAGTTCGCCCAGAAGGTCGGCTCATGACGAGATGAAACCGGCGCAAAGTGGTAGAGCTATTCGATGCCTCAAAACGCGCTGTCGCGCCTCTTTGCACTTCTCATCGTATTCTCGCTTGCCGCTGTTGCCTGTTCGTCGTCAGAATCCAGCGATGACACGTCGGCCACCGACACCGATGGCACTACCGAGACCGACACCGACACCGATGTTGACGGTAACGCTGGCGATGATGCTGCCGAGAGCCCTTCACTCGACGGTCCGGTCGACCCCGAGAGCGTCCGCGAGCTCGCATCGCGCCTCACCGGACTCACCGTCGAGGGCGAAGAACTCACCTGCTTGGTAAGCAACGCTGACGACGACACCGCCCTAACGGCCGTGTTCAACGGTTGGCAGCAACAAACGTTTCAGTTCACTCCCGAAGCCTTCACCGCGCTCACGGTCAACGTGCACGAATGCGTCGACCCTGTCGTGCTGAGCGGGTCGTTGGTGACCCTCGCAGGCGGCGGTAGCGACCCGGGTGCGTTCACCGGCTGTATCACCAACGAGCTGAGCGCCGAGCAAACCGGCGACCTCGCCTACGCGGGCCTGGCCGCCTTGCAGGTTGGCTTCGCCGTGCCCGAAGGCGCGCAGGACGCCACCGTCGCCGCTACCTCGAAGTGCATTGGTAAAGACGTCCTGGCCAACCAGCTCGCATCAGCACGAGAACAACAAAGTGGCTTCGAAGTTGAGGTCGACCGTGAATGCGTCATCGACGGCCTCGACGATTCGTTCAGCGAGTCGTTCTGGGAAGGCATCATTCGTGGCGAAGGCGACACCGAGGCGGACATCGAGCCCCTCCTCGAAGACTGCACCAGTTCGTTCGACAGCGGCCTCCCGAAGGAAATCCCAGACGACTTCGCCGCCTTCGCGGGTGAGGGCGTTCTTGCTGAGATCGACCCTGCTACTCGAAACGGTGTGTACTCCGAAGCACCACCCACGGTCATCGAGGACGGCGTCGACTATCAGGCGATCTTCACAACGACCGACGGCGAGATCCTCGTCGACCTGTATGAAGACACCGCGCCGATCACCGTGAACTCCTTCGTTGCACTCGCACGGGACGGCTACTACGACATGACCCGCTTCCATCGCGTGCTCGAGGGCTTTATGGCTCAGGCTGGCGACCCTACGGGCACCGGTTCGGGCGGGCCCGGCTTCCAGTTCGACGATGAAGAGTCGGGCCTGACTCCGGTCGACCGACGTGGCCTGCTCGCCATGGCGAACTCTGGCCCCAACACCAACGGCAGCCAGTTCTTCATCACCCTCGATGCTGCGAGTTGGCTCGATGGGCTGCACACGGTGTTCGGCGAAGTTGTCGAAGGCGATGATGTGCTCAGCGAGGTTGATCTGCGCAATCCGGAGGCGCCAACCAACCGTGGCGAACAATTGATCTCGGTCGTCATCGTCGAGGCATAGCCAAACGCTTCGGCCTGGCCCGAGTGCTTGCCAGCCTGCAAGACTGGCGCATGGCAACTAGCGACGCACTTACCTCAGAATCGGCTCTTACTCGGCAATCGATCGAGCTGATGCAGCAGATGATTCGTAACAAGTGTGTCAACGATGGCACCGGCGACACGGGGCACGAAACTCGCAACGCTGACACGCTTCGTCAGGTCATCGAGGGCCCCGGCATGGACTCGATCACCGTCGAGCCCGTGCCCGACCGTGGGTCGATCGTCGCCCGCATCGAGGGGTCCGATCCAAACGCTCCGAGCTTGTGCCTGATGGGCCACACCGACGTTGTCCCGGCTAACCCCGACGGATGGCAGCACGACCCGTTTGGTGGCGAACTCATCGACGGCGAGATCTGGGGACGTGGCGCCGTCGACATGTTGAACCTCACATCGTCGATGGCGGTGGCGTTCCGCCACCTCGCCGACACGAACTTCCAGCCCAAGGGTGACCTGATCTTTTTTGGTGTCGCCGACGAAGAGGCCGGTTCGCGAGCGGGCGCGCAATGGTTCCAGGAGAACCAGTGGGACGATGTGAAGGCCGACTACGTCCTGACCGAAAGCGGCGGGATCCATCTCGGCGACCCCGAGCGTCCATCGATTGTGATGAATGTTGGCGAGAAGGGCATCGAGTGGCGCCGCATTCGGGTGAAGGGCACTCCTGGCCACGGGTCGCGACCGTTCCGTTCCGACAATGCGCTCGTTCGTGCGGCTGCGGTCGTGCAGAAGCTGTCGGAGTATCGGCCACAGCCAAAGTTCCACGAGCTGTGGCGCCAGCAAGTGAAGTCGTTCGGGCTCGATGACGAAACGAGCGCGATGCTGCTCGACCCCGAACAGATCACGAACTACCTCGCTGAGTACCCGATCGAGAGCTTGGCCAGCCACCTCTATAGCTGCACGCATACCACGTTCTCGCCGAATGTGGTCACGGTTCCTCACGAGCAGAAAACCAACACGATCCCCGATGTGATCGATATCGAGGTCGACATCCGCACGCTGCCAGGCGAGACCCAGGAAGACATCGAGGCGCACCTTCGCGCCGCTCTCGGCGACTTGGCCGACCAGGTCGAGTACGAGGTGATCATCAGCCATCAATCACACATGAGCCCGACGACCACTCCCCTATGGGATTCGATGGCCAGGGCCGTGAATCGCCAATTCCCAACGGCCGAGCTCTCGCCGCATCTGATCGTTGGTTTCACCGATTCTCGGATCTACCGAGACATGGGCTCGGTGGCGTACGGGGCGGGCCTGTTCAGCCCGAGCCTCGACCCGTTCTCGTTTAGCGATCGCTTCCATGGCAATGACGAGCGGATCGACGTCGAATCGATGGCGCTGACAACGCAGTTCTTTATCGATGTCACGAGGGACTTCCTAACGTGAGTGTGGACGACCAGCCCGCACACATCACGCCCACCGGCCCGGACGGACCGAGCGGTGTGGAAAACAAGTGGGTGGTAATTACTGGCCCGCCGTCGTCGGGAAAGACCACGTTGGTGAACCTGTTTGCCGACGCTGGCGAGAAGACGTCGGCCGACAGCACCCGTCAGCTGATCGCTGCTGTCACTGCATCTGGCCGGGATGCTGAAGAGTTTCGCTTCGCCGACGATTTCCAGCCGCGGGTGCTTGAAGCGATGATGGCCGCCGAGGATCTGCTCGACCCCAACGATCGGGTCTTTGTCGAATACGCACTCCCCTGCAACATTGCGTTCCACCGTACCGAAGGCCTCGAGCTCACACCCGGGCTGGCCGAAGGCGCCGTGCGTTCCCGCTACGCCGCGGTGTTCATCCTCGACCCTGTGGGTTGGGAGAACGACGAGCAACGCGTCGAAGACGCCGAGTACCAGGCAGCGGTCCACCAGCACATGTTCGACGTCTACCGAGAGCTCGGCTACGACCCGATCGCAGTTCCGCCAGTAACACCAGACGAACGCCAAGCCTTCGTACAACAACACATTTGAAGGATTCCAATTTGTTTCACTCGGCGTGGTAGCGCTGGGCTATGCCTGCAATGTCGAGGTCGTGTTCGGGTCCGGCAGCGCCATCTTCGAACACGGATCCTGCTGCTGCGATGATCGGGAGATCGGCCCCGACAGTCAACGCCGTGTCAGCGAGATAGCGGAGGTCCTTTGCGACGAGATGCACGGGGAAGTTCGGTTCGTAAGCACGGGCCCCGATGAGCCCAAGGATCCGTTGGAGTCCTGGTGACGTGATCGGGAGCGCTCCTAGAGTTTCCAGCGCACCGTCGGTATCGAGATCACTGCGTTCGATGAAGCCAGCGACTTCGGCATAGGCAGCCACTTGGGCAGCAAACAGTCCGTTGATGGCGAGCTTCATTGTCGCGGCGTTTCCAATTTCACCGACGTGGGTTGTCTTGCCCGCGTTGACCTCAATGATCGGCAACGCGGCGTCAATTGCGTCGGGTGCACCGCCGAGGACATAGAACAGCGCGCCGGCTTCTGCCTGGGGCCGTGATCCGACCACTGGCGCTTCGACGATCCGGATGGAAGCGGCGGCTGCTGCCGATGCGAGCTGTTGCGCCATGCCTGGGGTGAGGGTCGACGACTCGATCGCGATGCTCGTAGGTGACATAGCGGCCAGCGCCCCACTGTCCGGATGTAGCCAGACGTCGTGTGCTGCCTCATCGTTGCTAACCATCGATACAACGAAGTCGGCCCCCTCCGCCGCAGAGCGTGGGGTCTCTGCGACGGTGAGATTGCGGGCAGCTGCGATTGTCTCAGCGGTGGCCTTCGTCCGGTTCCAGACCGTGACGTTGTGGCCAGTTTTGGCATAGTTGATGGCCATTCGGGAGCCCATGGCTCCGAGACCGAGAACAGTGATGTCGCTCATGAGGGTGCTCAGTTCTGTGGTGCAAGGAGTTGGATGTCGAGCTCGATCCCGATCTGATCGGAGATCACGAACCCGCCAGCGCCGAGTGGGACGTTGAAGTCGACGCCGTAGTCGGTGCGACTGATCGTGGCTGTTGCTTCAAACCCGGCGTGAATCGAACCGTCGCCGGGGAAGGTCTCGGTTCCGTGGAACACCACGTCGAGACGCTCCTGTCGAGTGACCCCGTTGATCGTGAGGTCTCCGATGACGCCGTAGTTGTTGTCGCCGTCCGAGACGATCTCGGTCGACTGGAACGTCATCTCGGGATGCTGCTCAACGTGGAAGAAGTCGGAGTTACGCAGGTGGGCGTCGCGGTCAGCGTTGTTGGTGTCGACACTCGACATATCGACCTTGGCCGATAGCGAGCTGCCATTGAGTGAATCTCCGACGATCACGCTGGCGTCGAAGGTATGAAATCGTCCCCTGATTTTGGAGATGGCCATGTGGCGGGCGGTGAACTCGACAGTGCAGTGCTGCGGGTCGAGCGCCCATGCGCCAGGGGCGAGAGGAAGGTTCTGCGTTGTAGTGGTCATTGGTTACTCCAGTGGGTTGGTCAACGAATAACAAGACTAAGGGTCTTGTTGATTAAAAACAATACCATCGGTCTAGAAATACTTCTGGTCTATGAAATGAGGTAAGCTAGGAGCATGCCTCGGGGAAGAACACGCGACGAAGACGCCCGCGATCGAGTGCTCGATGCTGCGTTTGAGCTGGTAGGAAACGGTTCTCCCGGCGGGGTGAGCATCAACGACATCGCTGCTGCGGCGGACGTCGCAAAGCAGACCATCTACCGTTGGTGGCCATCGCGGACTGCGGTCATATTGGATTCGCTTGTCGTCGGAACGATGAAGGCGACGCCCTTTCGCGAGTCTGACGACATACGCGCCGACTTCGAAGCGCACCTACGGACGGTCATCCGTCTTTTCAACTCGCCCACCGGCAAGATCGTTCGCGAGATGCTCGCTGAAGCCCAGACCGACGAGGCGATCGCCGATGAGTTCCGGGAACGCTTCTGGCAACCCCGTCGTGATCTATCGCAGGCCCGCTTAGAGCGCGGAATCGAACTCGGTCAGATCCGGGATGATCTCGACCATGAAATCGTCCTCGATGCCATCTACGGACCGCTGTGGACGCGCCTCGTAGTCGGACACTTACCGCTCAGCTCAGTTCACGCCAGCAAGATCACCGCGGCTATCTGGCCGGGCATCGCCGGTACCTGAGACGTCGCCGCTACGACCGCCGACTGGGACCGCTGAGATCAGAATCGACTTTGGCTCTTGAGGCTGTGCACGTTCTGGACGTCGTGCTCGGCCGAGCAGGATCGCCCCGACAAAGGTGCTCGTGAGCGTGACCAAGTACAGCGGGTACGCCAGGAGAACGAGGTCGAGACTTCCCACTGAGACGAGGGCAAACAGCGACGCCACCAGGGACACGACCCACGTGCTCAGTGTCTCCGTTTCGTGCTGCAGGTACGACTTCACAGCGGTGGGCATACCGCCAATCAGGCTGACTGAAATGCTGATCGCTAACGCGTACACGGCGTTGTCTTGCAACCACCACAGCACCAGCCCGAAGGCTGCGGCGGTGATGACCCAGAGGTCGGATCCCCGGAGGTAGGCGCCGCTTCCCCGCCGAATCGACAGGGCGAAGATGACGAGCGTGGCCGACATTTGTGCGACGGCAAACCCCAACGAGGCAAGCGCCCCCTCGTCGATCTGAGCGGCGACTGCGACCGAGCTAAGCACGCCCCAAACGAGCCACGAAGCTCGCTGGGGTGAGGTGCGGCCAGCTGCCGTGTCGAGAGCGTACGGAACGTATGCCAGCACGCTGAGCGCTGCCGCAACCACCCCCGCAACAGTCCTTGCGTCAGCACTTTCCAGTACGCCGTGAATCCACGCCATTTCGACCACTCATCCCGTCCGTTTGGTCTTTCAGTACGGGTTGTCGTCTACCGGCTTGGATAGCTGTCGATTTATGTGAAGAAATTTGGAAACGTGAGGCGGCCTAAGCGTTATGCCCGCCGACGGCGGCTGGCGAGAAAGGCTCCCGCAATCGTGAGCACCGCTCCGATGATGGCGAGGAAACGAACCTCGTCGCCGCGGATTGACACTCCGAGCACGAGCGACACGACTGGGATGAGGTACGTGATGAACGACGCTCGGATCGCCCCGACCCGGCCGACGAGGGTCGACATGATCCAGTAAGCCGCCCCCGTGCCGACGGCGCCGAGAAAGACAACGGCAAGAATTGGCACCGCCGACCATTCGTTGTCACCCAAGTTTCGAAGACCCAGTGGCAGCACCCACAGGGTTGCCAAGGTGAGCACCGAGCTCATCGTGACGATGGCCCCGTACTTGGCTTGGATGGGTGCGGCGATGTTCAGCGCGAACCCGTAGCAAACGGTGGCGGCCAGAACCATAAGCACGCCCCGAACTTCGGTTGCGTTGCCGCCGCCTGTCGAGCCGAGGCTGATGAGCACGATCCCGAGGAACCCGATGGCGATGCCCGCAAGCTGGATCCCTTTGGGCGCAACCTTCACCAGCAGCGCCGAAACAACTCCGGCGAACACCGGGGTTGCGCCGTTCAACAACCCGGTCACGGCCGAGTTGATGTGTTCTTGTGCGAGCGGGAACAACGTGAACGGCACTCCAACCCATAGGACCGACAACAACACAATGGTTTTGCGATCTTGAGGCTCGATCTTCGGAAGGCCAGTTGAGATGGCCCGAAGCACAAGCAACGTGACCGCACCCAAGCCCACGCGGCCAAGCGTGACCATGCCCGGGGTCAGCCCTTCGAGTGCCTCGGCAATGAGCAAGAACGACGATCCCCAAATCAACGAGACCCCGACGAACAACCCCCAATCGAGCGAGCTGAAGTCGCCCTCGTTTTGTGCGGTTGCCCGAGCGATGGTCGGGGTCGTCTTTGCCATGCGGTCAGTCTCGCTGGTGCCGCGCACAAACACGAGCGGAAATCAGACACACAGCTCGCGACGTCCAAACGCTACAGATCTAGTTCAAACTGGTGGGGTGAAACTCCCGCTCGTAAACCGGGTGCAGCGACCCGACTGGAAACGGCTGTTCGTCATTGGCGCACTCGCGGTCGTCGCAGCGATTCTGGGAGCGTGGGTTGCGGTGGCGTTTCTCGCACGTGGCCAGGTTGTCGAGGTGGCTGAAGCTCCCGCAGCCGACGTCGTCATCGTTCCCGGTGCACGTGTGGGATCAACCGGAAACCCATCGCTTGCATTACGGCAACGGCTCGACGCTGCGGCCGCACTGTTCAACGACGGCAGGGTCGAACACATCCTGGTTTCGGGCGACAATCGAACCTCGAACTACAACGAGCCGGCTGCGATGCAGCGATACCTTCGCGGGTTGGGGCTCCCCGAGGAAGCCATCACGCTCGACTACGCAGGATTCGATACGTGGGACACCTGTCTTCGTGCCTCCGAACAGTTCGGCGTCACAGACGCAGTTGTAGTGACCCAGCCGCGGTTTGCCCAACGCACCACAGCACTTTGTCAGCGAGCCGGTATCGACGTGACCGCCGCAACGACCGATGACTACGTTCGCCGGACGTCGACCCGACTTAAGGCCGACGTTCGAGAGCGGCTCGCCGTCGTTAAGGCATTCGCCGACCTTGCACTGACCCCCGAAGCTCACCACGGTGGCCCCTTTGTCGGCCTCATTGGATCCGACGACGAAAACCTCTAAGTCTGCTAGACCGTCGGGATGGCACTACACCCGCAAGCCGAAACCCTCATCAACCTCGCAGCGAAGGCGAAGCTCCCTGCCCTCGAAACGCTGAGCGTCGATGACGCTCGGGCGCTCTACAACGTGCGGACCGCCGACCTCGATGCCGAGCCCAAGGTCGGCGAGGTCATGGATCGAACGATTCCTGGCCCGGGCGGCGATTTGCCCATTCGCATCTACCGGCCAGTCGATGCTGGCGACGCCACACCGTGCCTTATGTTCTTCCACGGCGGCGGCTGGGTGATCGGCACGGTCGAGACGCACGACCTTGCCTGCCGAGCCCTTACCGAAGCAACGAACGCCACGGTTGTTTCGGTCGAATATCGACTTGCCCCCGAGCATCGGTTTCCCGCCGCACCCGACGACTGCACCGCAGCCACGAGGTGGGTAGCCGAGAACGGAGCGGAGATCGGTGTCGATGGAAGCCGCCTCGCCCTGTGCGGCGACAGCGCTGGCGGCAACCTGTCAGCCGTCGTCGCGCAGGACTGTGTCGACGGCGGCCCGCACATCAGCGCCCAAGCCCTCGTATATCCGGCAACCGATTTCTCCGACCCGACCCGTCCGTCACTGACCGAGAACGGCGAGGGGTATCTGCTAACTGCCGCCGCTATGAAGTGGTTCGCCGACCACTACGTCCCTGACGAGGTGCCGCGCACCGATGTCCGGCTATCACCAATTCTTGGCTCGCTCGAGGGCCTACCGCCAGCGCTGGTCATCACTGCCGAATACGACCCGCTCGTCGACGAGGGCCTGGCGTATGCCGAAGTGCTCGAAGCTGCGGGCGTCGAGGTCGACTACATCCGCTACGACGGCCAGGTGCACACGTTCTTCACCCAGGTCGGGTTCATGGACGCCAGCCTCGACTCGATCAACCGCATTGCCGAATTCCTAGAGAGACGTTGGTAGGCCACACCCTGTTGACCAGCTAGGTCATGCCCAAAGCTGACCGTGCCGCCCTCATGATCCGTCTCGGACTCAACCCGGCTGTTCGGGTCATAAGAGAACGTTGTGTCGTGTTGTGGTTGGTCTTTCCGATGGAGCCGTCGAGGATATGGCTAGCCAAACCAAGAACGGCTTCGCTGCTACTCGACTTCGAAGATCTCGCTGATCGATCCGATGGCGCCGATGGGTCCGGCTTCGCCGACGTCGGTGTTGCCCAGTCGGTAGACCACTTCTGAGGTGCGCTCTTTTGATGCTTCGAGTTCGGCCTGACCGAGGGTGCCCATGTCCTCGCCGGCGAGAGCGTCGGCAACCGGCACGATTGTGAAGTCGCTGCGGTCGACACGGGTTGGAACATAGGTCAGCGACGTGTCGAAACCGCCGCCCCGGCGCTCGTGCACGTATACCAGCATGATCATGCCGTCCTGGCTGCCATCCACGCAGCAGTTGGCTGACTGGTTCGACAGGAAGTTGCCCAACCCGTAGACGACCGGCACGCCATCGACGACAGCCACCGGCTGAACCACGTGCGCGTGGTGGCCGATGACCAGGTCGATGTCGAGCTCGGCGAACTGTGTGGCCATGTCGAGTTGGAACTCGCTGGGGTTGTAGTTGTACTCGGTGCCCCAGTGCGCCGACAGCACAACGTAGTCGGCTCCGGCCGCTCGGGCAGCTGCTGCTTCGGCGGCAATCTCGTCGAGGTTGATTTCGTTGGTCAGCCACGGAGCGTCAGCAGGTTCGGTGAAACCGTTGAACCCATAGCTGTAGCTCAACGACGCAATCGAGATTCCGTTGGCCTCGTAGATGGTTGGTTCGTCGAACTCTTCTTGCGACCTCGCTGCGCCCGAGTGGGCCAAGCCTGCGTCTTCCATGATGGCAAGCGATTCGCCCACGCCTTCGGGGCGCCGGTCGAGGGTGTGGTTCGAGGCAAAGGTGCAGCCGTCGTAACCGGCTGACACGAGGCCGTCGGCCATTTCGTGGGGGACGCTAAAGGTCGGAAAGCCACGCAGGTCGTCATTGTTCGGCGAGAGCGGAGTCTCAAGGTGACAGATCGCCACGTCGGCGCCCGCCAGGTACGGCTCGACGAACCGGAACATCGGGGCGAAGTCGTAGTCCGCACCTTCAGGGGCACCTTCCCGGCTGGCATTGGCTCGGGCCTGGCGCACCACACCGCTGTGGGCCAACGTGTCGCCGGTGAACGCCATAGTCGCCACCCGAAGCGGAATCGTGGTGGTGGTCGTAGTTGTAGTCGTCGTAGTGGTTGTTGTCGTCGTTGTTGTGGGAGCGACGGTTTCAGGAGCCGTCGACTCGGCGGCAGCTTGTACCTCGACCACATCGTTGGCCTGGGTCAGAAAGCTGGCGCCAAGAATCGCGAGCAGCGCGACGACCACCGCCCCACCAAGCACTCCCAAGATGCGTCGCTGCCACGCCGAGCTCATGGCGCAAGGTTAGTGGCCCACATGTCGACTGTTGGCCCAGAACCGGGCACAGCAAAGAAAGGCATAAAGGTTTTCGCGATGTGGCCCGAAGTAGGTGTTCAGGCCTACCCGACTGGGCCGCTCGACTTACGGCGACTAGTTCGAGCGGCTCAGCGCAGGCCCTCCCGCCGCTCTCTCCTGGACGACCTTCCCATGTTTGTGTTTTTGCTGCAGCTTCGTGATCTGCTGGTTCACCATCGCGTCCATCTCTTCCTGCTCTACATGGCCTTGGTGTGGTCGGTGTGGGGGTGGAAGGCATGGCTCTCCCGTCGCTACACCCCCTTCACGGGCGAGTGCAACGAAACCACCGCGGTGTTGATTCCGGTGGTCGACGAACCGCACGAACTGTTCCGCGAGGTCCTTCGTCGCATCACCCGCCAGGGCCCCGACGAGATCCACGTGGTGATCAACGGCCCACGCAACCTTCCACTCGAAGCCATCTGCGCTGAGTTCCCTGGTGTCGCCACCACGTGGACCGAGATACCCGGCAAGCGCAACGCACTTCGTATCGGCGTCGAGGAGACAACGTCGGACATCTGTGTGCTGGTCGATTCAGACACCATCTGGACCTCGGACACATTGGACGAGCTCGTGCGCCCCTTCGCCGACCCCGAGATCGGCGGCGTCACCACCAAGCAACGCATCCTCGCCCCCGAGCGCCACATTCTCAGCCGGTGGGCCGACTGGATGGAGTCTCTGCGAAACGAATATGCCATGCCCGCCATGTCGGTTCTGGGCACGGTGGGCTGTCTGCCTGGCCGCACGATTGCGTTCCGTCGCAAGGTGCTCGTCGATTCGATGGACCACTTCCTGAACGCCCGGTTTCTCGGCATCTTTCTCGAAGTCAGCGACGATCGAACCCTCACCAACGAGTGCCTCAGGCATGGCTACAAGGCTGTCTACCAATCGAGCAGTTTGGTGTACACCGACGCCCCGCTCGAGTGGAAGAAGATGGCCAAGCAACAGCTCCGTTGGGCCCGCGGCTCGCAGTACAACACACTGCGCATGTTCCCCTGGATGTTGAAGAACGCGAAGCCACTGGCCTTCTTCTATCTCGCCGACATCTTGTTGCCGTTCTTGCTGCTCGGGGCCTACCTCGGGTGGTTTGTGCGCCAGTTCATCATCACTGACATCGACCTGTTCGAGCCGTTCGTGTCGACCTTCGGCCGGTTCGGCGGCGGAGCTCTGGTGGCGCTGTTTGCGATCCTCGCGTCCACTGCGAGCTCAGCGCTTCGACAATCTCGACACCTGCGTCAGAACCCGAGCGACCTGTGGCGAATCCCGACGTTCCTCGTCATCTCGACGCTGATGCTGATGCCGATTCGCATGCTCGGCTTCACCCGCATGGCGCACAACTCGGGGTGGGGAACCCGCGATGGCGGCTTTGCCGGCGAGTCGTCGCGCAACCCCCAAGCGTTCATCCCTTACTTCCTGGCGCTGACGATGGTCGTCGGCATGTCCCTCTACCAGCCCTAATCGAAAGGCTTACCCAACTTTCATGACCATGCACCCCTTCGCCGAGGAAACGCCCATCCCCGAGTCGGCCGCGCCACCACCGGCAAAGCCGCCGGGCCCGTTCTCGATCGGCAGCGCCCTGTTCAACGTCGGCCTGGTGGCCATGTTGATGGCTATCTCGTTCCTGGCGGTGGCCTTACCGTCTCGCGACGACATTGCCAGCGTGGACTCGGCCGACGTTGGCCGCAGCGATGTTCCAAACGTCCTCGCCTTCGAAGACCCAGTGGCCGACACCACGAGCCTCCCTGCTGGTTCGTCAACGACCACGGTGCCCGACGAGGAGGATGTGCAGACTTTGCTCGCAGACGTGATTGCCGAGTTACGCGAACAGAGGGAGACCGGCGAGGCCTCGGCGGAAACGTCCGACGGTGAGGCCAACTCGCCAGATGCTGGCTCACAAGACGGCGAAAGCGGCGCAAGCGATGTTGTTGTGCCCCCAACCGCACCACGCCAAGACCTCGTGCAGGTGGTGTACCGAACCGAGCAAGTTCGAACGCCCGCAGCCTCCTCGCAGGCGACCGCGCCGACCACGACAAGCGCCCCTCGACCCGAGTGCACCGACTACGCCACCCGCAGCGCAGCCCAAGCTGCCTTTGACGCATCCCCAACCGAGCTCGCCCACTTCGATGGCGACGGCGACGGCCGGGCATGTGAGCAGATTGTCGACCCCGACGCGCCAAAGCGCATCACCTGCGAGGACTTCGAAAACCAGCCGGATGCCCAGAGCATCTTCGAAAGCGACATCCAACGCTACGACTATCTCGATGGCGATGGAGACGGGCGCGCCTGCGAACAACTCCCGGGCGCACCGGTTGAAGGGCCAAAGCTTCCACCGGCGGCGCAGGTCTTGTCGGTCAACGCAGTGCGCCAGCAGCAAGGTGTCTTCGGGCTGCACACCCGGGAGGCTCCGTGGTTCATGGGCGAGCTCGACTACATCAGCCGGCTGGTCGGCAAGGCGCCGAACAACCTGCTGTTCTTCTCGAACTGGGCCACCCCATTCCCCGCCGAACAGGTCCGTACCGCGTGGGGCCGCGGCATGACGCCACAGATCGCCTGGGAACCGGTTGTTCCCGGTGCCGACCGCCAGCCAACCCTTCGCGAGATCGCCGATGGCGATTGGGACACCTACATCGATGACTGGGCCAACGCGGCGGCAGCGCACGGCCAGCCAATCGTGCTTCGTCTCGCTGGCGAGATGAACGGCAACTGGTACTCGTGGTCAGAACAGTTGAACGGCAACAGCCAAGGCGACTTCATCGACATGTGGCGTCACGTACACGGCCGATTCGAAGCTGCTGGCGCCGACAACGTCGTGTGGTTGTGGAGCGTCAACAGGTCGAACAATCTAAAGACCGACATCACGACCTACTGGCCCGGCGAGCAGTACACCGACTGGGTGGGTATCTCGGGTTATTGGCGTGGCTTCGACGGTGCCCCAGCCCCAACCTTCGATGCCATCTTCGGCAAGACGATCGCAGAGCTTCGGTCAATCACGGCCAAGCCGATCCTCCTCGCCGAGATCGGCGCTGGCACCAACGTCGACGCCGACCGCGTCAACTGGCTCACCACCGTGTTTGACGGGCTTGCCGCCAACCCCGACATCATCGGCTTTGTCTACTTCAACGACACAAAAGCAGGCGGCGACTGGCGTATCCAGTTCAGCCAGCCGATGGTCGATGCGTTTGCTGCAGGTGTTGCCGACCAACGGTGGACCAGCGGCGCGCTGCCAACCGGCATGAAGATCGGCGACCGCCTATCGGTCCCAGCCCACAGCGACCCCAACAACCAAGGCCTCGCCGGCGAATAACCTCCAACAGGTTGCTGTCAACGCTGGGGTCAGACCCTTTAGTTGACCGGACATCCGAAAACTCTTGAATTTTCAATACTCTGTTAAGACCGATCGTCGTAGCGTCCGCCGGCTCGGACAATTCTGGGGTCAGACCCTTGTTTTGTCCGAGGGCTAGACGATGTTGGATGCTCGGAGGTCGGCGATCTGATCTTCGGAGAGGTCGAGCACATCGGCGAGAATCTCGTCGGTGTGTTCGCTGAGGGTTGGTGGGGCGTTGCGGTAGGTGACAGGGCTTTGCGAGAAGTGAATCGGGTTCGCGATCGCCGGTGCGGTTCCAGCGACCGAGTGCGGAAGGTCGATACGGCCGCCGCGGTGCTTGGCCTGCGGTTCGTCAAACGCGTCAGCCATGTCGTTGATCTTGGCTGCGGGAACACCCAAAGCCGGTAGCGCCTCGAGCGTCTCGGCCTTGGTCTTCGTGCGGAGCTCGGCTTGGAGGAGACCCGCAAGTTCGACCCGATGCTTGTTCCGGTCGGGGTTCTCGGCAAAGCGAGGGTCGGCAACGAGCTCGTCCAGGCCCAGCCAACCGCAGAACGCTGCGAACTGGCCATTGTTTCCAACCGCCACAATTACCCGACCGTCGGACACATCGAATGGCTGGTACGGCGCCAGGTTCGGGTGCCACTCGCCACTGCGGGTCGGCGGCACTCCCCCAACGAAATAGTTGAGCGCCTGGTTCGCCATGAAAGCCAGCTGTGAATCGAACAGCGCCACGTCGACATGTTGGCCAACACCGGTCTGATCGCGGTGGCGTAGCGCGGCCAATATGCCGACGGTGGCGTACATACCTGCGGTCTGGTCGGCGGTTGCCACTCCGGCTCGAAGCGGGCCGGCGCCGGGCTCGCCGTCCGCGCGACCGGTGACGCTCATCATGCCTCCCATTGCTTGGGCGAGGTAGTCGTACCCGGGCTGCTCGGCCATCGGCCCGTCCTGCCCGAACCCGGTGATCGAGGCGTAGATGATGTCGGGCTTCACTTCTCGGAGACCCTCGTAATCGAGCCCCTTCCGGGCCAGCGACCCGACCTTGAAGTTCTCGATGACCACGTCGCTCTTTGCCGCGAGCTTCTTGATGAGGTCAACACCTTCGGGCGAACCGATGTTGACGGTGATCGACTTCTTCCCGCGGTTGGCGCACAGGTAGTACGACGCCTCGACCGTTTCGTTGCCGTCCTCGTCGAGCAACCACGGAGGCCCCCAATGCCGGGTGTCGTCGCCAGCCCCGGGACGTTCAACCTTGATGACGTCAGCGCCGAGGTCGGCGAGTAGCTGCCCGCAGGCTGGGCCGGCGAGCACCCGCGACAGGTCGAGCACACGAATTCCACTAAGGGCGCCTGGGTGTGGTGAAGTCATGGGGTCACACTACGACGGGACAACCGGGATGTGCGTAGGCTCGGCCAGATGTCGTCTGCAGAAATCACCACGTCCAACAGTGAGATACCGGTTGACCCAGACGCGCTACCGCTGGCGCTGTTCGACCTCGATGGCACGCTGACCGACCCAGCCGACGGCATCATTGCCTGTCATCGTTGGGCGCTTGGCGAGCTCGACCTTCCTTGGAACGACGCAATCGACACGTCGACGCTGATCGGCCCTCCAGCCGAAGAGGCGCACGCATTGCTGGGCGTTCCCGCCGACAAGATCGCGGCATCGACCGAGCTGTACCGCGAACGCTTCGCCATTGCCGGTTGGCTCGACGACACCTTGTACGACGGAATCCCCGAGCTGCTCGAAGCGCTTTCCAAAGCCGGATGGATGCTCGGCGTAGCCACCATGAAGCTCGAACCGTTCGCTGTTCGGGTGCTCGACCGGGTTGGCATTGCCGATTACCTCGACGTGGTGTCGGGCTCTGACGTTGCCCGTACGCGCAAGACGAAACGCGACATCATCCAGCACGCAATCTCAACCCTCGACCGCCCCACCTCGGGCATCGCGATGATCGGCGACCGCCGCCACGACATCGAAGCAGCGAAGTCACTGCAGATGACCGCCATTGGTGCGGCGTGGGGTTTCGGCTCGATCGACGAGCTCATCGGTGCCAACGCGGACGCCGTCTCACTAACGCCAAACGACGTAGGCGAAGTGCTTTTGGGCCAATAACGCCGTTGCGCAACGAGATGTCTGCGACCAGCAGGCAGTCACCACCCTGCTTCTGCGAAACTGTGCCATGGACATCCCAACTGCATCGATCAGCCTCGTTTCGCTGGTGGTACACGACTACGACGAGGCCATTGCATTCTTCGTCGACGTGATGGGCTTCGACCTCGTCGAAGATTCGCCGTCGGAGACAAACGACGGTGACACGAAGCGATGGGTAGTTGTCAAGCCCAAGGGCGGTGAAACCGGCATGCTGCTAGCCAAAGCCGATGGCGAAGTGCAGTCAAAGGTTGTGGGCGAGCAGTTCGGCGGCCGGGTTGGCTTCTTCCTCCGCGTGGACGACTTCGACGCGCAGTACCAGCGCATGGTCGATGCTGACGTCGAGTTCATGGAGAAACCGCGATCCGAGCCCTACGGCACGGTCGTCGTATTCAAGGACATTGCTGGCAACAAGTGGGATCTTCTCGGCCCAGCCGCCGAGTAGGGGCCTAGCCCCCCAGGACGGATTGGGGGCAAACCCTCTGTGACCGCACCACCCTCATCCATTGGGTGACGGTGGTCGTCTGGAACTTGTTTCTCGGAGGCGTTCGTTAGGGGCGCCCTCAAGAAGATCGCGAATTGGACGTAAAGTTACCTATGGACCGTTTGCGTGCGTTCTCCATCGTGTTCGGCGTCGCCCTTGCCTCGCTGATCTTCGTCGCTTGCGGCGGAAACGAGGACGCGTCCACTGCAGCTCCCGACGCCGAGCCGACCTCCACCACCCAAGCAAGCGCGTCAGCCGAGGGCACTTCGACCGACACCACCGGCGATTCGGCCACCGCAATCTCTTTTGCGAGCGACGTCCAGCCGATCATCGAGCAGAACTGCGTGTCGTGTCACTCCAACACCGGGCCGGGCACCACCCACCTCGAGATGGCAACCGTCAATGATGTTGCGTCCATCGCCGACTTCGTGGCAGTTCGGGTCGAAGACAAGCAGATGCCGCCCTGGCCACAAAGCGGCTTGCAGGAAATTTCGTATCAGTACGACCTGTCGATGAGCGACGACGATCGTCAAACCATCATCGACTGGGCCGCGGCTGGTGCTCCACTCGACGTCGATGCCACAACACCCCTAGCCGCGACCAGCCAGGCGTACCCGCCGATCGACGCCGACCTCGTGGTCACCGCTGGCAGCCCGTATCCCGGGTCGGAAAAGACCGACGACTACCGCTGCCGAATCCTCGACCCCGGCTTCGAAGACACCTCGTGGGTCACCTCAATCGAAACTCGAGTCGACGAAACGCGGGTCCTCCACCACAGCCTCATTTACCGACTGCCCGCCAGCCTTCGTGGCGAGGCCGATGCTGTCGATGGAGCGGATGGCCAACCCGGTTGGACATGTCAAACCCTGCCGCGCTTTAGCCGCGGGCTGCTCGAACAGATTGCTGGTTGGGCCCCGGGCAACGGTCCAATCACTATGCCCGAAGGTTCCGGGCTGAGAATGGAAGCCGGCGATGCGTTCGTCGTCCAGTGGCATTACCACTACGACGGCGAAGCGTTGCCGGATGACTCGGGCCTCGCAATCGAACTGGCCGACGAGGCCGAGTTGGCCGCAGCGGGCGGCGCCCTTGCCCCTGTAACCCAGCGCATCCTGCTCACGCCGGCTGAAATACCGTGCGCAAGTTACGAGAGCGGGCCGCTGTGCGATCGCAACGCTGCCCTGGCTCGTCTCAGTGGCGAGTTCGGCATCGAGTCAGCGTTCATTGCCAACCTCATCAACGATCGTTGTGGTGTTTCCGCCGACGACTTCGCTCAGTTCACCGAAGGCGTTGCAAGCTCATCGTGTGATGTGCCTGCGCCTCAGGGGCAGGTCGTGTCGATGTGGCCGCACATGCACGAACTTGGTACCACCTACCGACTGACCTTGAACCCCGGCACACCTGACGAGAAGCTCCTCATCGACATCGATCGCTGGGACTTCCAATGGCAGATGGGCTACTACCCGGTCGAACCTCTTGTGTTCGAAAGCGGCGACCGGCTGCAAATCGAGTGCGGCTGGGATCGAGCCCTGTGGCCAGCTGGCCTTGAGAGTCGTTACATCGTGTGGGCCGAGGGCACCCAGGACGAAATGTGCTTTACGGGAATCGCTATCCGCTAGACGGCCAGCAACCCTTGATCTTGTAGCAGCGCATCGGGGGTGGCATCGCGGCCGCGGAACAGGCGGTAGACCTCGGCTGCGGGCTTGCTACCACCCAGGCCGAGCACTGTCTCGCGGAAACGGTCGGCGACCTGGCGGAGTTCGGCTTCGTTGTCGAGGCCCACTTCCCGGAACGCAGCGAACGCGTCGGCCGCAAGCACTTCGGCCCACTTGTACGAGTAGTAGCCCGCCGCATATCCGCCGGCGAACAGGTGGCCAAAGGCGGTCAGGTTCGACTCGTCGTCGAGACGTGGGGTCACCAGGGTCTCTTCGGCGATCTGGCGATCGAGCTCGTTCGGGTCGGTGACGGTTGGGTCGACCCCAAAGCGCTCGTGAAGTGCCATGTCCGACTTCGCGAAGTGCAGCTGGCGAAGCGTCCCGTTGGCGACCATGTAGTTGCGGCTGTCGATGATCCGGTCGAGGGTGTCCTCGTCGAGCGGTTCGTTCGTCTCGACATGGGCGGTGAGGTCGCGAAGGAACGGTTTGTGCTCCATCCAGTACTCGTTGAACTGGCTCGCAAGTTCGACCGAGTCCCACTCGACCAGGTTCATTCCTGACGCACCACCCTCGTCGATCTCGGTGAACATGTGCTGGGTTGCGTGGCCGAACTCGTGGAAGAGGGTGCGAACCTCGTCGAGCGACATCAACCCTGGCCGGCCTTCCGCTGGTGGACGGGCGTTCATGACGAACAGCGCAACCGGCAGCGAGCTGCCGTGGTCACCAACTGCCAGAAGGCGGTCGCGTCCAACGACAGTGTTCATCCACGCGCCGCCTCGCTTCTCGCCCGGACGACTGTATGGGTCGACGTAGAACGCCGCGATGACCTCGCCGTCGCGGAGCACCTCAAAGAACTGCACCGACTCGTCCCACACCGGAACGGCGCCGTCGGTGGATTCGCGAATCTCAACGCCGTACAGCGTGGAGATCAACGTGTAGAGGCCATCGAGCACACGTGGCAGTTGGAAGTAGTCGCGCAGCGCCTCAGCGTCATAGCTGTACAGCGCTTCCTGTTGGCGTTCAGCCCAGAACGCAATGTCCCATGGCTGCGGTTCTCCCTCGACCCCTTGGCTGTTCATGAACGCAGTGAGGGTTTCCATCTCGGTGAGCGCAACCGGGCGAGCCGCAGTTTCAAGTTCGTTGAGAAGGTCCCATACCGCCGAGGTTGATGGCGCCATCTTTGAGTCGACGCTCAGCTCGGCGTACGTGTCAAAGCCGACGAGCTTCGACTGCTCTTGACGCAGTTCGAGGATCTCGGTGAGGACCGGCAAGTTGTCGAACTCGCCAGACTGGCCGCGGGCACGAAACTTGCGGTACATCTCTTCGCGCAGCGCCCGGTCGGTGGCGTGCTGGGCGATGGCCATGTAGCTCACGCCGTTCACCAGGAAATGCCAAGCACCTTCGGCATCGTCGTCAACAGCCTGGGTGCGGGCAATCTCGACAACCGCCTCGGGGATGCCGTCGAGGCGGGCAACGTTGGTCACCTTGATGCGATCGGTTTGTTCTTCCTTGATGAGGTTGGTTCCAAAGATCGTGCTGAGCTCGGCCAGACGTTCGCTGATCTCGGAGAAGCGGGCCTGACCGTCGCCCGACAGCGATACACCCGAACGTTCCATCCCTCGAATTGACTCATCGAGGATTCGAGCACGGGCTTCGGAGAGGTTTTGGCCTTCGTCGCTGTCTCGCAGCTCGACCATGGCGTCGTATACCGGGCGGCTTTGGCCGATGGTGTTGGAGAACGAGACAACTGCGGGTTGCACCTCGTCGTACGCCTCTTGCATTTCGTCGGTGAACTTCACGCTGACGAGGTGCATGATCGGGCTGACGATGGCGCCGAGACGATGGCCGAGGTGCTCGAGTGGTTCCATGACGCCAGCCCACGTTGGTTCGAGCGACGATTCGAGTTCGGTGAAGTGTTCGGTCAGCTCGGCGAGCAGGGCCTCGATACCGGGTTGAACGTCGGCCGCATGGATACCCGACCACACCGGGAGATGCGCAATAGCGCCGGTGCTCACCGTCTGTTCGAGTCGTTCAAGTGGTGTGGCTGCAGATGTTGAACTCATAGGTGCAACCCTATCGACGCCCGACCACCGGATCTGAACAATCGAGCGGAGGGATTGCGACCGCTGGAAAGGCGTGAGCCCGAAGCTGCGAAGCCGGTTCGGGTATTGGCTTCACCCCTACGGGGATCGCCAAACTCGAGTTTCTCGCTTGAGGCTCGAAACATCGGCGGACTGGGCCTCACGACGTAGCCCGAAGCTGCGAAGCCGGTTCGGGCGGAGGCGGCCTCCGGCCAGCAGCCGAGCATCGAGAGCCCGCTAGGGCTCGGATTGCGACCGCTGGAGGCGAAGCCGGGAAAATCAGCTACTGCAGCTGAGCATGCTGCAGCCCACTCGACTGCGGGCCCAATCGGGGCGCTTGGCTGCGAACTCTTCCTTGCCGGGTTGTTCGACGTAGGGGTTTCGCATGACGTCGAGCAGTTCGGTCACGCCCGAGTGGTCGCCCGTTTCGCTCTTGTCGATAGCCAGCTGCGCAAGGTAGTTCCGCATGACGTACAGCGGGTTGACGGCATTCATGGCGTCTCGGCGCTCACCGTCGTCGGTGCCTTCTGAACGAACTCGAGCAACGTAGGTGTCGAGCCAAGAGTCCCAACGACCCCGCAGTTCATCGGTGAGTTGTTCGTCGGGCACATAGAACGCATCGAGCAGAGGCGCGAACCGGTCGTCGGCGGCGATGCCATCGTCGGTACTCACGTTGGCGAGCCCTCGGTAGAACAGCGTCATGTCAGTCTCGGCGTCTTGGAGGAGGTCGAGCATGTCGACCATCAGCGGTTCGTCGCGGTCGGCGTCCCACTCGGCCAGGCCGAGCTTCGAGCGCATCATGTCCTGGTGCTGGCTCTGGAAGTGGGTGACGTATCCGTCGATCGCCAGCTGCAGGGCGTCGGCGTCCTCGACCAGAGGATAGAGAGCGTTGCCCAGTTGTGCGAGGTTCCATTGACCAATGCCGGGCTGGTTGCCGAAGCGATAGCGCTTGCCGTGGCGATCGGTGGTGTTCGGGGTCCAGTTCGGGTCGTAGTTCTCGAGCCAGCCGTAGGGGCCGTAGTCGATCGTCAACCCGAGGATCGAAAGGTTGTCGGTGTTCATCACGCCATGGACGAAACCAACGCGCTGCCAGTGCACGATCGTTTCGGCTGTGCGCTTCACCACCTCGGCATAGAACGCCGTGTAGGTCTCGGGTGTCGGGTTGCCGTCGGCGGGCCAGAGCTCGGGGTAGTACTCGCGAATCGTGAAGTCGGCGAGCGCTCGGAGCTCGTCGAACTCCCCCATCGAGGCCGGCAGTTCGAAGCTGCCAAACCGGATGAAGCTGGGAGCAACCCGGCACACAACCGCTCCGGGTTCAAGGGCGGGATGCCCGTCATAGAGCATGTCGCGCATCACCTGGTCGCCGGTCAGGCTGAGCGAAAGTGCACGCGTCGTCGGAACGCCGAGATGAAACATGGCTTCGGAACACAGGTACTCGCGAATCGACGACCGCAGAACCGCAAGGCCGTCGGCCGTTCGCGAGTACGAGGTGCGGCCGGCGCCCTTGAGCTGCAGCGTTTGACGTTGCCCGTCTGGGGTAACGAGCTCGCCGAGGTTGATGGCACGACCATCGCCCAGCTGGCCAGCCCAGTTCCCAAACTGGTGACCGCCGTAGCGCATAGCGAAGCTGTCCATACCGGGCAGTACGAGGTTGCCGGTAACCATGTCGCGAAATTCATCGGACGCCAGTTGTTCGGCGGTGAGACCCAGCATCTCGGCGACCTCATCGGCAACCGATATGACCTCAGGAGCGGCCGTCGGCGTCGGGTCGACACGGGTGAACATGGCCCCGGGCGCCTGATGCGGCACGTTCGACGGATTCGGGTCGGCAGGAAGTTCTGCAGTGAATCGATTGTCGAACTCGAGAGATTCAAGAACGGTCATAGGTCTAGTCAACCAAGCCTTCACCCGAATCTGACATCCGGGGTCAGACCCCAGATGTCAGTCAACGATGCGCGATTGGCGGTGTCTTGCACACCCGAGTCGTGGTCCAGATTTTTCTTGGATTTCTGTGTGCCCGACTTGGCGTAAGTCGAACGTGCGTTCTATCTTGGAATGTATGGCAACAACCACGTTCACCGCTGCACCGGGCACCGACCCCGCACTCGTCGTGACCGACGCCATGATCCGCATCGACCACGAACTCACCCACCTCCCAACCAAAACCGCACTCCAACTCATCAACTTCTCCCGCAACCGCCTCGACGCCACCGAAGCCCGACTGTTAGCCGACCGCTACGAAAACGGGGCGTCGGACCGCCAAGTCGAAGACCTCGTCCGCAACCAAGGCAACACGTCAAAGAAAGAAGCCAAAAAGCGGGCATCACGAGCCAAAGCAACCAACGCCAACCCCGACATCGCCACCAAACTCGAAACCGGCGAACTCACCACCGAACAAGCCGACGTCATCGCCGATGCCGCCGAAGAAACCGACGGCGCCGCCGCCTGCGACCCCGAACTCATCGAACAAGTATCAAAAACCACACCCGAGCAAGGCCGTAAGAAAGCCCGCAAATACGTCAACGACCGACAAAACGCCGACGACATACAAAACCGTCACGACAAACAACACCGCCAACGCGGCTGGTACCGGCACCGGCTCCCAAACGGCAACAGCGCCATCACCTTCCACGGCACCGACGAAAAAATCGACGACATCGAACGCAAAGTCACCACCGGAGCCGACCAGGAATACCAAGCCGACGGCGGCCGAAACGTCCCCCGACACAAACACCCCCGCACCAACGACCAACGCGGCTTCGACGCCGCCCACAAACTCATCACCGGCACAGGCACCGAAAACAACAACAGCTGCAACAACAGCCGCGACGCAGACCAGGACGCCGGAAACGCCAACAACAGCGACGCAGACCAGGGCGACCACGCTAGCCAGGCCGGGCACACCGACGAAGCCAACTCGTCGAAGTCAAGCAACAAACCGCCGGCACGGCCTCAGCGGCGCACAGTCCGTGATGTCGTGCACGTCAACGTGACCCTCGAACAACTCACCGGCACCGATAGATCCGCCATTATTGCCTCCGACGGCAAGCCGCTCCCCCGCTCAATCTTCGACGAACTCGTATGCGGCGCCGACTTCATCGCCCACATCTTCGACGGCAACGGCGACCTCCTCTGGCAAGGCCGCCGCAAACGCTTAGCGACACCCGCCCAAATCAACGGACTTATCGCCCGAGACGGCCAATGCGTCCAATGCGGCGCCCACCACACAAAATGTGTGGCACATCACCTGTTGCCATCAATAGCCCCCGCCCAAGGCGAAACCAACATCAACAACCTCGCCTTCGTCTGCGACGACTGCCACATACGCATCCACCAACAAAATCTCACCCTCTACTACGACCCGGGAAACCAAACCTGGAAAACCCGCGCGGCTAAACCCCACGAAATACCACCCGACAACCAACACCAAAAACCCAAACCCACCGTCGGCAAATACCGGAACAAACCCTCGCCCGCACCAAACCGGCAACACCCCGAACACGGCAAACCCCGCGCCCACGAACAACGAAACAACTTCCACCGAAAACTCTTCTGACCACCTGCGACGTTCGACAACCGCAACGTTCGACAACCGCAACGTTTGGAGCCGCAGGCGAGAAACTCGGGTCCGGGGAAGCCCGCCAGGGTTGAGCCGGTACCTAGACTTTTTCGAGGAGGGGACGTGGATCGACGCGAGCCTTCAGGTTCTGACCTCGGCTCCTCGTCTCGCCAAGCTGGCGATCGAACGAGTCGACTTCGCGCCACACGTTGTCGGCCATCACGTCGTCTGGTTCGATATCGGCGTAAATCGTCGTCGTGACGTACG
>CALHTB010000085.1 GCA_938038785.1 uncultured Acidimicrobiales bacterium
ACTGGCCGCAGATGAGTACGCCGCCGAGTACCCGCCGCTCAACTCGGCCGAGGACATCGTCAACTACGCGATCGAGCTCGAATCCGGAGCGGCAGCAGCCGACATCGCATCGCTGTCATCGTATGAAGACGCATCCCTGGCGACGGTGATCGCCCAGATCGCCGGTGTCGAGGCACAGCACTGGTCGGCGCTTCTCGCAGCGACTGGCCAGCCAGCCGTACCGGCTCCGTTCATCCCGATCCCGTAATCGTGATGCTCTCCACGAAGAGCCGCGCCCCTCACCTCCCTTCGGGGGGCGCGGAACGGTGGCGTCGTCTGGCGTCGTTGTATTCATCGAGCGTTGGCCGCAAGTACGTCATGGCGCTCTCAGGGCTCGCCATCATCGGGTTCGTCGTCGTGCACCTGGTCGGCACCCTGAAGATCTTCCTTGGCCCGGAGTCCACAAACGAATATGGCGAAGCGCTGCGCAACCTCGCCGAGCATCTCGTCCCGCGCGGCCACTTGTTGTGGATATTCCGAATCGGGCTGATCGCAGCATTCGGTGTGCACATTCATGCCGCGTTCAGCCTCGACCAACGCAATCGGCGGGCCAATGCAACGGTGCGGGCGTCGCAGTCCGAACACCTCGCCGCCACCTACGCATCACGAACGATGCTGTGGTCGGGACTCATCGTCGGGCTGTTCATCGTGTTCCACATCGCGGACCTCACGTGGGGAACCACTAACCCGAACTTTGTGCACGGCGACGCCTACAACAACCAGATCGCCAGCTTCCAAAGCCCATGGATCTCTGCGGTCTACCTACTCGGGGTGGCTGCCCTCACCATCCACCTCTTCCACGGACTCTGGTCGCTCACACAATCACTGGGCGGAGCGATGCCGTTCCTCGATGTTGCCGGAAGGAGGCGGCTGGCAGCGGCCATCGCGATCGCCATTGGCGTTGGCTATGCGTCCATTCCGCTCGCGGTGCTCACCGGCTTCCTCGACTATCAGTGAGACCGGCGTGTCAGGCCGTCGCTCTTGATCTGCGTCATCTGAGTTCCTCCAGGATCGCGTCGGTGTGTTGCCCAAGCGTTGGTGCCGGGCTGGCGGCGTCGAGGCGTCTGCCTTCGAACCTCGCGGGTGATTTCACCTGGTGAATCTTCCCCAGTTGTGGGTGCTCAACAACGCTGAGAACATCGTTGGCCACAAACTCAGGATGCGCGAGGACGCCGTCGAAGTCGAGCACGGCGGCGACCGGAACGTCGTGACGGTTGAGGCGCTCGACAACCTCGTCGGTCGTGAGACTGCAGATGGTCGACCGCACCTTGTCGTACACCTCGTGCCGGTTCTCGTGGCGTTTCTTCGGCGTGTCGAACTTTGGGTCGTCGACAAATTCGTCGAGCTCGAGCCCTTTGAGCAGGTTCAGTTGTTGTGCGTCGGTGGGAATGGACAGGGTCACCTGGCCGTCGGCGGTGGAATAGATATACAGCGCGATCGAGGCGATCGACTTGCCGGTCGGACGGTCGTCGTCGACGAGCGTGTGGTGGGCGAAGCTGTCGGCAAACAAGAAGAACAGCGCTGAGTCCATCATGGCCAGGTCGATGTGTTGACCGACCCCGGTCTTCTCCCGCTGGTACAGCGCAGCGGTTACCGACTGCGCTGCGGTGTATGCGGTCGACTTGTCGCACATGAGTGTGCTCATGAACTCGGGCGTGTCCTTGCCCTCACCCTGCACAGCGGCGAAGCCGCTTTGAGCTTGGATGATCGGGTCGTATGCGGGGGCCGTCGCTAGGTCACCATCGGGCCCATATCCGGTGATGCCGAGATAGATAAGCCGAGGGTTGCGTGCCCGGAGCTCGTCGCTCCCGATGCCGAGCCGTGACATAACGCCCGCGCGATAGTTCGTCATCACAATGTCGGTCGTCTCGATGAGCGACTCGACTACTTCGCGGCCTTCAGCCGACTTGAGATCGAGCGCTAGCGACCGCTTGCCCCGGTTGCAGTTCGCAAACAGCGCCGACATCCCGCCCCGGCTCGTTCCGACGAAGCGCAACGGATCTGGCCGGTCAGCGCTCTCGATCTTGATAACTTCAGCGCCCTGCTCGGCCAACATCATCGCCGAGAACGACGCGGTGATCATTGTGGAGAACTCGAGAATTCGGATTCCTTCGAGGGGCAACATCTCGCGAGACTATCGGGCGCGGCAGCGGTGCCGGCCGACGGTCGAGAGCCCGAATGGGCTGCGTGCAGCGTGGCGAGAAATGTACGTACAATTAGCATAGGAATTTCTAGCCCAGTGCCTTGATCACAGGAGGAGCCCCTCATGCGCTTCGGTAGATCCCGAAAATTGCACACCGATCATCCGGTAAATGACTACCGATCGGTTGTCGACCAGGACACGCAGTTCGTCGACGTACGCGAACCCGACGAAGTAGCAGCTGGTTCCCTTCCAGGGACAACGAACATTCCGTTGGGCGAGCTCAAGGACCGCGCCGGTGAACTGGACCCAGGCAAACGAGTTGTTCTGTTGTGTCGCAGCGGCGGGCGCAGTACGGCCGCCGCAAAGCAGCTCACCAGCCTTGGCTTCACCGACGTCGTGAATCTCGAAGGCGGCATGCTTGCGGTGAATCCTTAGCGTTTGAGGCTTGGTACATCCATCGCAGAGATATGTGACCGATCGGTCAACCGTCGCGTCATGCAGGTACGGGCCCATCTCAGGGCTCGCTTGGAGATGGAGAAATAATCATGAACGAAGCAAACTGGGATCGAATCGCCCGAGTTGTAGTTGGAGCAGCACTCCTCCTTGCGGGCTTTGCTGCCCTTGAAGGCGTTGTCGCCGTGGTGGCAATCGTTGTTGGATTGATACTGTTCGTGACCGGCACTGTTGGATGGTGCCCGATCTACGCGGCGCTAAAGACCGGGACTCGTAAACTGACCGGAGCGTGAGCTTCGGCAAGAGACGTTCGAGGGACACGCCAGGGGCTTGTTGGGGGTGAACAACGCGGTGTTGGACGAGTCGGCCGGTTTAGGTTTGCAACAGCGGGTGGAGCGACTTTTCCGCGCTCACATCGACGCGGTCTTCAACGTGGCCTACCGGGTGCTTTGGAATCGTGCCGACGCAGAAGATGTTGTGCAGCTCACCTTCGTGAAAGCGTTCACGCGAGTTGATCAACTGACCGACATGGGTCGTGAACGGCCGTGGCTCTTGCAGATTGCGTATAGAGAGTCCATCGCCGTTGTTCGTCGACGCCGCGACACCCCTACAGACCCGGGCGAGCTACCCCAAGTAGCCAATGGACAGTCGCCCGAGGGTCTGGCGATTTCGAGTGAGGTTGCTCGGGTCATCAACGAAGCTCTACTCGAGCTCGCCGAGGCAGAACGGATGGCTGTTGTGCTGCGCGACATCGAAGAGTTGCCCATGACCGAGGTGGCGCACGTGCTTGGCGTTGGCCTGTCAGCGGCCAAGATGCGGGTGCATCGTGCCCGGCAATCCCTGCGTCTGAAACTAGAGAAGGCTGAGGTGCACCGATGAACGACGAAACACGAATGAACTGCGAGCAAGTTGCCGATCGTCTCACCGACCTTATGGAGGGAGATCTGCCCGAACAAGAGCAGGAAGCTGCGCTTAGCCATCTCGCAACCTGCGACCGATGCGAAGCAGTGCTGGCCGACACCCAATCTGCCAGCGACTTAGCGAGGGAGCACGGTCGAGTCGAATTGAACGACGCCGATCGTGAACGGATGCTCGGAGTGCTTCTCCATCAGGTTGACCACAACAGATAACCGGCCCATGTGAGTTGTGCTCATGGGCCAGCATCCTGAATTGCGTTGATGAGCTCGCCAACGTCTGGACGTTCGTCGGGTCCCCGTCCGCGGAACGCGTACGTAATCGTGCCACGCCGGTCGATCACGAAGTTTCCTCCAAGTTGGAGCGTGTCTTCGGTGGGCCTGCCAGGCCTCGAGATGCCATTGGCCCGAAAGATCTCGATGTAGCGCTTTGCGGTCTTTGGCCCCCAGATTCGTCGAAACGAGCCGCGCTCAAGACCGTAGGACCGATAGGTCTCGCGGGCCGTGTCGACCAGCATCGGAAACGGTAGGTCCATTCGGCTGCGATAGGGGGCGCTGTTGTCAGCCTCTGCAAAGGTGATGAGCGCAATGGCAGCGTCGTTGCCGAATTCACCCAGGCGATCGCGCACGGCGATGACGTGCTCTGCGCACGGAAGTCAATGGATATGGCGATGAAAGATCAGTAGAACCGGGCGGCCAAGGTGATCGCTCAAGCGCCACTTATCGCCGTCGGCGGTCTCGAGATCGATCGTCGGAGCTGGGTCGCCGACCACCACGTGAGAGTTCATGTCGGGCCTAGGCAGCCGGCGCAGTTCCGTCGCCGAATGGTCGGCCGCCAAGGGCCTCTCGTCCGTGAGCGGTCATGAACCCCGACACGTCGGGGCCCTTTGGTGTAACCCCTGTCGGGTTAATGCCGGTGTGCACCTCGTAGTAGTGCGCTTTGATGAGCGGGAAGTCGATCGTGTCACCAAAGCCTGGGGTTTGGAACAGGTCGCGGGTGTAGCCCCACAGTGCGGGCATCTCGGACAGCTTGTTGCGATTGCACTTGAAGTGGTTGTGATACACCGGGTCGAATCGAACCAGCGTCGGCCACAGACGAATGTCGGCCTGGGTGATGCTGTCACCCATCAGATAGCGGCGAGTGGTGAGGCGCTCCTCGAGCCAATCGAGTCGAGCGAAGAGCGCATCGTAGGCCTCTTCGTGGGCGCTTTGTGATGATGCGAACCCGCTCTTGTATACCCCGTTGTTGACGTCATGAAAGACCAGCTCCATGACCTCTTCCATCTCGTCACGGAGCTCGTCGGGCCAAAGGTCGGGTGCCCCATCGCGGTGAAACTGCGACCACTGTGTCGACAAGTCGAGTTCGATCTGCGCGAAGTCGTTGGTCACAACCGATGTGGATTCGATATCGACAATGGCTGGCACCGTGATGCCACGGGGGTAGTCGGGGTAACGGTTGAAGAAGGCCTCTTGGAGCTTGTGAATGTTGAGCACCGGGTCGAGCCCGTCGGGGTCGAGATGGAACTTCCAGCTCGACGCGTCGTGCAATGGGCCGGCTACCGCTACCGACATTGCCGACTCCAGCCCGAGCAGACGGTGGGTGATCCACGACCGGTTCGCCCACGGGCAGGCGTGGGCCACGACCAGCCGGTACGTATCAGCCTTGGTCGTCCACCCGTCAGCGCCATCTGGGGTGATGCGATCGGGGATGTAGTTCATGTCGCGGTCGAACTTGCCGCTGTCAGTATCTGTTGGCATGGGTTTCCTTCCGAATGAGTGATAACACGTCGGCGCCGAGGATTCTTCCTCGTCGGGAGTTAAGAACTCGTTCACTGCAAGTGCCAAGGATGTTCCGCCCCCTTTTGATAGCCTATTTCTATGGCCAGCCGACGCTTTCGATACCGAGGACGAGCACTTTGCATCGCCCTGCTGATGGGCTTGGTTGCCACCGCGTGTGGGTCGGCCACAACTGCCGAGACCGCAGCCGAGCCAGCCGCTTCTGGTGAAGCTGCTGCCCCTGCTGAAGCCGCCGCTGAGAACACTGAGAACACTGAGGCGGTCGGTGAGTCAAACCTGACCGGCGAGTTTGGGACAGTAAGCGGCGAAACAGTCGACCTATCGACGTACCAAGGTCAAGACGTGGTCTTGTGGTTCTGGGCGCCCTGGTGACCGACTTGACGTGGTCAAGCTTCCACGGTCGTGGAACTGCAACAACAATTTGGTGAAGACGTGACGTTCATTGGCGTTCCCGAACCCAGTGACAGCACCGAGTCGGCTGCGAGCTTTGTCGATGGAACCGGGTCGGGCAGCTTTACCCACCTCCATGATCCCGCCGGAGATGTTTGGTCAGCCTTTGGGGTATCACGGCGCCAGACGTTCATCTTGGTCAACGACGACGGTACGACGACCGAGGCCGGCTTTGGTGATCTCGTCTCCAGCGTCGAGCAACTTGCTGCCAGCTAGAACCCATTAGCTTTCGAGCTTTTCGAAATGCACAAGTTCTCGCAAAGTTGAGGCCGGAGGTCCCATTCGCGGGTGCCGCTTTCCTTCTACCGTAGAAATATGGCAAAAATTGGGAAACTGGAGGTCGCTGACGCGCTCATCGACTTCGTCGCTGATCGTCTCCTCGCTGGCACCGGGGTGGAAGCGAACCACTTCTGGGCCGAGCTCGAGTCGATCGTGGCCGACCTCACCCCACTCAACGACGCGAACCTTGCCAAGCGCGACGATCTACAAGAACAAATCGATGCTTGGCATCGGGCCAACAAGGGCAACACCGACCATGGGGCCTACACCGACTTCCTCCGCGAGATCGGCTACCTCGACTACATGAGCGATGAGGTCGTGGTCTCGACCGAGAATGTCGACCTCGAGATAGCGTCGGTCGCGGGCCCTCAGCTGGTCGTTCCGCTCGACAACTCGCGCTACGCCCTCAATGCAGCAAACGCTCGCTGGGGAAGTTTCTACGACGCCCTCTACGGCACCGATGCCATCGACGAAGGTGAGGGTTGTTCCCGGGGTAAGAAGTACAACCCCATCCGGGGCGACAAAGTCATCGAACGAGTTCGCGACTTCCTCGACCACCACTTCACGCTCGATCAGGCCAGCCACCACTGGGTGGTGCGCTACGAGGTGGTCGACGGCGACCTCGTCGCGGTCTCGGGAGACGGCACCCGCTCGACCTTGCTGCGCCCCGACGCCTTCATTGCATACACCGGCGACCCAGCTGCACCCGAGTCGATCTTGCTTCGCAAGAACGGGTTGGGCCTGATCATGTCCTTCGGCGAAGCGTTCTACATCGGCAAGCGCGACCACGCGAACATGTACGACGTTCATCTCGAATCAGCGGTCACCGCCATCATGGATTGTGAAGACTCGGTCTCGGCGGTTGACGTCGACGACAAGCTCACCGTCTACGGCAACTGGCTAGGGCTGATGGACGGCACCCTGACCCGCAGCTTCCAGAAGGGCGGCGAAACCATCGAGCGTCAGCTCGAGGCGGATCGAGTTTTCACCGCTGCTGATGGGGGAGAGCACGTCGAACCCGGGCGGGCGCTGATGCTGGTGCGCAACGTCGGTCATCACCTGACCACCGACGCTGTCACCTTCGATGGTGCGGAAATCCCCGAGACGTTTCTCGATGCCATGGTCACGGTTGCAGCTGCGCTGCACGACCTAAAGGGCCTCGGCAAGTACAGCAACAGCCGGGCCCGGTCCGTGTACATCGTGAAGCCGAAGATGCACGGTCCCGAAGAAGTAGCCCTCGCTGTCGAGCTGTTCGGTCGGGTCGAGGATGCGCTCGGACTCGAACGCAACACCATCAAGATGGGCATCATGGATGAAGAGCGGCGCACCTCGCTCGCGTTGAAGGCCTGCATCGCCGCAGCCCATGAACGTCTGGTGTTCATCAATACCGGGTTCCTCGACCGAACCGGCGACGAGATCCACACCGACATGGAGGCAGGCGCCGTCTTGCCGAAGGGCGAGATGAAGGGGGCCACGTGGCTGTCGGCTTACGAGGCCAGCAATGTCGACACCGGCCTCGAGTGTGGCTTGAAGGGCCGAGCTCAGATTGGAAAGGGCATGTGGGCTGCGCCAAGCGACATGGCTCGAATGCTCAAGACCAAGATCGCTCATCCACTCGCTGGTGCCACCACGGCCTGGGTGCCATCGCCAACGGCAGCCACGTTGCACGCCACCCATTACTTCCAGCTCGATGTTGCCGACCGTCAGCGCGATCTCATCGACCGACCCCGTCGCCGCGTCGGTGACATGACCGCCATCCCGTTGCTGCCTGCCGACCGTCAACTCTCTGTTGCTGAGATTCAGCGAGAGCTCGAGAACAACGTGCAGGGCATCCTTGGCTACGTCGTGCGGTGGGTAGGCCAAGGTGTTGGTTGCTCCACCGTGCCCGACATCGAAGACGTCGGCCTGATGGAGGACCTCGCTACCTTGCGCATCTCGTCGCAGCACGTGGCCAACTGGTTGCATCACGACCTGCTCACCGAGGACCAGGTGCGCTCGACCATGCAACGAATGGCAGCTGTAGTCGACCAGCAGAACGCTGGCGATGCCGCGTACCAGCCAATGGCGCCGAACTACGACGACAGCATTCCGTTTCAGGCAGCTCTTGCGTTGGTGCTCGAAGGTCGAGATCAAAAGAACGGCTACACCGAGGAGATCTTGCGTCGTCACCGCCGCCAAATGAAGGCAGCGTTGAAGTCGTAATGGTCTAGCGTTCTGTCGATGCAGAACATTTGGGCCCTGCAGACCCCTGCACAGAACCTCGCCCCGCTCGACCTTTCGACCGATGTGTCCGTCACGCCCGTGGCGGGCGCGATGGGGGCCTATGTCTCGGGCATCGACGTAGCCGAGCTCGATGCCGCAGGCCTTGGCGACGTTCGCTCGCTGCTACACCGTTACAAAGCGGTCATGTTGCGCGGCCAGAACCCCGAGCTCACCTACGAACGCTACGCCGACTTCGGCCGCTCGCTGGGCGAACTCGCAGTTGACCCATACGTCGAACCGCCGATCCCCGAGCACCCCGAAATCATGGGGCTCGTGCGCGAGGCCGACGACACCCGCTACAACTTTGGTGGCGACTGGCACTCCGATGGCACGTACCTCGAACAACCGGGTGGCCTGACCGTGCTGTGGGGTCGTGAACTTCCACCGTATGGCGGCGACACGATCTTCTCGAACATGGAGCTGGCGTGGGAAATGCTGTCGCCGGCGTTCCGCGAGATGCTCGACGGTAGACGATGCCTCCATTCGGCAACTGGGCTAGGAGACAAGAAGCCCATCACCCGCAAGGGCGACTACGCGGCCATCAACTTCGGTGCGCAGCGCGAGGTGATCGAGCACTATCACCCCATCCGTCGGACGCACCCCGAGACCGGAGCGAGCTCGTTGTTTGTGAACCAGGCCTACTCGGTGCAGATCGAAGGGTGCACCGAAGACGAAAGCGCCGGCATTCTCGGCTTCCTCTTCGACTGGGCTGCCTCGCCAGCGCTGACGTGCCGAATGGTGTGGGAGCCAAACTCCATCCTCATCTGGGACAACCGCAACACCATCCACTACGCCGTTGGCGACTACGGCGGCTTCCGTCGTGCCATGTACCGCCTCGCCGTCAAAGGCGAAGCCCCGGCATAGGAACCACGCTCCTTTTCCCTAGAAGGAACCTGGCACCTTTTTGGGAAAAGGAGCCAGGTTCCTCTGAGTTACACACTCGACTACTCAATGCCGCTACACAATGCCCTCTAGACAACGCCCATTGCGTGGTTGGAATTGACCACCAAGGCGTTGCCTTCGGGGTCGAGTGCCGAGAATCGGTCATGGGGATGACCGCGCTCGATCGCTGATGGAGTAGCCCCCGCATCGGTGAGTGCATTCCAGGTGTCGTCGATGTCGTCGACGATGAGATCAAGTGATCCTGTTCCCGGTGTGCCCTCATGGATGACGAGGTGGGTGCCTCCTCGAAGTTCGAGGATGACGGCGCGGCCCATGTCGACAACAAGACGCATCCCAATCTCGGTATAGAAGTCCCGCAGAACTCCTACGTTCTCCGCAGAGAACGAGATATGGCCGATTGCGAAACGAGGTCGTTGGTCGGCCTCGGGGGTTGTTGCGTTGTGGGCGTTGAATTGGATGACTGGTAAAGTCAAAGTATACCTTCTTCTGTTTGTTAGGAATGCTTAACAACCCAGACCGCAGGTTTGGTATTCCATCCTCGGAAAGATTCCTGGGTGAAGCGCGTCAGGCGCTCGTCGACCGAGGAATATCTAGGTATGCAGACTTCTTCGTGGTGGCGTCAGAGCGTCATCTACCAGGTGTACATCCGGTCATATGCCGACGGAAATGGCGACGGCACCGGAGACCTCGCCGGCTTGCGTTCCAAGCTTGACTACCTGAAACAACTCGGTGTTGACGCCTTGTGGATCAACCCGTGGTACGCATCACCACTCAACGACGGCGGCTACGACGTGTCCGACTATCGAACGATCGACCCCCGCTTTGGCGACGTTGACGAGGCCGAGCAGTTCATCGCTGAAGCCCACCAGCGCGGGATCAAGGTCATTGCCGACCTCGTGCCGAACCACACGTCGAACGAGCACGAGTGGTTCGTCGAAGCACTGGAGGCGGGTCCAGGCTCGCCCGCACGAGATCGCTACATCTTCCGGGCCGGAAAAGGCACCGACGGATCACAGCCGCCAAGTAACTGGGAAGCCGTTTTTGGGGGACCCGCCTGGGAACAGATCGACGACGGTGAGTGGTACCTGCACATCTTCGACGTGAGCCAGCCCGACCTCAACTGGGAGCACCCCGAGGTGCGCGCCGAGTTCGAATCGATCTTCCGGTTCTGGCTCGACCGCGGAATCGACGGCTTCAGGGTCGACGTGGCCCACGGTATGGTCAAGGACACCACGTTCCCCGACATCGAGAAGCGAACTGAACTGCTCGAGACCGACGCCGGTGGTATCGAGATCGAGAACAACGGAAGCCACCCACATTGGGACCGAGACGGCGTTCACGAGATCAACCGCTCGTGGCGCAAGATCCTCGACGAGTACGACAACCGGATGATGGTTGCCGAAGCGTGGGTCCACCCCGACCGGCTTCCGCTCTACCTGCGGCCCGACGAATACCAGCAGTCCTTCAACTTCGAGCTGCTCGAAACGCCATGGCTCGCCTCTGCGTTCCGTGACGTAATCGACCGGTCGGTTCGTGCTGCCACCGAGGTCGGTGCCACGTCGAGTTGGGTGCTGTCGAACCACGACGTCATGCGACACGCAACCCGCTACGGGCTTCCCAACGGCACCCCGTGGCGAAAGTGGCCCGCAGAAGGTCCCTACGACATTCTTGACGTCGAGCTCGGCGCACGTCGGGCGCGGGTAGCCGCGATGATTACCCTGTCGCTGCCCGGCGCGACCTATGTGTACCAAGGCGAGGAGCTCGGGCTGCCCGAGGTGTGGGACCTACCCGAAGACGTCCTCGACGACCCCATGTGGGAGCGCTCGAACCACACCGAGAAAGGGCGCGACGGTTGCCGCGTCCCGATCCCGTGGAATGTCGACGGACCATCGTTTGGCTTTGGAACCGGCGAACCTTGGTTACCTCAACCCGAGACGTTCGCAGCGCTCTCGGCCGAAGCCCAAGATGGTGATCCCGGCTCGACACTGAATCTGTATCGCCGCGCTATTGCTCTTCGCCGCGAACATCTCGTCTCTACCGAGGAGATCGAGTTGACCGACCTTGACCTCGGGGCAGATGTCCTGAGCTACTTGCGCGGTGATGTGACGATCATCGCGAACATGGGTGCAACGCCGATTTCCCTGCCAGACGGAGAGGTGCTGTTGGCATCATCGCCGGTGACCGCCGAACTCCCCGCCGACAGCGCGGTGTGGTTGCGGCTGGACTAGCGCCGCACTCGCTACAACCTCATCTGCTGGACCTGGGCCGACAGGCCACCATCGAGAACCCACAGTTGACCGCTGGCATAGCGCGCTTCGTCTGATGCCAACCAGTTCACGAGGTTCGCCATGTCGGTTGGTGTGCCGATGGTGCGCAGCGGGTGAATAGCAGCCGCTTCAGCGCGCACGGCCTCCTCGTCGGCACCCTGAAAGAACTGGCCAAGCATCGGAGTGTCGACGTAGCCCGGGCAGATCGCATTTACCCGAATGCCTTCCGGTCCGTGGTCGCAGGCCATGGCCTTCGTGAGGGCGTGGACCGCCCCTTTTGTCGCGCAGTAGGCGGCCAGGCCCGGGTCGGCGATGAAACCGTCATAGCTACCAAAGTTGATGATCGAGGGGTTCACCGAGTTTCGAAGTAGCGGAAGGGCGTACTTGGACGTGAGGAACGTGCCGGTCACGTTGATCGCCATGATGTGGTTGAACTGCTCTAGTGATGTTTCTTCGACCGTGGCCTCGACCTCGATGCCTGCGGCGTTCACCAACACGTCGAGGACACCGTGTTCCTCTCGCACCGTGTTCATCGCAGCGACGACTTCGTCTTCGCTGGTCACGTCGAGTCGTATGAATGTCCCCGAAGTCGCGTCGCTGTCGAGCGACCCGGACTCGCGTAGGTCAGCTGCGTAGACGTGGGCGCCCTCGGCTTCGAAGCGTTCGCAGATCGCTCGACCCGCTCCACCTCGACCGCCGGTGACGAGGGCGACTCGCCCGTTCAACATCTTTGTCATTGTGCGTCTCCGTATGCATCAAGGACGAGACCGTGGAAGTGGTGCAACGCGTGCTCGGAGAGGCCTGATCCCAAGGGGTCGTTCACGATTCGTCCCTGGGTGAACGCTGGTGTTTCCATCCCGCGCTGCACGCTCTCGACGAGGTTGATGTCTTCGACCTGAAGAACTTCGTCGAGGTAGCGAATCGACTCGATCTCGGTGTCGTTTGGCTCGGCTGACTCAAGAAAGAAGTCGTACGTCTCGTAGGTGAGGTTGGGGCCGGCCGGGATGATCTTCAGGATGATCATGTTGCCTCGTCCGGGGTACCTCATGATGCACGTGTTGGGCCAAAGCCACCACACTGCATGGTCGGTGACTGTGGCGTCCCTGACGTCGTAGGCGGTGTTGTCGCTTTTGCCCGCCTCGGCCATGTGGCTCGAATAGATGCCGTGAGTCGTGACCTTGTACGTGTCCATGTCGACGAGCGAGACGAAGTCCTTGTGGGCAACATGGCAGTGGTAACACTCGAGGAAGTTGTCGACGACGTTCTTCCAGTTGCTGTTGATCGTATAGCTAAGTCTGTGGGCGAACGTGAGCTGCTCAACATCGGGTGCCCAGTGGGTAATCTCGGCGCCGAGGTCACCTGATTGCTCGCTCAGCGGAGCGGCAGCCGGGTCGAGGTTGACGTACACGAACCCGCCGAACTCCTCGACCTGCACTTGGTCGAGACAAACCGATGAGACATCGAAGTTCTCGAGATGGCCGGTGTGGCGCGCTGCCTTGAGCTGACCCTGGAGGTCGTAGCTCCAGGCGTGGTACGGGCAAACGATGTTTGACGTCGTACCCTCGCCATCGAGCAGATGATGCGCTCGGTGCTTGCACACGTTGTAGAACGCACGCAGCTCGCCCGTTGCATCTCTGATGGCGACGATTGGCATGCCGGCGATCGACTCGGTCACATAGGACTGCGGTTCGCGGAGCTTCTCCCCATGGCAGATCCATTGCCAGCTACGCCCGATGATGTCGCGTTGGTCGGTATCGAACCATCGACGCCGGGTGTAGGCGTCGGCATGCAACGACATCGACCTGCCGGGCTGAGGATCCCAACCGCTAGAGATAGAGACCGGTGTATCTGAGCCCATTGGTCGACCGTAGAAGGGCTTGAACGATCGTTCAAACCCGGCGGTTCAACTCGGTACACGATCAAACTCGAAAAACGTGTCAAGCAGGCAGGGTGACGCTGACAACGGTTCCCGTTGGCTCGTTCGCATCGATAACGACGCTTCCGCCGTGAGCGTTCACCAACGCGTCGATGACCGCAAGGCCCAGGCCAGGACCGGTGTCATTGTTCGCCTCGTACGGCTGCAGCATGCGAAGCCGGTCGTTCTCGGGGATGCCACCGCCGGTATCTGCTACCTGCAATACTGCTCCCTCGTCCGTCGAACTCAGGCGGACAGACACGTGGGTGCCGGGTGGATTGTGTCCCACTGCGTTGGTCAACAAGTTGACCACGATGCGACCAACGGCATTCTCGTCGACCACCGCTGCGACATCGTCTAGCTCAAGGTTGATACGACTGGAATCCAACGGGCCAAACAGCTCGGTCGTGTACTGCTCGATCAGCGGGGCAAGCGGCTGTGCACTTGGTGAGAGCCTCAGTGCGTCCTCCTCGGAGCTGTTCACCACGCGCAGGTGTTGGACAAGCGACTCGGCATCGAGGGCGTAGCTCAACAAGTGTTCAAGGTGAGCCGATGTCGGTGTGCCTGACGGCTGTTGCAGCAGCGACTCGGTCGTCATGCGAATAGCAGCCAGAGGCGTGGCCAGTTCGTGCGAAATATTGCGAACAGCCTTTGAACGTCGAGCCTGCATCTGCGCCAACTCGAGCTCGCTCGCGTGCAGCCGGTCGAGCAGCGAACGCTTGGCCGTCGTGAGCAGTTGCAACCGCATGAGCTGTTCGGCAATGTTGGCAAGCCGGATCAGGTCTTTACGTTGTTGGTCGGTGAGTGCGGCGGGTTCGGTGCCGAGCACGCAGAGCGTCCCGACCGCATGGGTGCCGAGAGGTTGCAAGGGCACACCGGCGTAGAAGCGCAGGTTTGGATCGCCCGTGACGAGATCGTTGTCTCTAAAGCGGGGGTCGTGATGTGTGTCGGAAACTTCGAACACCGAGTCGTTCTCACATGCGTCGATCGCCCGCGAACAAAACGACACTTCGCGCGAGGTCTCGGTGAGATCAACCCCATGACGAGCGGTAAACACCTGCCGGGTCTCTTCGACAAGCGACACAAGTGCCATCGGTGTCTTGCACAGAGCAGCGGCCATATCGGTGAGCGCATCAAACGACGAATCGGGGTTCGAAACACTCAGCGAGACGATCTCGTGCGTAAGCGCAACTCGAGCAGCTTCCGACGCTCGCAACTTCCCCAACATGACACTAAAAGTAGTTCATGTTGGCGGGCGCTGCTCTTTTCGAGACCGCCATATTTGGATATGTACCAAAGATGTCAGCTATTTGCGGTCAACATCACGGTTCGAACCGCGGGAATCGCATTCGAGGGCCAGCCTCAGCCCAATCCTGATGGTTTCGTACGTATGCATTTGCCACATCGGCGGCGGGTTTGTGATCCCACGAAACGAGCGGTCCCGAGGTCATGGCGCGATGGAGAAGATAACGAGCTTGCTGAGACGCCACGACTCGCTCACGAATCTCGTCGGAGTTCCAGCGCTCGGCGACTTCAGCTGAGAACGCAGCGGCCAGATCAGCGTGGGCCGGGTCGTTCGCCAGGTTTGTGCGCTCGAGCGGGTCGGCGGCAACATCGTAGAGCTGGGCAGGGTCGGTCGAGCAGTGGATGTACTTGTAGGTCCCGCGGCGGATCATGAACATCGGCTGGGCTGTCATCTCGGCGGTGTACTCACCGAACGTCTCGTCGACTGGGTCATCCTGTCCCGACCATGCCGGAACAAGGCTCCGACCAGGGAGATGGTCGGGTGCATCGTGTCCGGCAATGTCGAGCAGCGTTGGCACGAAGTCCAGGTGGGAGCACACGTTGTTCACGGTCGAGTTGGCGACACCAGGGCCAGCCACGACGAGCGGCACGCGAGCAGAGCGCTCGTGGAACGACATCTTGAACCACGCACCTCGATCGCCGAGCATGTCGCCGTGATCGCTGGTCACGATGACGATGGTGTTGTCGAGCTGGCCCGTCTCCTCCAGCGTGGCAACGAGTTTGCCCAGCCAGTCATCGAAATAGCTGACGTTCGCGTAGTAGCCGTGGCGAGCGTTGAGCACCTGCTCGTCGGTGTAGCCAACCGTGTCGGCTTGGATGCCGGTGCGAATGCGCAACGTGTGAGGGTCGAGTTCGTCAAGATCCCAGTCGTCGGGCATGTCGATGTCGTCGTGGTCGTACAGGTTCCACCACTCGGGCCGAGCCACGTAGGGGTCGTGCGGATGGATAAACGATGCGCACAGGAAGAACGGTCGGTCATCGGTGTCCCGAGCCATGTCGAGGAGCTTGCGGCGAGCCGCGTACCCGACTTCCTCGTCGTAGTCGATCTGGTAGGTGGTCACCGCCTCGCCAGCATCCTGGAGCACGTCCATGTTGTGGTACCACTTGTCGATCCGCTCGTCGGCCTTTTCCCAGTTCGGGGTCCATGCGAAGTCGGCCGGGTAGATATCGGTTGTGAGCCGTTCCTCGAACCCGTGAAGTTGGTCGGGTCCAACGAAGTGCATCTTGCCGCTGAGGATGGTGCGGTAGTTGGCAATCGACAGGTGGTGGGCCAGGGTTGGAACGCTGGCGGGGAACTCCGATGCGTTGTCCCACGCGCCGATCTCCGACACCGGCAGGCCAGACAGCATTGTGAATCGGGCAGGAGCACATAGCGGGGAGTGGCAGTAGGCCGCATCGAACCGTGCCCCTCGTGCTGCGAGAGCGTCCATATTCGGCGTCTTGACAACAGTGTGGCCGTAGGTCGAGGTGAAGTGTGGGGCGAGTTGATCAGCCATCACGAACAGAATGTTTGGGCGCGTCATAGCCCTTGGATACCACGGGCCTGAACGATCGTTCAATCCGAACTTGATGGAACCTGCGAGGTGCTCGGTGGCGTTGACAGCACACACGAGAGGGCACACCACTATCGGGAGGTGCGGTTTGATTTCGGTACACGCGTCGACGAACATGGTCCTTGTGGCCACGCAGCGTGAGTCGGCGCGGTTTCCGGCAGGCAAAATGACGACCAGACTGCCCGAAATTCGGTCATCGTCGTCTTTGCGGAGCTTGGATTTCGACGATTTCTATACGAAGCATCGCAACGAAATTGGTGCCGCGCTTGCGTTCACGTCGGTAGCCGAGCGCTCGGTGAAGAGGCCGTCGATGAAGCCATGGCCCGCGCCTATCAGCGGTGGAAGTCGGTTAGTAGCTACGAGAATCCAGCTGGCTGGGTCTATCGGGCAGGCCTGAACTGGGCTCGGTCCAGACAGCGTTCCATCTTTCGACGAAAGCGCCGCGAGGAACTTGTGGCGCGGTCAACGACCGACGTCGTCGATCTCACCGACGTCAAGTCCGAGCTGATGGAGGCATTGGCCGACCTCTCCGACGATCAGCGTTCCGTTGTGGTGCTTCGGTACTACTGCGATTGGTCGGTCTCGGAGACCGCTGAGGTGCTCAAGATCACCGAAGGTACCGTGAAAAGCCGTTCCGCCAGAGCTCTCGAACGCCTCCGTGTGAGCCTGGGTGTCGACATTTCCGAAGGAGGGTTCGCATGAGTTTTGAACACGACCTCCGCGACCGTTTCGACAATGCTGGGCAGGAACTCGAATTGGCCGGTGGGTCGCTACCTGCAGTCAAACAGCGAGCTCGACAACGCACGATGCGCATGCGCGCTACCGCTGGCGCGGTCGTGTTGGTAGCCGGAGCCCTCATTGGCGCCACGGTTGCGAACTCCGATGACGCCGCCGACCAGCCAACGCCGGCCGAGATCGAGGCAGCCGTTGCTGGCAGGGTTTCGATGGACGACTTCTTCTACCTCGGCGCGTTTTTGCCCCCCACCGACAAAGCTCTTGGCGACTTTGGTTACGGCGGTCGTGCGGCTGCGTTCAATCCGTTTGGCGACCCCGACAACGACGATGCTCTCTCAGGTTCACTCTTCATTTCCGGGTTCCCCAGAAACGCCGAAGTAGCCGAGATCTCGATTCCCGAGCCTCATCGGCACGACGGGACGATCAGCAGGCTGCCGGTCGCCGAATTGTTGCAGCCCTTTGCTGACGTCACCGATGGTCGAGGCGCCGAGTTTGTCGGAAGTACCGAAGTTGGCGGACACGACATCTTCCACATCGGCGGCCTGGAGGTCGTCGAAGATAATGGAGAAGCGCAGCTGCATTGGACTGCTTGGCAGTACCTCGACCTCGGTACCCACGACAATCCAGGTCACGGCTACTCGTCGCTAGACCTCTCGAATCCCAACCCGAAGGGGCCGTACTACCTCGAAGGATTCGAGGGGTACAACACCGCAGGTTACGTCTTCTCCGTTCCCAAACCCTTTGCTGATCAGGCGTTGGGCGGGAGGTCGCTGATCGCTGGGTTCCAGGAGTTCAACCACAGCAACAGCATGAGTGCTGGCGCACCGTTCTTCGCATATTCCACGGCCGACGGGGGAGAACCAGAGGACCGTCTCGATCCAATCGAGTTGGTCAACTTCATCAACACCGATCCGCCGGCACCGGGTTTTGCTGATAACTCGGTCACGCGAGGCGCCACGTGGGTTGAGACCAGCGATGGCCGCCAGGCAGTCCTCACCGTGGGCAACAAGAACGCCCTGACTCAAGGTGATTGCGCCGACCTCGATCCAAACAGCGCAGACTTCGGTCCGCAAATGAGCTTTTACGACCCGCTAGAGCTTGCCGAGGTAGCAGTCGGTGACCGCTTGCCCTACGAGGTCGCTCCATACGTGGTGTCGGGTGAGTCCGACTTCATGATTCAAACCTGCGGCTTGCAGCTGGCATCGGTCTCCTTTGATGCGGAGAGCGGTCGCCTCTACGTGGTGCAGTGGCTCGGAACCAAGGTAGAGAAGAACGCACTCTCGGTTCCGGTCGTCCATGTCTTCGAGGCCAACTGACCACCGGGCCGTTGCACGACCAGCGGGATTTGCGAGGATGAGGTGATGACACACGACCCATCGGCTCACGCGTGCGACACGCACATGCACTTCTACGACGACAGGTACCCCGTTGCGCAGGGGTCGGTACTTCGTCCGCCCAACGCCCTAGTGTCCGACTATCTCGAGGTGCGTAAGGCGCTGGGGCTGGGTCGCGTCATCGTCGTGCAGCCAACCACTTACGGCCGAGACAACTTGTGCCAATCCGATGCCATTGCCGAGCTCGGCGAGTCCGCACGAGGCGTTGCAGTCGTGGGCGCCGACGCTTCGCAGGATTTGATTCGGCGCCTCCACGAAGCGGGATTTCGCGGAGCGCGGTTCCACATGTTGCCTGGCGGCGCCGTTGGATGGGACGAGCTCGAGGTGGTCGCCCGTTCGATCGCACCTTGGGGCTGGCACATTCAACTGCAGCTGAACGGGCGAGAGCTCGCCGAGCGATATGACCAATTAGCTGCCCTCCCCGTGCCACTTGTTATCGATCATGTTGGGCGATACATGGCGCCGGTGAGGCCAGACGATCCGTTGGCAGCGCCACTGTGGCAGCTTATGGACGGTGGCGCACACGTCAAGTTGTCTGCGCCGTATGAGTCGGCGACCGACCCAACCCACCGGTACGAAGTTGTTGGCACGATGGTTGATCATCTGGTTGCCAACTACCCCGGGCAACTGCTGTGGGCATCGAACTGGCCGCACCCCGGGCAGGCCGACCCTCCGAGCCTCGACGATCTCGCTCGACTCCGCGACCGCTGGCTCCCAACGGCCGAACTAGCCCACCAGGTGCTCGTCACGAACCCTGATCGCTTGTACTTCGAATCAAATTCGGATCGTTGAGACTCGGTTCTCTATAGCCCGGGCCAGGTTGAGCGCAGCCATCGCGGAGGTCTTGGGGTTATCGGGCAGCGGGTTGTTTGCAATCGATACGTCAAGGGTACCGAACGCGCCATGGGCCGAGATCTCGTGACGGTTCGTCGTGGCTGTTGGGTCTGCGACGAGGGTGATCCTCGTGCGATCGGGGCCGATGCCAGCAAGCGCCGTGGTCATTGCAACGTTGGCGTTCTTGGGAAACGCTGATGCGGCCTCTGCTGCGGTAGCGCTGAAGAACGCCGTTGGTTCGGTGATCGCTTGTAGGTCGCACAGTGTTTCGGCTGGGGTTCCAAGCCATGCCTTGGGCGGCTTGACCATTCGATGCTCTACATCGTCGATTCCCATACGGGTTGCCCCCGAGAGCGCATCGACACCAGCGAGCGCCCCCGGTTGGATGTGAATCTGGGCGTCGTTTGCTTCAGCACGTAGACGAAGCGTGTTGAGCACAGACGCGTCGGCGAACGCAGACATCGATGACACGATGAAGTCAGCGCCACACTCCAGCGCAGCGACACCCCATGGCTCCACGCTCGCTCGCCCTGCGGCCTCGGCAACGACGTCGGGTCGGGTGGCTGCGAGCTCGGCCGGATCGGAAATGATGGTTGCACTCACAGGAACACCATCACGGCTAGCCGCGCGATCTTGAACCGCTATCGCAACGATCTCGACCGAGGTATTAGCAAGAAGTCCGCCCACATAGCGGCCGATCGCGCCCCAACCAATGAGGGCCAGGCGTAATGGTTTGGGGGTCGCCGGTGCAGACATAGTCGCGTCAGACCTGCAGGCCGCACTGCTCGAAGGCCTCGCGGGTAACGGCCTTCTCTTCTTCGGTCAGTTCGAGCAGCGGGAAGCGCACGTGCCCGCCGACCTGTCCGAGCAGCTCCTGCCAATACTTCTGGTGCGCGTGGGGTTTCTCGGCTGGCTGGGTGCGAGCCAACGCGTTGCGGACAGGGTCGAGGCTGGCGCTGATGGCTCGGGCCTCGTCGAAGTTCCCAGCGAACGCAGCCTGGGTGTAGTCGTGCACGCGACGATCCTTTGCGCTTTGCAGCAGGAACGGTGGCGACGAGCAGAGGTACAGCTTCCAGTTGAGGTCGATGATGTTGTCGAGCCACTCCGTCTCCGACGCAGTGCTGACGTGGATTCGGTCTGACGCAAGCTCGGTGAGCTCGGCGTACATCGAACGGTCGACGCTGTACTTGATGGCCACGACGTTGTCGAGGTCGGCCAGTTGGTTACAGAGCTGCGGCGACATGAGGTACCCGCTTGCGGGATGGCTCCATAACGCAATGCCAATGTCAACGCTGTCGGAGACCTTCTTGTAATACCGCATCAGCGTCTCGTCGTAGGCGGAGTAGAAGTGCAGCGCGGGCGCATGCACCACGATGTAGTCGGCGCCAACCTCCTGAGCGTGTTGGGCTAAGTCGATCACGACATCGAGATTGGCGTCAGAACACGACATGATCGTGTAGCCGTTGTCGCCGGTCGCTTCGACAGCTAGCTCAAAGGTGCGCTTGCGCTCGTCGAGCGACATCGAGAAGAACTCGCCGCGCTTGCCGGAGACGAAGATGCCCTCGATGCCGAGCTCGGTCATCCAATGGTCGACGTTCGAACGAAAGCCAGCTTCATCGATCGATCCATCTTCGGCGAACGGCATGTAGGCCGCGGCCCACACACCCAACATATTTTCTTGTGCGTACGTCTTTGCGTCGCTCCGGCTGTATTTCATGCTGCTCTCCTGCGGCCAATGGGGACTGTCTCAGAACCCTTTATGGGGACTGTCCCCATGGCACTGATTCGGGGCCCGATTTTCGTTGAATTTGGTGGTCAGTTCATGGGGCCTGTCCCCATGACGGCGTCTTTATGGGGACAGGCCCCATAAAAACTGTTTCTAAACGACTTTGATGCTGTGCGACACGTTCTTGACGACCGTGTAGTGGCTGAGCCCCTCGGCGCCACCTTCTCGGCCGTAGCCCGACGACTTCACCCCACCGAATGGGGTTTCTGGTAGTGACGCTTCGAGCGTGTTGATCGACAGGTTGCCGGCCTCGACCCTGTCGACCATCCGGTCGGCGTAGTCCGAGCGGTTCGTGAAGCCGTAGGCGGCAAGTCCGTAGGGCACCGAATTGGCCTGCTCGATTGCACTATCGAGCGAGTCAACGGCGTTGACGATGGCGAGCGGCCCGAATGGTTCGACCTGCATGACCTTGGCGTGATCGGGGACGTTCGCCAGAACGGTCGGCTCGAAAAACTGGCCGGTCTCACCAATCCGGTTGCCTCCGGTCAGCAGTTCCGAACCGACGTCGACGGCATCGGATACCAGCTCGTGCATTGCGGCGATCCGTCGGTCGTGTGCGAGCGGGCCCATCTCGACGCCCGGATCCATGCCGTCGCCGACAACGGTCTCGGCGCATCGTTTCGTGAACACGTCGAGGAACTGCTCGTAGATGCTGTCGTGAACGAAGAAGCGAGTGGGGGAGGTGCACACTTGACCGGCGTTGCGCATCTTGCGAATCGCCGAGCTGATGGCCGCGGCTTCGACATCGGTGTCTTCACACACGATCACCGGTGCATGACCCCCAAGTTCCATGAGTACCGGCGTCATGTTGTCCGACGCAATGCCGGTGAGGTGCTTGCCGACCGCGGTCGAGCCGGTGAACGCAACGAGGTTGATGCGGTCGTCGGGGATGAGGTGCGATGAGATGTCAGCGGGGATGCCTGACACGAGGTTGAGCACTCCGGCGGGAAGACCGACGTCCTCGAACGCCTTAGCGATGTGCATTGCGCCCGCAGGCGTCTCCTCGGCCGCTTTCAAGATGATCGAGCAACCGGACGCAATCGCCCCAGCAACTTTGCGCGCTGGCTGGCTCATCGGAAAGTTCCACGGAGAGAACGCAGCGACTGGGCCGATGGGCTGATGATGCACGATGTACTTGACGCCAGGAGCTGACGGGATGACTCGGCCATAGGTGCGCATGGCCTCACCCGCGTCCCATTCGAAGAACTCACAGCCGCGAATGACCTCGAGCTGGGCCTGGCGGAATGGCTTGCCGTGCTCAGCGGTAATCGCAAGGGCGATTTCGTCCTGTCGTTCGCGCATGAGCGCCGCCGCGGCCCGAACCAAGTCGCTGCGCTCCTTTGGCGACTTCTGACTCCAGATGGCGAACCCTTCGTCCGCCGCCGAAAGGGCGTCTTCGAGATCTTCGATGGTCGCCACAGGCACCCGTCCGATCTCGACATCGGTCGATGGGTTCACGACGGGCAGCGTGTCTTTGGTGGCGCGCCATTCACCATTGATGAACAGCTTGAGCTCGGGGTATTCGGTCACTGTTTTCGTCCTTGTCATCGTGCTCAGAAAGTCGCTGTGCTCAGAAAGTTGTCGTGCTCAGAATGCGGTGCGGATTGCCCAGAGGTCGGGGAAGGCAGGCGTGAAAAGGGTGGTGGCAAGGTAGGCAGCGCCGTCCGAACCGCCGGTGCCCATCTTCGTGCCGATGGTGCGGCGAACCATCATGACGTGGCGATAACACCACTCTTGCAGGCCCTCGTCGAGGTCGGTAAGCGTTTCGCAGAGTCCAGCGAAGCTCTCATCGGAGTAGTGCTCGATGATCGTCTGCTGCACGGCGGCGTTTTCGACCACCGGCTCTCGCACATCTCGGTTGAGAACCTCCTCGGGAATGCCGAACCCGGCGCGGCTAAGCACGCCAACAAAGGCGTCCCACAACGTGGGGGAGTCGTGACGCTGTTGAAGACGTTCACCTTCAGCGCCCGGGAACCAATCGATCTGCACGCGGTCTTTGATGCCGAGCAGAAACTCGAGTTCGCGGAACTGGGCCGACTGAAATCCGCTGGCGTTAGCAAGAAAGTTCCGGAAGCTTGCGAACTCGGCCGGCGTCATGGTTTCGAGGACATCGATTTGGCCGACCAAGGTCTTCAAGATCTTCAAGGTCCGCTTGAGGTGATGGCGGGCGCCACCAATCTTGTCGTCGTCGAGCAACTCCACGATGTAGTCGAGCTCATGGAGCATCTGCTTAAACCACAGCTCGTACACCTGATGAATGATGATGAACAGGGTTTCGTCATGCTCGGGCTTCCCCGTGACGTCGTCGATGGACACGCACTGCTGCAACTCGAGTAGCTCGGGGATCTTCAGATAGGTGCCGTACGTAAAGTCGTCTGTGGTCATTTCCAGGTCCTAGCGAATGCTCAGTGCGTTGGGGTCGTCGAGTGGGTCGGGGTCGGGCAGTGCCGGCAGGGCCAACACCAAGGAATCAACATCAACTCCAGGGTCGGCGATCGACGAGGCGATGATGTCGGCTTGGGCAGCGGCGCGCTGTTGGGCTTCGGCATAGGGCATGGTTGAGAACATGACCATGTTGTAGCGAGGGCGAAGATGGTCGGGGTGGCGCTGTTCGAGCTCGAGGGCCAGTTCTCGCTTGGCCAGATAGTCGGGGTCGACCACACCTGAGCGCATCTCTAGGTAGTTGCCCAGCGCCATGTCGGCAATCGCATCGGCGTCGGGCTTTCGCTCGGCTTCGTAGTTGGCAAAGGCGAGGGCCAAATCGTCGGGCGAATCACGCATGTGGCGATCCAGCGCCCGCACCGATTCGAGGGCAGCGTTCATGCCTTGTCCATGGAACGGCACGATGGCGTGGGCAGCGTCGCCAACGATGACCGCACGGTCGTCGAGGTGCCATCCGGTGGCGCGCAACGTCCCGAGCGAACCGGTCGGGTTCTCTTCGAACTGCTCGACCAGGTCGGGTACCAGCGCCGTGAAGTCGGCGAACTCGGTTTCGAAGAACGTGCGCACGGCCTCTGGAAAGGACAGTTCTTCGAACGTCGCCTTCGGGGCGAATAGCGTCACGGTGAAATCGCCCTCAGGGTTGGCGAGGGCGATCAACATGAACTCGCCCTTTGGCCAGATGTGCAGCGCGTTTGGGTCGATGCGGTGGCTGCCATCAGCGTTGGGCGGAAGGGTCAGCTCTTTGTAGTCGTGGTCGAGCCAGTCGGTAACAAATTCGCTCGCTCCGTGCTGGGCCATGGACTTGCGAACCCGGGATCCAGCGCCGTCGGCACCGAATACGAGCCCGAACGGCTCGGTGCGGTCATCGTCGAAGACGATGGAAGATGTGTCGAAGTTGATCGATGACACCGGTGCGTCGAACTCGATGTTGACCTTGCCCGTGGCCTCGGCAGCGTCGAGCAGGATTGCGTTGAGGTCGGTTCGAGATACCGAGTGGATGACCTCGTGTGGCTGTGAGCCATAGGGCTGGAGGTCGGGCGTAGGGTCGCCGTCGACATGCACCATTCGCCCGCGCATGGGGATGGTGATTGCGTCCACGTGTTCAATCACGCCGACATCGATCAACGGCACGATGCCGCGGGTTGCGAGCGCCAAGTTGATCGACCGTCCGGCGTCGATGTCGGTGCGGCGAAGGTCGGGGCGACTTTCGTACATCTGCACGTCGTGGCCTTGTCTGGCCAAGTAGATCGACAGCAGCGCGCCAGCTTGGCCGGCGCCCACGATCACGACCGGGCCATCTATCACTGCACGACCTCTTCGAGGATCGAGACAAAGCGATCGATGTCGGCGAACGAGTTGTACAGCGGCACGGGTGCGGCCCGGATGACGTCAGGCTCGCGCCAGTCGCACAAAACCCGGGCGTGCTCGAGCGCCTCGAACACCTCGCGGCCGTTTCCGCTCGTCACCTGGAGCGCGAACTGGCACCCTCGTTGGTCGAGCGCGGTTGGCGTGAGACTGGCGACCCGGTCGCCCAGGGTTTCGGCCAATCTGCGATCGAGGAACTCGATCTGTTGTACCGACTTTTTTCGAAGGGCGGCGATGCCGCCAGCCTCGTCGATGATGTCGAGCGATGCCCGCAGTGCCGCAAGCGGCAGGATGGGTGCGTTCGAAAGTTGCCAAGAGTCGACGGTGGGAATGGGGTCGAACTCGGTTGCCATTTTGAAGCGGGTATCGGGGTTGGTGCCCCACCACCCGATGAGCTTCGGTAGCGTTTGGTCGTCGATGTGGCGTTGGTGGACGAATGCCCCGGCGACTCCGCCGGGTCCGCTGTTCAGGTATTTATATGAGCACCAAGCCGCGAAGTCGACGTCCCACTCGTGCAACGAAAGCTCGATGTTGCCTGCTGCATGGGCGAGGTCGAAGCCGACGGTTGCGCCAACGCCATGGCCCGCCGCGGTGATTTCAGCCATCGCCATAACCTGGCCCGTGTAGTACTGCACGCCGGGCAACATGATCATCGCGAGTGAGTCGCCGTGTTCGGCAATGACTTCGAGGATGTCCTCAGTACGAAGCGTTTCCTCGCCGTCTCGCGGCGGCACCGTGATCAACGATGTCGCCGGGTCGAAGCCGCGTTGGCGAATTTGGGATTCGGCGACGAAGTGATCGGACGGAAAGGCGTGATCTTCGATCAGGATCTTATGCCGGGTCTGCGTTGGTCGGTAGAAGCTGATCATCAGCAGGTGCAGGTTGACCGAAAGCCCGTTCATGGCCACGACCTCGTCGGTGCTCGCTCCGACGAGCCGGGCCATTTGGTCGGCCACAAGGACGTGATAGTCCTTCCAGGCGAGCTCGCCGGTGAAGTGGCCTTCGACGCCAAGTGTGGCCCAGCGGTCCAACTCGGTGTTGACGTACTCGCGGGCGCGGCGCGGGATAGCCCCGAGCGAATTACCCACGAGGTAGATGCCATCGGGAAGCTCGAATTCGTCGCGGAATCGAGCGAGCGGATCGGCGGCGTCCAGATCGGTCGCGTCAAGGAGGGTGGTCACAGCCGGCCGTCCTTGCCCTCGTGCAACGTCGAACAAACCGGGCAGGTCCGGGCTTCTTCGTCTTCGTTGAACGCCGCGAACAGTGGTGGCAAGTCTTTGTCGATCGCCTGCACTTGCAGCTCAACTCGATGCACCACATTCTGACAGTTCGTGCAGGCCCACTCGAAGCCGTCGAGTTCGCCGATGTCACGCTGGTACTCGACGACCAAGCCAACCGAATCTGGGTCAGGGCGCTGAGGTGAATGGCGAAGATGTGGGGGAAGTAGGTAGATCTCGCCCTCAAGGATTGGCATTGGGTACGGCGCGGTTCCCGGCTCGGGCCAGATCCACAGGACCATGTCACCTTTGAGTTGGTAGAAGAACTCTTCACGCGGGTCGTCGTGGAAGTCGTTTCGTTCGTTCCCGCCGCCGACGATCATGATGATCATGTCGGCCTCGCGCCACACCTGCTTGTTGGCCACCGGCGGGGTGAGCTCGTCTCGGTGCTCGTCGATCCACTTCTGCAGGCTGAATGGTCGGCGGTCAGCAGCATCTTTAGGGTCGTAGGTCATCGGTGGTCCTCGTTGTAGGAGTATCAGCGGGAGCGGCAGACACTTAGCTTGCCTCACTGGTGATGGCGGAGTCGCCAGCTACCGGGTCCTGTTCGACCAGTTTGGTGAGAGCTCGGAGCTGGGCAACAAGATCAGACAGGTCACCAAGCGATTCGAGCGCTTCGGCTTCAAGGAGGCGAGCCTCGCGAATGAGCGTCTTGGTGAGCGTGGATCCTGCTGGAGTGGTCGAGATAAATCGTTGGCGCTTGTCGTCGACCCCTGGCGTACGAGTAATCAACCCGCGTGTTTCGAGCCGGCGAACCGCATGGGTGACTGTTGGCTGGGGGCTGAGCGCTGCGGACGCGAGTTCGGCGACGGTCATTTCGCCGAGCTCCTCGAGGACCGCCAGCACCCGCCATTCCGATCGTCCGACTTGGTAGGTCATGAGCACGTTGTAGAACGGTTCGGACAGGGATTGGTCGGCACGGCGGAGTAGGTACGGCAGGTACTCATCAAGAAAAGGTGAGGAGCTCAGCATCACTCGAGCACATTACATTCATATGAATGTAAACGCCAACCAGCAGCCACTTTTGGTGGGTTCTGAGCCGAACGGCCCACACACCGGTGCGCCAGGATGCCGATGTAACAAAGGTGACTCTTACGAACGATACGCGTGCCGGCCATCCCTCCGCCGGCGATGACGAACTCGACGCAGCTGCAGCCAAGGCGCTGAAGACGTTTGGGTATTTCTGGCGAGAGATGACATGGGAGAACCACCGAATCGAGAAGGGTGTTGACCTCGCTCTTGTCAACGTGCTCTTTACCGACGAGTCGGACCACGAGTTCCTTTGGGTCGCCGACGTGAACTTCGACGGTGAAACGCTGACCGGTTCGCTACACAGTCGCCCCGAGACGATGACAAGCATGCAGCTTGGACGGTCGGTCGAGTTCTCGCTCGCCGAGGTGTACGACTGGATGTACGTGCGTGAGGGCAATGTGTTCGGTGGTCATACCGTCGATGTTCTTCGCTCCCGTATGACCGAAGCCGAACGTGCTGACCACGATGCAAAGTGGGGGTACAAATTTGCGAACCCCGGCATCGTCAACGTGATCCCACCGTCGAACGCGCAACGCAGCACCACAAAGCCAGACGCCGCCATCGATCATCCAATGGCTAGCCACCTGGCAAAGGCCCTCACCGAAAAACTTGCCAACGATGACACGGTCGACGTGAACGAGCTACGGAATGCTAACGGCTTGTCGCTCTTGCATCAGATGGTTCTCGCTGGAAGTGCATCGACGGTCAAGGTATTGCTCGACAACGGTGCCGACGCGAAACTGCTCGGCCCAAACGACATGAACGCGGCCCAGTTGGCCCAGATGCTTGGCTGGACCCACCTGGTTCGGTTGGTTCAGGGGTAAGGCAGCCTCAAGTTCACAGGGTTCAAGTTGGCTTAGGTTCGGATAGTCGAGCTCTGCCAAATCCCAGGGTCCAGGTTTGTTGTAACGCCTGCTGGGTCGAGCGCAGCCAAGTCCTCCGCTAAATCGCGTGTGGCAGTTCGTGCTGTCACGTATCGACGGAATGACGCAACTGCCTTTTCGTTCGCCTCTTCGGCCTTGCGTGCCAGGTTTGAGTCGCCGGGCGCGGCCTCGGCGGTGATCCGGGCGGTTTCGGCGGCGACGAGCAACTGCCCAGCCTCGGCATCGAGGGCTGCGGTCTTGGCCTCCTCGGATGCCAACTGATCAGACAGGCGAGCGATCTCTGCAAGGTCGCTTTCGTCAGGCTCGGCATCGAGGCTCACCTCGTCGGTTGCCAGCACCATGATCGCCAGCGGCAGGCTCTCGACGAGCATGCCGAGCGGGGTTTCGAATGGGCCAATGGCCGAGCCGCGCCGGACACGAAGTGGTGCAAGGGCCATCGTGGCGCTTCCGAGCGCGGTCGACAGCGCTGCCGGGGTTGCGTCGACCTCTACGACTTCTGCTTTGATGCGGGCCTTCTTGAGCAGCGTCTCGACGTGCTCGATGTCGATCTCGCCTTCACCGCTTGGCACGTATGCGGTGATCGTTGCTTGCGACCATTCGTGATCGCGTTCGCACAACCACGCCATCAGCGTGATGAGTTGGCCAACCCGGTCATCGGACCACCAGAGCGCGATCGATCGTTCGTCGCGAGGAGTGTCTTCGAACTCGCGCCACGAGTCTTGTCGCACGTTCAGCACGGCCACGTTTGTCCCAAACCGAACGCAGTTCTGGAGCATTTGGCCGTAGCGAACCCGGTCTTCGTCGCTACCTCGCAGGTCGCGCACACCGAACAAGGTGAGGTTTGTTTTGATCCGCCCGATGCCGTGCGCCTGGATCAACGTTTGCACGCCGACTTCGGCATCGCCGACAAGCAGGGTTCGGGCGAAGGCCCCCGGCGCCAGCTCCTCGACCTCCTTCTCGAGGTCTCGTTCGACGGCGGCTGCTTCTCGGCGGCGAACTGGTCCGCTTCCTTCAAGTAGGCGAACCGCGGTGAGGAAGCCCGAGCGGCCTTCGAGCCATGACGCCATCGTGAGCATGCGTCGGCGAGTGTGCGGGTCGCGGGGCACGAACGCTAACGAGCATGGTCGCCAATCTCGTGCCTGGTTTGGCTCGGCGGCATGGGCTTGGAGGTGTGTGCGGGCCTTGGTGTAGTGATACGACCCGGCGCTGTCGATCCACCGGTCGGGCACGTCGCGGCGGCGAAGGTATCCATAGAGGCCCACGAAGATCATGGCGGAGAGTGCGCCAGCGATCGGGTTGATTGCGATGATTACGCCGACGCAGGCAATGGTGCCGGCAAGGCTGGTGCGGTGACCGCCGTACTTGAACGTTGGGCGGAACGCCGTGCTGCCCGCCCGGAACTCGTAGTAGGTGGCGTAGTTGATGATGCCGTAGGTGGCGAGGAAGAACATGGAGATGATCGGGGCGATGGCGTTGATGTCACCGGCGGCGACCGCGATGAGGGCGATGATCACCGAGAGACCAAGCGCTCGGCGCGGGTTGTTCATCGGTCCGGCGCCGACCGCGAATCGATCGATGCCGGGCAGCACGTGGTCCTCGCCCAACCGCTGGAGCACTCGCGGCCCGCCGAGCGCGGACGCCAGAGCGGACGAGAGTGTCGCCGCCAGGACGCCGACGAGCATCGTC
>CALHTB010000086.1 GCA_938038785.1 uncultured Acidimicrobiales bacterium
TGAAGGCCGGCACCGGCACCCAACGGACAGATCCCCAAAAAGACACGTCAAACACACAACGGTCTGTCAGACCACGAGTCACGAAGAGCACCGACACCAGCCTCGCCGATGCCAACCACCAGCATCAACACACTCACAGTCAGACCCCAGCGTTCACCGCTGATCCCAGTCAACGCTGAACATGTATACGCATCGAGGACTGCTTGCCGCGTACGGGAGTGAGGGACGAACGACCAGACGCCGCCTCCGGCGCAGCAGGCGCGAGGTCGAGGGAGCCCCTACGAGCGCAGCGAGTCCCTGCGTACGGATCCGAGCCCTGGAGGGCGAAGCCCGGGAAACGGTATACATCGGGGTATACATTGGGGTCAGACCCCAGCGTTCACCGCTGATCCCAGTCAACGCTGAACATGTATACGCATCGAGGACTGCTTGCCGAGTACGGGAGTGAGGGACGAACGACCAGACGCCGCCTCCGGCGCAGCAGGCGCGAGGTCGAGGGAGCCCCTACGAGCGCAGCGAGTCCCTGCGTACGGATCCGAGCCCTGGAGGGCGAAGCCCGGGAAACTCAGATACCGGTGATGATCTGGATCATCGCTGGGACGAGGATCACGACGAAGAGGGCTGGGAAGATGCAGAACACCATGGGGATGAGCATCTTCACCGGCGCCTTCTGCGCTGCCTCTTGAGCAAGCTGACGACGGCGGATACGCATCTCGTCTGCCTGAGCTCGCAGTACACGACCGATCGACACACCGAAGGTGTCGGCCTGAAGGATGGCGAGAACGAAGCTTCGAACTTCAGAGACATCGATTCGTGCGTCCATCGAGCGCATGGCATCAGCACGACTCGCTCCGGCTCGGGTCTCACCGAGCATTCGAGCAAACTCAGTTGAGAGCGGCCCTGGCACCGTCACGATGGTGCGATCGAGCGCCTGTTCGAAACCAAGACCGGCTTCTACTGAGATGGTCAGAAGGTCGAGGACATCTGGCAGATCCTTCATGATCGCTGCCTGGCGGTCGGTCACTGCGGCGTTCAGCTTGGAGTCCGGGCCAGCGATGAGGATACCGATGATGAGGAACGTGATGCCGCCACGTGTGGCGCCCTCGAGACCTAGAGGGTTCCAAGCAAACATGAACAGGATGACGAATGGGATGGCCGCAATGGCAAAGACGCGCATAGCGATGAACCGGTCAACTTCAGCAGTTGAGTCACGGCCTGCCATCACAAACTTCTTGCGGACTTTCTCGATGTAGCCGGTGGGCGTGAGCTTACGACCGAAGTCGCCAACGTTGACAAACATGTTCTTGCCAACACGGTCCATAAACGAACCGTTGAGATCTGACTCGTCGATGATGCCAGCGTCCGAGGCTGCCGACACGTCGTATCCGTCGACTTGGCGAAGGGTGTCGCGAGCTTCAGCTTGCTCGACGCTTCGAGATCCAACGGTGTACAGAAGGCCGGCAATGCCTGCGGCTGCGAGCAGAACGGCAATTTGTGGTGGCAGTGCAAGCGTCTCTGCAATGGGGGCTAACAGATCCAAAATGGTACTCATAGTCGTTCTCCGTTAGATCTCGATGTCAATGATCTTGCGCATCCAGAGCGCACCGCAGACCATGCTGATGAGTGCGACGCCCATGGCTATGTAGCCAAGGGTGTTTGTCCACAGGGTCGAGATGTATGGCTTGTTCATGAAGTACATGGCCGCGCCCACACCGAAGGGCAGGCCCAGAAGCACCATGGCCGACATACGGCCCTCTGCGGTAAGGGCGGAAACTTCGCCGCGAAGTCGAGAGCGTGACGTCATGGTGTCGGCCACCGTGCTGAGCAGCTCGGCGAGGTTACCGCCAACTTCACGCTGAATCTTGATGGCCACGATCGCCCAGACAAGGTCGACCGAATCAACGCGTTCAGCAAGATCGTCGAGGGCAAGGTCGAGGTCCTTACCGAGGCGAGCTTCGTTCACGGTGCGGCGGAACTCTCCAGCGAGTGGTTCTTCGGCCTCGTTGCCTACAGCGTCAATGCCCTGCACAAAGCTGTAGCCGGCCTTGAGCGTACTTGCGAGCAGGTTGAGTGTGTCCGGAAGCTGAGCTTCGAGCTTTTTAGAGCGGCGGTTGACCTTGAACTTGATGTACATGATCGGGAGGATGGCCGCAGGGATCGCAAGAGCCAGGGCCAGGAATGGGCCGGCAATGACGAAGCCAAGGACTAGCGCAGCGATGATCAGGCCGATCTGAATGGTCATTGCTTCGCCAACTCGAAGCGGGATCTCCGCCTTTTCGAGCATCGAAGTGGTGCTGGTCAGGTCGCCTCGTGAAGCGGCAGCTTCCTCGGCTCGTTCAACCACCTGTTCGATGATCTTTGAACGCTGCGACTGGAATGCCTCGTCAGCGACCCGTTCTTCTTCGGTTCGGTCTTGAGATCCGTACACCGACAAGGTCGAGTTAAGAGAGTCATCGGTGCCAGCGAAGATCTGCATCATCGAGAACGAGAAGAGAAGTACCGCAACAACAGCGAGGCCAATGCCAATGAGAGCAACGGTGTTGCCTTGGAGCACCGCGAAGCGTGAGGTCTCGACAATCGGAGGCGCTTGAAGGCCGCCACCAGCAGAGAGGCCGTCGGGAACAAGGCGCACTCGTTCGCTATTGCCTTGGTAGCTCACGGTCACGGCGCTCGTTGCTTCTGCATCGGGGCCACCGGCGCTGATCAGCGACGTATCGAGGGCGGCTACAACGATAGATTCGTGCGATTGCGCAGCGAGCTTGCCAGCGTCAGCCATAGAGATTTCGGGAGTTCCACGGAAGTACGCTCCGCCGCGAAGTTCCGATGCGACCGCAGCGAATGGCGCAACATTGAGGTTGGCTGCCTGGGGAGCGACGACTGTCAACGACGAGTTGAATGAGAGAAGGTTGCCCTTGGCGGCCTGGTCTGACACGGACGAACCGGCGCCTGGACTACCAACGAACGCAACGACATTTCGGATCCCATCGCCTTGCGACGCGAAAGCCGGGACCGAGTTACTGATCGCGTTCCACGTCACCGCAGACGATTGAACACTCATCGATTCGATCGCAGAACGTACCGAAGCGTGGTCGGTAGTGAATGGAACAAGAGCGCGGGTGTCGTCGCTACCGTTGCCAGCTTCGACGAGCATCACTCGAGTGCTCGAACCAATATTGTCGAGGTAAGCCAGGGCTGCGGATTGGACGTTGCCGAACCCTGCAATGGCGTCGGCGTTCACCGAGTTGTCGATGACCAAGATCGTGTTCACCAACACTCGAGATCGATGAATCGGGGTTGCTGCAACGCTCTGCTGCTCACCGTCGATCGTGATGAGAACCTCGTTGCCGGCTTCTTCGTCCTGCACCGCTCCGGGACGCATCACGACAGCATTGGCACCATCACGAAGGTCGACTCGCAACACTTCGAAGTCCACGTTGTTTGGCGTAGCCGGACTTTGGCCGGTCTGCGCCGCGAGCGGAGCGGCCAGAAGTGCAAGCATCGTTGCGATGACTGCAAACAGACCGAACGCGCGCATTCGGGTTCTCGGAGCAGCGCTCCGCTGCGTAGTACTCATTAGCGAGCCCTCCGGTTGGGCGTAAAGACCTCGGCGCCGAGCTTGATGCCGTGATCTGCAAGCTTCTCGGCAAACTTGGGACGCACACCAGTTGGCTGAAGCGTTCCGATGAGCTTGCCATCCTCGCCAACGCCAGCTGCGAAGTCGAAGAGGAAGATATCCTGAAGGATAATGACTTCGCCCTCCATGCCCTGAACCTCGGTAATGTGCGAGATCTTACGGGAGCCGTCACGCTGACGGCCGATCTGGATGACGAGGTCGACAGCAGATGAGATCTGCTCACGAATTGCCTTGATAGGCAGGTCATAGCCAGCCATCATCGTCAGCGTTTCAATACGGGTCATCGCATCACGAGGGGTGTTCGCGTGAGTCGTGGTGAGTGAGCCATCGTGACCGGTGTTCATGGCCTGGAGCATGTCCAATGCCTCGCCTCCACGACACTCACCAACAACGATTCGGTCGGGACGCATACGTAGCGAGTTCTTTACGAGGTCACGAATCGAAACCTCGCCCTTGCCCTCGACGTTTGCCGGGCGTGACTCCATACAGAGCACGTGATCCTGGCGAAGCTGAAGCTCCTTCGCATCCTCGATCGTGATCACTCGTTCGCCCTCGGGGATGAACGAGCTCATCACGTTGAGTGTGGTGGTCTTACCAGAACCGGTACCACCGGAGATGATGACGTTGAGCTTGCCAATAATGCAGGCCTGCAAGAACCGTGCTGCAGCAGGAGTAAGCGTGCCGAAGCCAATGAGATCCTCGATACCGAGCGGGTCCTTCGAGAACTTACGAATGGTGAGGAATGGGCCACCAATAGCGAGCGGAGGGATAACCGCGTTTACACGTGAACCGTCAGGAAGACGAGCATCACAAAGCGGAGACGATTCATCAATACGACGACCAACCTGAGCCACGATCTTCTCGATCACTCGACGAAGGTGGTTCTCGTCGAGGAACTTAACCGGAGCAACTCCAGCCTTACCCGAGCGCTCTACGTAAACCGAGTTCGGTCCGTTGACCATGATCTCCGTGACGCTCTCGTCGTTGAGGAGCGGTTCGATAGGGCCGTAGCCGAGAACATCATTCGCGATCGATTCGATCAATCGCTGCTTGTCAGCCGCTGACAGAGGAACACGTTCCTCGGCAACCGCCTGTTCGAGCTTGCCGTAGACGAGCTTCTTGAGCTCGCTTTCGGGCATGTCGCTGTCGTAGAGCATCGAACCGAGGTCGTCGATGAGACGACCGTGGACACGAAGGCGAAGTTCTTGGACACCATTTGCTGGTTGACCCGGCGCGGCAGCCTGCTGCTGAGGCGCGGGCGCTTGACCTTGGGCCGGGTTCTGCGGTGCTCCGCCACCAGCGGCTGCACCGCCGGCGCCAGCCGCTGCTTCGTTGGCTCCGTTGAGGCGTTCGTAAAGCGACATGTTGATCAGATCTCCCTAAGACAGGTATTGCAGAATTGGTGCGGGCGTTTAGCCGCGGCGTCGCCGAACTTCGGCGTCGGTTTCGAGCAGGATGTCAGCGAGTGATC
>CALHTB010000087.1 GCA_938038785.1 uncultured Acidimicrobiales bacterium
AACATCGGTGCACGACCACGTTCCTGCAGTTGCTGGAGGTGGAGCGCTGTCGAGGGCGCCGCAGACATTTCTGCCACCCGGAAGGATCGAGGTTCCGGTGAGATCTCCAGTATCGGTGGCTAGGACGGTTCCAAGCGTCGAATCCCAGAAGTGATCGTAGAACGAGATTGGGTAGCTGTCATCGAGCGGTGATGATCCAAGAGATCCCGTACCAGCAGAAAAATTGATGTACCAAATGCTGACCCAGCCATCGACGCCGTTGCGCTGCTGGGGGAACCATTCGTTTGCTTCGTAGCCGACGACATCGCCGTCGTTGTTTAGTACCGGGGCCCCCTTTTGGAAGTTGGCCGAAGGAACGCCCGATGATTCGACGTCGACGGTTCCTGAGCACACGGTGCCGCCACTGCATGGCTGCTCGGTTGTGTCGAGCGACCCGGCCAGCGTTTTGGTCTGCCCGTCGATATCAAGAAGCAATTGGGCGACGGGGAAGATCGTGCCGTTGTTTCCCTCGTGGTCGTCGTCATCGACCACACAGGTCAAGATGTCGTTGGTGCCTGTCACGGTGGCGTCGATCGGCGCCGGAAAGCTGTAGACCGTGTTCGATGACGTGATTGTCGAACCGGGACGACAGCCAGCAAACATGCCAAAGGGGAACGTCAGTGGGTCGATCGTCGACTGCGGCGGGACCCACGTCATGTTGGGTGGCAACGTAAGGTTGATCGTTGCATTGGTCTGAGCGGCTTCGTTCACGTTGTAATCGACGCGGTATCCAACAAGATCGAACGTCCGGACCACACCGTTGTCCCCTCGCTCGTCCTGGCCGGGCGTATGGTCCGGTGTGATCCCGGTCCCGGGGTCGAGGGGGTCATCGCCGGTGAACGATTGACCATCGAAGCTAAGCGAGACCAACAACTCGTTTTGAGATTGTGCTCCAACGGTTGTTGGGTTGAAAGCGACGACGGAGGCGACCATTGCGATCACCAAGAGCATCCCAACACACACTCGTGTTGAGAGTCTGAACGTTGATACGGCCATTAGAAGTCCTTGGGCAGTCGGGGCTTACCGCTCAATCGGGGTGGATCGGGGACACTTGATGCGCCAACCAAGGGAAGTATGAATTGTGATGCTGCAAGATTCGCTGGATTTTTGCGAATGACGACATCGCATGCAGCCGCGATCGAGCCAGCCTGATTGAACGCTGAGACGAAAACGAGAGCGGGCCCGACCTTGTGGTCGGGCCCATTACTCGTTCGAGACGTTGCTGTTACTCGGCGAAGACCTCGTCTTCGTCTTGTCGTCCTGCCCACCAGGCGAGGAGGAGGCCGAAGACGAGCATTGCCAACGCAATGCTGACTGGCTGGTTGGATTCGCGTCCGGTGAACGCAAGAGGTGGTGTTGGTGTTGAAGTCGCCGCAGCAACGGTCACCGAAGCGATGTCGTGGTCGTCCTCATCTCCGCCGGCGAGTCCGTTCTCGTCGGTGACGCCGTCGTCGAGCGTGTCGTCGTTGGTGGCGTCGGCGACCGAATCAACATCGGGCAGAGGCTGACCGTTCGGCATGAGGATCGTTGCCCCCAATACGTCGACCGGGTTCGCCGAGGTGATCTCAGCGGTGTTGTTCAGGTCGCCGGCCGAGTTCACCGTGACCGTAATGTCAACGGTTGCTGAGGTTCCAGCAGCGATTGGGCCAGCAATCGTTGTGGTCGCAGTGCCGTCGGTGTTCGCAGTCCAGTCGGGATCGTTCAGGGTCATCGATGATGGCAGGTAGTCGATTATCTCGACATCGGCTGCGTCGACGTTGCCTTGGTTGAGGATCTCGATCGTGAACGTGACATCGTCACCCACGCTGATCGAGCTCGACTGGCCAGCAGCCAACGTCTTCTCCAACGCAACGTCGAATACCGGCATGTGGAAGCCGAAGTCGACCGTCAGGTTTGACAGCGTGTCTGGATGGTTCGGGTCGTTGTTCAACCCGGTTTCACCAGCAGGCTCAGCGTCGTCGAGCGTGATCGGTCCGGACCACACGTAGTTATGTGGTCCAGCGGCACCGTTGTTGTCATCGTCAACATCGTCGTTCGGGTCAGCCGAGACCGGATCAGATGGCAGCGTGCCAAAGAGCGATCCGCCCGGATCGAAGTTCGATGGGCCAATACCAACGATGTAATCGCCTGGCGCCAGATCGGTGAACAAGTACTCACCATCAGGACCAGTGGTGTCGGTCGCAATGGCATCGTTCGAGTCGATGATGCCGTCACCATTGAGATCGTCGGGCAAGCCATCGCCATCGGCGTCTTGGAACAACTCGACGATGACGTCAGCGAATGGTGTCTCGTCAGGATCAAGGATGCCGTTGTTGTCCTCGTCGAACCACACCTGGTTACCAAGGTTGTAGGTCGGGGGAGCAACCAAGGCAATGTCGTGGTCGTCCTCGTCGCCTGATGATCCGTCGATGACATCGTCGGTCAACGGATCTGAGTTATCGGCATCTGGTACCGAGTCGATGTCGAGAACCGGTGATCCGTCAGGATTCGTGATCTCGGTACCGGTTGCGTCGGTTGCGGTAGCTGCAGATATCTCGGCCGTGTTCGACAACGCCTCAAGATCTGCACCGCTCGCAATGATGAGCGTGACGGGCACGATGACCGTCTCGCCTGGAGCGACCGGTCCGGTCACGGTGACTTCACCGTCTTGACCATTTGCGGCTGCAGCCCACGTGTAGCTGGCACCAGCGGGGTTCAACGCAGGGTCGAACGCGTCCCACATTGCCGGGTCGACATAGTCGGTCACGGTGATGTTCGACGCATGGGTGGAGCCTTGGTTGATGATCTCGATCGAGAACGTCACCGGAGCGCCAACCGAGATTGGGAACTCGGTCGATGGATCCAACGTCTTTCGCAACGCCAGGTCCATGATTGGGATGATCACGGGGTCGTGATCGTCCTCATCGTTGCCAGGTGTGCCATCGCCATCGAGCGCATCATCGACGAGATCGGCACCTTCACCAGGACCGTTCCCATCGGTGGTGTCAGGGGTCGAGTCGATGTCGCTGAGCGTGCCATCGCTGGCATCACCGTTCGTTGGATCTTCGTCGTTGTCGAAGTTCGAAATCTCGGCCTTGTTGACCAATGGTTGGGTTGCATCGAACCCTGGAGCAGGTTGAAGCACGATCGGAATAGCGACCGTCTCACCCTGACCAATCACGTCACCACTGGTGTCAGCGGAGACCGTGACGACCGGGTTGAGTGGGTCGATTGCGTCCCAGCTGAAGCTGAATCCTGCAGCTGCCGTCGATGATGCGTCTACAGCGCCATCGGGGTTCAACGCTGCGTCAAACGGTTGCCACATAGCGGGATCGATGTAGTCGATCACATCGATCGTCGCTACAGGAGCCAACTGGTTCTCGACGGTGATCAACATCGTCACCGCACCGTTTGGCAACAACGGTTGGTCGGCAGACACGAACGTCTTTTGCAACGCAAGGTCGAACGGGGAAACAGTTTCGATGTCGTGGTCATCCTCGTCACCAGGGGTGGCTTCGTTCAGGTTGCCATCGCCATCAGGGTCGTTGTCCTGAACATCGTGGTCGATCACGTCATCGTCGTTGTTGCCATCGGGGGTCGAGTCAACATCGAACGCAAACGGATCGGCCGGGTTGGTCGGATCGTCGTCTGAATCAAACGCCGAGATCTCGGCGGCGTTGGTGAACGGAGCCTGCGTCAGGTCCATGTCGTACACGACAGGGATCGTCTCGCTCGCACCTGGAGCCAACGGTCCAGCGATCGTAAATACTGGAGCTGCATCGGTGACACCACTAAGGGCAGCGGCCGTCCACGCAGCGGCGGTAGCCCCAGCGTTGTACGTCAGGCCTGGAGCGCCGTAGTCGGTGACATCGATCAGGTAGGTGTCTTCGGTGCCTTGGTTCGTGACCGTCAAGTCGAACGTCACCGTTGGTGGCGTCGTCGAGAAATCAAAGGTCGGAGAACCAGGGGTCTTGATGAGCTCCAGATCGTACACCGGGATAAACACCGGATCGTGATCGTCTTCGTCACCAGTGACCGGGTCTGATCCCGAACCGTCGCCATCAATCTCGTCATCACCAGGATCACCTGGGTTCAACGGCTGCACGTCATCGGTGCCGTCAACATCGGGGGTCGAGTCGAGATCCATGATGGTGCCATCGCTGGCATCACCGTTGTCTGGGTCCTCGTCGCTGTCGAAGTTCGAGATCTCGGCAACGTTCTTCAACGGCGCAACCGCGGCAAACCCATCGACAGGCTGCAACGTGATCGGCACGACAACCGTCTCGCCAAACCCAACCTGATCACCCGCATCAGGGGTCACCAAAGCGACTGGGTTCAACGGATCGCTGTTATCCCACGCGAAGCTAAACGCACCAGCAGCGGTGGAGTCGGCATGCACCGAACCGTCGGGGTTCAGTGAGGCGTTGAATGGTTGCCACATAGCCGGATCGATGTAGTCGATCACATCGACCGTCGACACGGGAGCTGCCTGGTTCGTAACCGTGATCAGCATCGTCACCGAACCATCCGGGCTCAGCGGCGTTACTGCGGACTCGATGGTCTTCTGCAGCGCAAGATCGTACGGAGACAACAGCTCAATGTCGTGGTCGTCTTCATCACCTGGAGTTGCCTCGTTGACGTTGCCATCACCGTCAGGGTCATAGTCCTGCTGGTCGTGATCGATGACATCGTCGGTGTTGGTGTCACCTGGGGTCGAATCGATGTCCACGGCCAAGGGATCGGCTGGATTGTTCGGATCGTCGTCTGAATCAAACGCCGAGATTTCGGCGGCGTTCTCGAACGGAGCCTGCGAGAGGTCCATGTCGTAGGTCAACGTGAACGTCACCGACTCACCGGCCGGGATCGAATCGATCGTGAACACTGGCGAAGCATCGGCAACCGAAGCGGTTCCGCTCACACTGATCGAGTTGTATGTGAGGCCAGCGGGTGGATGCTCGGTGACATCGACCAAGAACACATCGGTCTGACCTTGGTTCGTGACGGTGATATCGAACGAAGCGGTCGGAGGCGTCGTTGAGAAGTCGAGCGCAGGTGCGCCCGGCGTCTTGATCAGCTCAAGGTCATAGACCGGGATGCCCGCAACGTCGTGGTCGTCTTCGTCGCCGGTCTCGGGGTCAGCGCCGGTGCCGTCACCGGTGACGACTCCGTCACCTGGTGCGCCAGGACCGGTTGGTTGGGCGTCGTTTGCTTGAGTCCCGTCTGGTGTTGAGTCCTCATCG
>CALHTB010000088.1 GCA_938038785.1 uncultured Acidimicrobiales bacterium
CGGTGTCCTACGCCGCTGAGTATCGCCCCGGCCCCGCCAACGAAGCGCTGCTCGCCCGGCTAAGCGAGGTCTCGGGTGGACGTGGAGCAATTGCGGCCGCTGACGCCTTCGACGCCGAAGGGCTCGTCGCCGGCCGTCGCAGCATCTCGCTCGCGCAATGGTTCTTGCTGGCAAGCGCCCTCGCGTGGCTGATGGCCGCGATCTTTAGCCGTCTGTGGTTGAGCGGCAAGCGTGAAGTGCTCGCGGCCACCCCAGCGCCGTCGGTGCCAGAACCCGAGAAGAAGGGAATCCGATCGCTACGCGGCGACAAGGTCTCGGCAGGTGGACAGTCGGCGGAGGCACCCCCAACACGACGCCCCGATACGGGCTACACCGGCCCACCCGCCCCATCGGCGGGCGCAAAGCCAACCACACCCGACCCTCCCGCTGCACCCGATGCTTCCGCTGCGCCGCCGTCTCAGTCGGCCTTGACGGTCAACGAGTTGCTCAAGTCTCGTCGTGAGAACCGGGACGGCTGACCGTTGCTACGGCAGCGCGTGCCAGCCAGCGCTCCGGCACCAACGAGTAATGCGCCGAGCCACACGAGCTGGGTGAGTGGTTCGACGTTTGCGGTGAGCACGACGCTGCCGTCATCGTTTGCGTTGCGGATGATGAGCTGCACGTCTTCGTGGATCCAACGCTTGGTAGCAACCTCGGGTAGCCGTAGCGCCCGTTCGGTGTAGACGGTCAGTGCTGGGTTCAGGCGGTGTCTGTCAACGTCGACGGTTGCGGTGATGACCGGGGGTGGTCCGTCAGTGAAGTCGATGCCTTGGTTGGTGATGGTGTGTCCGCCAACCTCGATGCTCTGGCCTTTGTCGAGCGGGAAGGTCTGCGAGATCGAAGCGGTTCCGCCCAGCGCACCAGCGAGCACCAGGATCATGCCGACGTGGGCCAACACCCGAGACACCGGCTGTCGTGGGCCAGCCGCCGTGGTGACGATTGCGGCGCCGAGGGCCGCGGCAAAGGTGAGCTGCCACCAGCTGGTTGTGCCAGCAAGTGCGGCTGCAGCCGTGCCCGCGAATCCGCCGATGAACCCTTCGGTGACCAAACGGCTTGGTGAGCTATTGCGTCGCGGGGCAATGCCAAGGCCAACCAGACCAATGATCGCAGCAGGGAAGAGGTAGCGGCTGTAGAACGTCCCTTCGGTGCCGTCGCCTGGCACGAACGGTCGGAAGGTTCCAAGGGCAACGACGACAGCCGCGTACGAGACGACCACAAGCGGCATGACCATCCGCCACGAGTTCTGAAGGCTGAGGCCTACGTCCTGCGTAGGTGTCAGCCTCCAGATTTTCCGAGAGGCAGCGCTTGCGAGCGCGCCGACGCTGACGATTGCTGCGAGAGGCCACAGAAACCAACCAAGCTCTTCGCTGTTGGCAAACGAGTGCACGCTTGTGCGCAGCGACGTTCGGGTCATAGCCGTGCCACAAAAGACGGTGGGCCAAACCAACGCCGACAGCCACCGCGCCGCGGGGTGAGATGGGCCGACGTGAATGCTGCCGACCAGAAGCAGCCACGGAATGAGAGCGGCGTTCTCGACCGGATCCCACGCATACCAACCGCCCCAGCCGAGCTCGACATACGCCCAGGCCCCGCCAAGTGCCAGCGCCACTGTGAGGACGGCGATTGCGGGCATCGCCCACCGGCGGCGCAACGCGGGCTCGACGAGCGCAGGCACCAGCGCCAAGGCCAGCCCGAGGTATAGCAGTGGTGGGTGGATGATCATGGCCCAGTGCTCAAGGATCGGGCTGAGCCCCGAACCAGCAATGGCCGGGTTGTCGAGCTTCTCAAACGGGTTCGCGGCGAACGCCGAGGTAGCAGTGAGCGCAAAGAGCACCACCGATGTCGCTGCACGCAGCCGAGGAACTACCGGGGCCGCAACGAGAACGCTGCCAACGACGAACGTGAAGAACAGCAGCGACCCAGCCGAACCTCCCCACAAGCCCATGACCCGTCTCACCACCCCGAGGCCAGGGCGAGTGTGGTCGACGACGAGCTCGTACACCGGGTTTGCTTCGATGAGCAACCAAATTGCGTGCGACATTGCAACGACAACACCAACGAGCGACGCCAGCTGCAGCTTTCGCTCAGAATCGGCGAGCTTGGGCACACGACCAACGACGAGGGCGACCGCGGCCAAAACTGCCGCACCGATCAGCCCAAGTGAACCCATACCCAACGTTACGCCCAAACCCCCACACAAGAAGTTCGGTATGGTCGCGGGCATGGTTCGACATGCTGATCAGACAGGCACTGCTCTTTTAGTTATCGATGTTCAGACAGCGGTGATCGCGAACGCACCCAACCGTGATGACGTGCTTGGGAACATCAACCACCTGGTCGACGCTGCCCGTGCCGCCGATACACCGGTCATCTGGGTGCAACACAACGATGACGAAATGCCGCACGGATCTGACGGCTGGGAGATCGACGCTGAACTCTCACCCGATGCCAACGACCCGATCATCCACAAACAGCTGCGCAGCTCGTTTGCGAATACGGACCTTGACGCGGTGCTCGCCGAGCACGGTGTTGGTCATCTCGTCGTCGCCGGAACACAGACAGACTTCTGCGTGCGGTGGACCTTGCACGGCGCCCTCGAACATGGCTACGACACGACGCTCGTCGCTGACGCTCACACCACCGACGACGCATCAACGGATGCGTTGCCCAGCGCCTCGCAGACCGTGGCGCTACTCAACACCGTGTGGGCGTCGCAGGAGACCAACGGTCCGACCACGTCGGTGGTGAACACCGCTGAGGTTGCGTTTTTAGCTCAGTCCCAGCCGGCCGTACTTGTGAGAAGTTTTGTGGCGGCGAAGTGAGCTGCTGGCCGTCCCGCTCCTCGGTGCTCGATGTCTACTCGTTCGACGATCTGGTGTTCGGCGAGTGTTTCGAGCGCGACGCGACCTGCCCGGTCTGAAACGTTGAGCTGTTGGGCGATCGTGGTTGCGGTAAGGACGGGGAATTGGGGGAGCAACGGGATGATCCGACGCGCTGCGGAGTCAGCACGCAGCTGAGAGAGTTGCTGTTCCCACTCATCCAAGGTGTTCGTGATATGGCCGATCATTGCTGTCGATCGATTCGCGGAAGCGTGGGTGACGTCGGCAAACCAGCGGACCCACGGGTCCACCGGCCCCTCCCGAAACAAGTGAAGCCCCGAAATGTAGCCACCAGGGTCTCGAGCAATCAGAACACTGATAGGCGGAGGGAGTTTGACGATTGCTCCTCGGCGCCGTAGTAGCCAGCCGATCAGAATGCGCCCGAGTCGACCGTTTCCATCTCCATACGGATGAATAGTTTCAAACTGCGCATGCAGAAGGGCCGCCTGCGTCACTGGGTCGTGCCACTCACTGTTTGCATAGGCGACAAAGTTGGCCATGAGTTCGGGCAAAGCCGATGCCGGTGGAGGTACGGACGAAGCGTCCAACGGAGACGTGCCGCCGATCCAGCTGGGTGCTGTTCGAAAGGCTCCGATCATCGATGGTTCGAGCGGTGAATGGCCCATGAGCTGACGGTGCCACGAATGAAGCAGCGCAATCGTGAGCGGCCCGCTAGAAGCTAAGGCGCTGCTCACCGCCCTGAGGTTGTCGGCAATCCAGTCGGCACTGTTGGCAACCTCGGTAAGTTCGGCGACCGCCACATCGACAAGTGGGGCACGCAAACCTTCAATGCTTGACGACGCAATACCCTCGGTGCGCAGAAGCAAACGTGCCAGAGGCTCCCAGTTTGTGGGGAGTTGGTCGTCTGCCTGGTGAAGGGCGGCGGTTGCTTGTTCGGCGGCACGAACTGTTGCCTCGCTGAAGGAGAATGCCCGTTCGGTGAGCGCGTCGGGCATCCAGGCTTTCGCCTTGCGGCCGTTCCAGTCGAACGTTGTCCATTCACCGCTCATGGCTACCCTTCCGATATTCAACCTATTTCGGAAGTTTAGCTGCTGAAGTGTAGGAAATTAGGAATCGTGCTCATAGCTAGCGCCAGTGCCTCTAGTGCCAGTGCCTCTAGTGACGGTGGGCTTCGGCGAGAAGCGCTTCGAGGTTGGTGCGCTCAACGAGTTGCTGCTTGACGATCTCACCGGCGCTCAGCTCGCCCCCGGCGATGCCGCGGCGCAGCAGGTCTGAGCCCGACAGCTGATCGAGCCACTCGGGCCGAGACAACGGGTCGACGCCCTGGGCCCGGGCCTGGGCGAACACGACGTCGAGAAGGTCGACGCCGAGCTCACTAGGACGGATTGCCGCGGCGTCGGTGACGGTGAGTTTCACCGCCGGGAGCTCGGTGCCGAGGTAGGCGGGTTCGACGGTCATGTCGGGCAACATCTGTGGGGTGATTGTGGTGGCGGTGAAGTCGACGCCGGGAGGGTTGCGGCTAAGCAACTCGTCGCGCATGGCCTCGGCATCGAGCCACGGAGCGGCAAGTACTTCGAAGGGCATCTCTGTGCCCCGGCCATAGCTGAGGCTGGTTGCCTCGAAGTAGATCGTTGCGGGGTACAGGAGCGCGGTGTCGGGCGTGGTGATCGCCGGGCTCGGCGGAATCCACGGCAGGCCCGTGTCTTCCCAACGCATCGAACGATCCCACCCGCTGAGCTCGACGCCGTCGAGACGCAGGTCGTCGAGCCCGGCCAGCATCTGGTTGTCCTTCACGAACTGCGCCAGCTCGAGCGACGTCAGGCCGTACGTATCGGGGATTGGATACTGCCCAACGAACGAAATGTTTGCCTTGAGAAGCCGGCCGCCGCCGACGAGCCCGCCCAGTGGGTTCGGGCGCTCGAGTACGACGAAGTCGATGTCGGCCGCAGCGGCGGCCTGCATGGCTAGGCCCATCGTCGAGATGTAGGTGTAGTAGCGAGCGCCGACATCTTGGAGGTCGTAGACCAACACGTCGATGCCAGTGAGCATTTGGGCGGTTGGTTGGCGTGTTGGCCCAAACAAGCTGAAGATCGGGACGCCGGTCTCGGGGTCGATTGCATCGTCGACGTACTCGCCCGCGTCAGCAGCGCCGCGCACCCCGTGCTCGGGGCCGAACATGGCCACGAGTTCGACGTTGGGAGCGGCGTGCAGCAGGTCGGCGAGATGGCGCTCTCCAACACGTGAGCTCTGATGGGCGATAAGGCCAACGCGCTTGTCGGCGAGCAACGCAAAGTTCGAGTCCACCAGATTGTCGGCGCCCGTCAGCACCTCCACTGCGGGAACCGTCGTTGTGGTGCTCGGTGGTTGGGTCGTCGTCGTTGTTGACGTTGGCGTCACCGAAGTCGTCGTTGACTCCGATGTTGCCGTCGTCGAGCTGGGTGAGGCAACGTCAGCGGTGGGAGAACACGCGGCCGCGACGACGGCGGTCAACCCGAGCGCGACGAACCAGCGAATCAGCCGACGAATCTTCACGTCGTAACGGCAACCGGCTCGTCGACCTCTTTGACTTCGACACCACGACCCTCAGTCCACGATGCCAACTTCGCACCGATCGATCGAGCACCAACTAACAGCACCATGGCTACGATGCCATCGAGCCAATAGTGGTTGCCCGTGATTGCAACGACGACAAACGTGATGGCGAAGTGCACGGGGCCGACTGAGCGCCACGGGCTCGTCGACACTTCCCACACCGCCCAGCCAATGACAGCGGCCCAGGCAACGTGAATGGACGGCATTGCTTGGAGCTGCCCGGCGATGCCGTAACCGAGCGTGCCGTACACCGACTGGCCATATTCGAGCCCGGTGTCGATCATGCCCGTGGCGTCGGTGAGCCGAGGTGGGGCGACGGGCAAGAGCTGAATCACCAGGCACGCGCCGGTCGTGATGGCCAGCGCATTGCGCCAGGTTGCATAGGACGGCCGGTGCCGCAGGAACAGCCAGAACAGGAACACTCCCATGGCCGGAACATGCACGATGGCGTAGTACAGGTTCGAGAACTGAGTCCAGAAACTCGATGGGCGAACCAAGTTTTGCAATGCCAGTTCGTCGGGAAGCCAGATGGCACGTTCAAAGTCCCAAAGCCATTCGCCTCGTGCAATCGCATCGTCAATTCCGAGCACGGAGAGCTGGCCGGCAAATTGCCACAGGCTGTACAACGCCGCGATTACGGCTGCTTCACGGGCGAGCGCGGCAAGTCCAGGGCGTTGTTGGACGGTTCGCCACCCAACAACGAGAAGGGCAGCGGCCAAGATAAGTCCGTATTCCCACGGAAGCCACCACATCACGCCAAGAGTACCGGAGCGGTGAAAACCTGTCCGTTCGCGAACGAGGTGGCTAGCGGGCAGCTACTGCGAATCTTCGACCGAACGAGGTCGTAATTACGAGCTGCGGAGCCAGATCTGTTCTTCGCCGACCTCTTCGCCGACCATGCGGCGGCAGGTTTCGGTGATGAGGCGGACCTCAGCTAGGAACTCGTCGGTTGGCTTGATGAACTCAAGTCCGTAACGAGCAAGCTTCTTCGAATCGCCGCCAGGCTTTTCGGAGCGAACAATGGCTGTTGTCTTTTCTTTGCCGATCGTCACTTCAACGACCTGACCCCGTGCGAGCTTGTCGCTCTTGCTGGCATACACCGATGCACCAAACATCGACATATCAGCTACGGGAACCTCCGCCGTTTTTGCGCGGCCAAGGACGCCCTTGCGAGGGATCCATATCTCCACCACCGTGTCGGTGACGTATCGGCGTGCAATTCTTCGTTCCACACATCAAATATCGACACGTACTGGCTGTACTTAAGCCTCGATGAAAATTGTCATACGGTAACGATTTACTCCGGGGCGACCTGTCGAAGCGTCACTTTCTGGATCTTGCCCATCGAGTTTCGAGGCAGTTCGTTTATGAAATGGAACGACCTTGGGACCTTGAACGATGCGAGTGAGCTTCGAAGTGTGGCTTCGAGGTCGTCGACGAGGGGTTGCTCGGGCCCAGATGCCACCACAAAGGCGACGACGCGTTCGCCGAAGTCGTCGTCGGGGAGGCCCACAACTGCGCTCTCGAGAACGCCATTGCAGTCGTCGAGAATGAGCTCGATCTCTTTGGGGTAGATGTTGAGCCCGCCAGAAATGATCATGTCGCCGGAACGTCCTTCGAGCGTGAGGCGCCCCTCGGTGTCCGCAGAGCCAACGTCGCCGGTGATGAACCAGTCGCCGTCGTGTTCTTGCTCGGTCTTATCGGGCAATCGCCAGTATCCGAGGAAGACGTTGGGCCCCTGGACCTGCACCACGCCGACCTCGCCCGGGCTGCATTCGTGGCCATCGGCAACGACCCGCAACCGGACGCCGGGCAGGGGATAGCCAACGGTGCCCGGCACGCGGTCACCCTCGTAGGGGTTCGAGGTGATCATGCCGCACTCGCTCATGCCATAGCGCTCGAGGATCTGATGCCCGGTGCGCTCGGTGAACGCTTCGTGCACCTGTTCGGTCATCGGTGCTGAACCCGAGGTGAACAATCGCATGTTCTCGCATCGAGCAGAGTCGAAGCGATCGTCGGCGAGGAGGCGAATGTAGTGGGTTGGCACGCCCATCATGACCGTTGCCTCTGGCAGTAGCTCGATGCTTTGTTCAACAGTGAACTTCGGGCAGAAGAGCACGGTGCTGGCGTTGAGCATCGCGGTGTGCAGCGCAACGAATAGGCCATGCACGTGGTAGATCGGCAGCACGTGGAGCAGGACGTCACCGGGCGTGAATCGCCAGATCGCGTGCAATGTGAGGGCGTTGCTCGTGAGGTTGGCGTGCGACAGCATTGCGCCCTTCGACCGGCCGGTCGTGCCACTGGTGTAGACCATGGCCGCCAGGTCATCGGCTAATCGGGGTTCGACTCGATTCCACGGCTCGGCTGCGTCGGCTTCGGTGGTGAGTTCGGCCAGGTTGTCCGAGTTGACGAAAAGCGCTGGCGCTGCGTCCTCGACGAAGAACGAAACCTCTGCGTTCGTGTAGCTGGTGTTGAGAGGAACGTAGATGGCACCGACCCGAAGCACCGCCAGGTAGATAGCAACGTTGTCCATCGACTTATCGATCTGCACGACCACGCGCTCGCCAGGGGTGACGTTGTGGTTGCGAAGCACTGCGGCGAACCGTGCCGAGCGTTCGTCCATCTCGGCGTAGGTGAGCGAGGTGTCATCGGTGACGAGAAACTGGCGATCAGGTGCAACCGACCAGTGGGTACGGAAGAGTTCAAAGATGTTGGCGTTCACGACGCTGGTGCCGACGTGCAGTGGTTTCGAAGTTCGCCGATGCCCTCAATTGCGGTGACGAGCGTGTTCCCCGGTGCGAGCCACTCCGGTGGTGTTCGCGCTGCTCCAACTCCACTGGGCGTACCGGTGGCGATGAGATCGCCCGGCTTCAAGGTGCACACCTTCGAGAGGTCGGCGATGAGCTCGGGCACGCCGAAGATCAGTTCGTCGGTAGTGGAGTTTTGTTTGATCACGCCGTCGACCGTGCTGGTTACCGCCAGGCCTCGACCATCGCCGAGTTCATCGGTGGTTGTGAGAACCGGCCCAACCGGGGTCATGGCTTCGAATGTCTTTCCCGCCAAGAACTGGGTGGTTCGACGTTGCCAGTCGCGCACACTGACGTCGCTCATGATGGTGTAGCCGGCCACATGGTCGAGGGCGTCGCCTGCCTCGATGTAGCGCCCAGCGGTTCCAATCACGACGCAGAGCTCGACCTCGAAGTCGATCGACGTTGAAACATGCGCCGGTGGCAGCGCGATGTCGTCATGGGCGCCGATGAGCGCATCGGGAAACTTTGCGAAATAGGTGGGTGCAGGCGGGAGTTCGCGGCCCATCTCGACGACATGTTCGCGATAGTTCAGTCCCACACAGAAGATCTTGCTGGGCTGAGCTACGAGCGGCGCCCAGTCGACGTTCGCCATAGGCAGGCGTTCGTGGGGACCGCCATCTAGCGAATCGGATGCAGCGAGATTCCACAGGTCGTTGTGAAGAAGCTCGTCAACACTGAAGGGAAGACGCACCACCTCATCACCGGCGAGACGCGCCGCCGCAACCGATGCGTGGCCGCTCTGGGGATCAGCTACTCGGATCGAACCAATCTGCATTCGCCGATCCTATTGCTGTGCGGAGGTTAGCTCTCTGCTGGGGCTGGGAATGAGTCGTAGGCGTAGTCGACGACAGCGACGATTTCTTCGGCTGACATCTTGGCCGAGAACGATGGCATGTTGTTGCCGCCGTTCGTTACGAGCTCGATGACGAAGCTCGTGTCAGGTCGCTTGTCGGCAATGCCCTGAATGTTTGGGCCTCGACTTCCGGACCCGTCCGACTTGTGGCAGGTGGTGCAGTGCGCCTCGTACAACGCCATCGCGTCGATGTCGCCCGATGATGCAGCTGCGTCGTCCTCTGGCGCCTCTTCGGCGGCGGCTTCAGTAGTTTCAGGAGCAGCTGTAGTTTCGGGGGCAGCAGTAGTTTCTGGCGCAGCGGTTGTGGTGGGAGCAGCGGTGGTCGGGGCTGCCGTCTCCTCGGTGACTTCGCTCGATGCCGGTTCGTCGGCGGCCGTCGTTGTCTCGGCTGATGACCCGCACGCGGTTGCGATCAGTGCGAGCATGAGCAGTAGTGGCAATACAAGACGGTTCAACGGGACCCCTCCTAGTTGGTATGAAAACTGTAGATGGTGCTGTGGTGCAAAGTGCGTCGCCCCCGGTTGTTTTCGACGAGTTTCTTAAGCTCGCCTAGCCAAAGGTTGCAAAGACGTAGTCGACCACGGCTGTGATGTCATTGTCAGAGAGCCGTGCCGAGAACGACGGCATGCCGCCCCCGCCGTTTCTGACCACGCCTTGAGCGCTTGCTACATCGCGGCGGCCCGAGATGCCTTGAAGGCTGGGACCTCGGCCGCCCTCCCCGTTTGCCCCGTGGCAAGACGCACAGTTGGAAGCAAAGATGGCTCGGCCGTCGCTAGCGGGCACGGTTGTAACTGCGGTTGTCGTGGTCGTGGCTTCGGTGGTTTCTGGCGCAGCGGTCGTTTCGGGAGCAGCCGTTGTCTCTGGCGCAGCGGTTGTGGTTTCGGGAGCAGCGGTCGTAGTAGTCGTCGTGGTGGTCTCGGCCACAGTCGCCTCTGGAGCGGTGGTCGTTTCGGGAGCGGTGGTTGTGGTGGGAGCAACGGTCGTAGTTGTCTCCTCGACTGGTGCCTCAGTCGTGGTCGTGCTCGTTGTCTCGTCTGCTGATTCGACTTGGGTCGTCGTGGTGGACGCCGCCGTTGTTTCGGGTGCCGCCGTTGTAGTGCTGCTCTCCAATTGTGTGGTCGATGTTGTGCTCGAAGCTGGTTGTGCCACAGCGTCGGTGGCCGGGTCGGACCCACCACACGCCGCGGCCACCAATCCAACGGTGAGCAGCAATGTTCGTAATCGTCGAGGAGTCAACAGAGTCCCTTTCGTGCGTCCACTGTTCTAACTCGGCGGAGAAAAGGACTATTCAGAAATCTGGGCAGTTGCGGTGGTCTATCGATTTTCCCACGTCAATCGAGCGCCCTCGTGGCCGGTGCGGATCGTCCAGATCGCCGAAAGCACAGCGAGTACGAGGACACCCGCTGATAACAAAAGCGAGGCCGGGTCCTTGCCCGTTGCCGAGCTTCGCTTCGCATTTGCGACCAGGCCGATTACAACGACGCTCAACGCAATCACCAAAAAGCGCAGCGTCTCGCCGAGTGACTCGTGCGTTTCGACGAGCTCCCGGTTGAACCACCGCTCGGCCATGGCTTCGCCGCTTTGGGCAGCAAAGATGGTGCCGAGCGCAGCAACCAGCCCAAACACGGCTATGACCTTTCCGAAGCGGTCCCGGAAGCTCGGGACCAACACCATTGCTAAGGCCAACAATGTGAACGTGGGAATCGCGACCACGGGGAAGTGCACCAGGAGCGGGTGGGCGGGAAGACCGAAGAGCTCATCCATCGTTTGATCGTATGCGATTTAGGACGACCGTACTTGTGAACCTGTGCGGAACGATTCACAAAGGACACGTCGAACACGTGAACCTGAGCTCTACTAGAGCTATGTCATCCCGTCTTGCAGGTCTTGTTGTTCTCGCGGTTGTCGCCGCATCATGCAGTTCGAGCGTCTCGGAGACCGCCGATGATGCCGTTGCTCCGACCGATAGCGAAGCCGCCGTTGTCGAGTCAAGCGAACCTGGCCCACCAGCCTCTATCGATCTCGCAGATGTACCTCGAGGTGAGGTCCGTGACTTCGGGCCAGCACCCGAGGTGCCCGAAGGTGACTACACCCCCGAAGTCGCCGAAGCGATCGACATCTTGTTCGGTAACGGAGTTGTCGCTGACATCCCAACCGACGAACAAAACGAAGCTCTCGAGTTCCTGGGTGAGTCGGGCGATCCCCGGGTCGCCTGGATCCTCATGGATCTGCTCCGCTTCTCCCGTGGAGCCAGCGATGCCCAACGGCTGACCGACGGTGCCAACAAGCTGACCAACAGCGATGTATCGGTCACCGCGGCGTGGGGCGATATCACCGACAAGTTGATCGCGTGGGACATCCCGGCTCCGCCCAACTACGCCGAGACCAAGCGGGCGATCTACTCGACAGTCCTGCCCGAATGGGGCGCTTTGTTCGAACAATCCGAGAACATGGACTGGCGCTTCGTTTCGTGGGGTGGCGTTCGCATCGACGACCGTGGCTTCGACATGACCGACGAACCCTGCAACTGCATCCCCGCGGCAGACAACCCGCTCACCGAATCCGCGGCCGAGGCAACGTGGCTCGAAGACGACGACGTCGTGTTCGGCGTCGTGATCAACGGCGAAGCTCGTGCCTACCCGCGCCAGATCATGGAAGTCCGCGAGATGGTCAACGACACGCTTGGTGGCCGCGACTTTGCCATGCCGTACTGCACGTTGTGTGGTGCTGCGCAGGTGTGGTTCACCGATGACGTTCCAGATGGCGTCGAACGGCCAGTGCTTCGTACATCGGGCTTGCTTAGCCGTTCGAACAAGGTGATGTACGACCTCAATACGTTCTCGATCTTCGACACCTTCCTTGGCAACGCGCAAACCGGTCCACTCTCAGAGACCGGCGTTCAGCTAAACCAGCACACCGTGGTTACCTCCACGTGGGCCGACTGGAAGGCCGAAAACCCCAACACCGACGTGCTCATCGAAGAGCTCGCTCTCGGCCGTGACTTCGACTTCCGCAACAACCGCGACGCTGACGGACCAATCTTTCCCATCGGTGATGTCGACCCTCGCCTTCCAATTCAAGAGGACGTGCTCGGCATCATCACCGACGACGGACCGATCGCCTTCCACGTTGCCTCAGCGGTCTCGGCCCTCGACCGCGGCGAGACCATCGAAGTCGACGGCATCCGCATCCTGAAATCGGGTAGCGGTATCCGTGCCGAAGACACCGACGGCAACGACCTCGGCGCCCACCAAGCCTTCTGGTTCGCATGGAGCCAGTTCCACGAAGACACCGCCCTTTGGCCGTCGTGATCTCTTCGCGGTGCTGACGGGCGGTTTTTGTTTCCCGCTCGTTCCTCGCTCCCGGCAATCGCATCCTCCGCTTCGCTCCGGACACTCTGCGGCTGCGCCTGAGGCGGCGACCGGTCGCTCGTCCCTCACTCCCTACGGAGCTGGCGATTCCTTCATGCGTATACAGGCTCCCGCGTTGACTGGCTCCAGCTCCGCTGCCGCTGCGGGCGAGGGTGTGACTGTAGGTACCAGGCTCCTTATCGCAGAAAGGAACCTGGTACCTTTCGGCAAAAAGGTACCAGGTTCGTTTTCATCTGTTGGTCGTCGAATACCAGGGGAAGCGTGCAGACCTGCACGGGTTTTGCTGGTATTCGAAGCCAGGTGCTTCAGAACCACTCTGACCCCTTTTTGCGAAAAGGGGTCAGGGCACTAATCGGTGCTCGCCGCCTCCGGCGCTGGGTGGTACGGCGTTCAGGTTCTCCTGGTCCGTCGCTTATACGCACGAAGGACTGCTTGCCGCGTGCGGGAGTGACGGACGAACGACCAGGCGCCGCCTCGGGCGCAGCAGCCGAGGCTCCAAAGCGAAGCGACGAGCCGACCGCTGGAGGGCGAAGCCCGGGAGTTACAGCTCGGGGCTGTCTTTGGTTCCGTCGGCGTGGATGGCGAAGCGGACGTCGTGGGGGGCGTGCGTGGGGTCGTCGGACTCCCATGGCCAGCCGCCGAATTGGGTGCGGTTGTAGTCGTCGAAGGCTTGTTGGATTTCTTCACGGGTGTTCATAACGAACGGGCCGTAACGGGCGACTGGCTCGCCGATCGGAGTGCCTTGCATGAGCAGACACTCGGTTGGTTCAGCGCCTGAGGTGATAGTGACCTCGGTGTCAGCAACGAGCTGAATGCCGGTGTCTTTGTCGAAGTTGGCTCCGGCGATATCGAGGCCGGACCCCTCAAACAGGTACAACATGCGACCGCTGGAAGCTGCAGTTGCGGGGATGGTCCACGACGAGTGTGCGGGCAACACAATGTGCCACACACCGATGTGCGCTTCGGGACGCGACGCCCAAGAGTTCGGTGGGGGAGCAGGCGGGTTGGCCTGGTCGAGCGAGCCCGCGAGCACGGTGACTTGTCCACCACCGTCGAGGTCGATCTTGGGTATGTCCTCGTCCCAGAACATGGTGAAGTACGCATCGACCATCTTGTCTGCGGCGGGCAGGTTCAACCAGATCTGAAACAACTCGGTGGGATTGGGCGCATCGGTGTTGACCAGCGGGAACATCTCGGAGTGGACGACTCCGGCGCCGGCGGTCATCCACTGCACATCGCCTCGCCCGAACCGAGCCGTCGCCCCCATTGAGTCGGAGTGGTCGATGTACCCGTGACGACAGTAGGTCACGGTCTCAAAGCCGCGGTGTGGGTGCTGTGGGAAACCAGGAACGCTGGAGCCGTGATACATGCTCCAGCCGTCTTGGTTGCTGAAGTCTTGGCCGATCGCCCGACCGCCCAAAGGGGCTGCTGGCGCCAGCGAACCATCACCGGCGGGATAGTGGTCGTTGTGGTGAGCGCAGAACAAGAAGGGGTCAAGTGTTGGCCACTGCATGCTGAGAGGCACGGTTGCGATTACGGGGGAGTCCATAAGGGAATCGTAGGGTTCTACCGGTCACGTGCGACGCGTAACGCTCCCATACAAGCCCAAGATTGACTAGTCCGAATGGCTTATGCCGCTCTGGTGACCTCCGATAGGTACACGTGCCACTCTTTCGACGATCCTCCAAACGCGCAGCGAAGTCAGCCGCAGAGCAGACGACAACTCCCGAACCGACAGCTAGCGCTCCAGAAGCTCGCGTTTTCACACCGCCTCCAATCCCAGAACCATCCTTTGTTTCCGAACATCGCGAACTCGATGCAGTTGAATTCAAGCTGCAGACGTTGCGCGAGCGTCAAGAGGCACGAACCCGCGGCGAGACAACTCCGTCGACTGCCCGAGTTGATGCACTCGATCTTCGCAAGGTCATCGACCTAACCGAGGACTCCGACTTCGACGCCCGATTCGAAGCGTTCGCAAGCCACGCCGCTGACCTTCGAGCACGCGGGTGGATCGAGTAGCCAATACTCGGCTACGAATGGGCAATGGAGCCCAACGCCGACGACGGTGACATCGACAATCACATCAACAACGACGACGGTGATTTCACGCTCGACGACGCCTACGGGTTAGAGACACCTGACGACAGTCGCCGGTTGTACAGCAAGTGGGCAACAACCTACGACCGCTACATGCTCGACGGGTTGGGCTACGTGTACCACGAGAACGTGGTCGGAGCGTTTCTTGATGCTGGCGGTTCGGCCGGCGGTGCGATCCTCGATGTTGGATGTGGCACCGGTGTGGTGGGCGTTGCGCTCTCCGACGTTGGCGAGAAGATAATCGACGGAATCGACATTTCGCCTGAAATGATCGAGGTCGCCCGGGTCAAGACAAACGTGTTTGGCGATCCTGCGTACAGAACGTTTCACGTGGCCGACCTCACCGAGCCGCTCGATATCGCGGACGACACGTACATGGGCGTCATCAGCGTTGGCACGTTCACCCACGGCCACCTACCGCCTGACGTTTTGCGTGAACTCGTGCGGGTGGCTTCGCCAAGCGCGGTGTGCGCCATCGGCATCAATGCCCAGCACTACGTCGAGATGGGATTCGACACGGTATTCGCCGAACTCACCACGGCAGGGCTTGTCACTGCACCCATGCTGCTCGATGTCTCCATCTACGAAGGCGCCGATGACGACCACGCCGGCGATCGAGCAAACATCGCCATGTTCCAGGTCACGGGCTAGCCCACGGAATAGATTTCCACTCATCGGCGCTGGTCAGTAGGAACGCTGAGTCCAATGAGGAGAAACACAAATGGCTGAGATGCAGGAGTCCTGGAAAGAAGTTGCGAGCAAGGCGGAGGCACTTGGCCTCAAGCTGAAGCTTCACCTCGAACAAGAAAAGGACGAGGCCGAGCCGCGCGAGCCCGGTGACACCAAGGCGCTGATCGACGACATCACAAACCGCCTCAACGACGCGTTTGATTCGGTTGGCAACGCTGCCAAGGACGCTGCGGTTCATGACGACGTGAAGGACATGGGTCGCCTCTTCCGCGACGCACTGGTCACCACCTTCAACACGGTCGGTGCCGAAGTCAAGGACCGCGCAGGCGCAGCTACTGACGCAGCCGACGACAGCCCTCAGGACAAGGTCGTAGCCGAGCTCGATGAAGCGTCAGGCGACGAATCAGGAGACGGCGACAGTTAAACACCGAGACTTCCGCTCGGATCCCCACTTTGCGGCTCGGTTCGCTCCGCGAGCTCCGCTCACTGATGGCTAACATTCGCTCGAACTTCCGCCGAGATCCGCGGACGCCAACATGGTCGTCCGCTCCGCTCCCTCTCCTCAGTACTTTCCGAAAGCGATGTTTCGAGTCCCAGGCGAGAAGCTCGGTTAGTTGGGGATAATTTCAGTAAGTGCCGCGATTAGCCGATCGATTTCTTCTGGGGTCGTTGTGTAGTGCACCGACGTGCGCAAGAGTGGCGGAAGGTCGCGGCGCAGTGCGTCCCACAAGGTGGAATCGGGCGCTGACACTGACGAGTTGATCTTTCGTTCGGTGAGGGCGGCTTTGATATCGGCGGAGCCCATCTTTGAGTGTGACGACGTCACAATTCCCGACCGGTTCTCGCCAAGGTCGCGCACCTCGAAACCAATCTCGCCGAGCCGGCCGCGTAGCTCGGAGGCCCGGGCCTGCACGGTGGTCTGAATGCGGTCCATCCCGATCGACATTGCGTGATCGACCGCGGCACCCAAGCCAAGCCATGCGGCATGGTTGTACTCCCAATATTCGAAGCGGCGAGCATTTGGCAGAAGCTCGTAGCGCTCGGGCTCGACCCAGTGGGCGCTGTGATGATCGGGATGGTCGGTGTTGAGCCGAGGCAGGATGCCCTCGCTTACATACAAGAAGCCCGAACCTCGTGGCCCGCGCAGATACTTGCGACCGGTAACCGACAACATGTCGCAGCCGATCTCGTCGACGTTCACCTGTAGTTGTCCAACCGATTGGCATGCATCGAGCAAGAACGGCACACCCGCCGCTTTGGTGATGCGGCCAACCTCGGCGGCCGGGTTGATGAGGCCTCCGTTGGTCGGCACGTGCGTCATTGCCATTACGGCAACGTCTGGCCCGATGGTCGCTTCGAGCGCGTCGAGGTCGACCTGGCCGGCGGGTGTGCTTGGCAGCACTTCGATGGTGACGCCGTGGCGTTCCTTGGCTCGGATAAATGACACCGCGTTCGCGGCGTACTCGGCCTCGACCGTGAGGATGCGCTGGCCCGCTTCCATTGGCAACGCCCAGAACGCGCCGAACCACGCAATGGTCGCGTGCTCGGCACGGGCGATCTCGGTCGGCTTCGCTCCGATGAGCGTGGCGATCGATTGGTAAACGGCCTCTTCTTCGTCGGCCATCTGCGCGGCAGCTTCGTAGCCACCGATCGATGCTTCGAGGTCGATATGACGATGCTGGGCATTGACCACTGACTCGGGCGGCAGCGACGAGCCGGCGTGGTTGAAGTGCGCTCGGTTGTCGGCACCAGGCGTCATCGCCCGTTGCGCCGCAACTTCGGTAGCGCTCAGCTCGCGACCGCTCATGGTTAGCTCTTTCCTGTCGGGATGACCTCGTAGCCGGGTTCTTCAGGCTCGTCGTCGAGCATCTCGGCGGGGAACCCGGGGGCCAGAATGCTCAGCCCGGTGGCTTCTTCGAGCCGCTTGATGATGTTGGGCGACCATTCGCGCTGGCCATATCGCTCGATTCCGTCGTCGAAGATGTCGATCAGCACAGGGCTGATCTCGAGCGGAACGTCGTGGCGGTTTGCGATCTCTTGGAAGAGGCCGATGTCCTTCTTTACGAGGTCCATGGTGAAGTTGATGTCGCGACTGCCGTTGAGGATCACCTGACCCTCGGTCTCATGAACGAACGAGTTACCGCTGGAAATGGCGATGGCTTCGTAGGTGGTGTTGAGGTCCATTCCGGCAGCCTTCGACGTCACTAGTGCCTCGCAAACAGTAAGGAGGTTTGCGGTGGCGAGGTAGTTGGTCATCACCTTGAGCATCGACGCGCTCCCGAGGTCGCCGGTGTGAAGCAGGCGACGACCCATGGTTTTGAGCACGGGCATGATCTTCTCGAACGTCTCGCGCTCACAGCCAGCGAAGATCGCGATATTGCCAGTGGCGGCGCGGTGACAACCTCCCGACACAGGGCAGTCGACGGGCTGAGCTCCAACGGCTTTCACCTTCTCGCCAAGTCGCTTGACCTCGGCCTCGTCGGTGGTGCTCATCTCCATCCAGACCTTGCCTTCGCTGAACCCAGCGAGGAGGCCATCGTCAGCTTCGAGCACCGCAGCGCTGGCCGCGGGAGATGGCAAACAGGTGATGACAACATCGCAGGTTTCGGCCATCTCTTTGGGCGACTCGCCCCACGATGCTCCTGCGTCGAGTAAGTGCTGGGCCGCGCCCTTGTCCAGATCTCGAACCGTGAGGTCGAGCCCGTTACGCAGAATTGAACCCGCCAGCTTTCCGCCCACGTTGCCGAGTCCGATAAAACCGATCTTCATGTTGTGCTCCTTACAAGACTCCGGAGAGTCTGCCATGTCGGAGCGTTCGGTTTGCTAGCCAGCGGCGTCTCAGCCGATCAGGCCGTTGACGATCACGTAACCCACCCACATTCCGCCAATCGCTCCAGCCGCACCGATGAGCGCCCGAATGTTTGATGGCGATTGCGCCGCCCGCGAATAGGCGAGACCGCCAAAGGCGACAGCTGCGATTAGACCACCTAGTAGAGCCATGCTCATCAGTATTGCATCTGAGCGCAAGCGGCGGATTAGGGACAGTCCCTAATCCGCCACTCAAGATTGGTTGTCATAGCTGGTCGGTACCTTCGCGGCTATGGCACGAATAGCTAGAACCCACCGCCCTGGCGAACGACACCACATCACGAACCGGACGTCGCGGAACTTTCCAGCGTTCCTTGATGACGAAGATCGGTCGTTCTTTCTCTGGCTTTTGAGTGAGCTATACGAGCGCTTCAAGGTTGAGGTCGAAGCCTTCTGTCTGATGACCAACCACTACCACATCGTGGCGGAGGCTGATCTCGAGCAGCTTGCACGTGCGATGCACCGGCTCGGGTTTCTCTACACCCAGTACTTCAACAACCGCCATGAGCTGCGCGGTCCGCTGTTCTCCGACCGTTTCTACTCTTCGCCGGTCAACGATCCTGCGTACCACGCAAATGTGGTGCGCTACATTCATCGAAACCCCCTGGCGATGGATGCAGATATGGATCTCGCGTCGTACGAGTGGTCTTCTTACGGCGCGTACCTTGGCCTGACGCACATCCACTGGCTCGGAACGGGGCCGACCCTCGAGTTGTTTGACGGCTCGACCGGGATGTTCGCCGACTTCGTCGAAGACGAAAAGCACGATCTCTGGATACCAACATTGCTCGACGTCCAGCGTTCGCTAGCTGTGGTCTCCTGCGCGTCACCCTCCGAGGTCATTGAATACCAACCACGTCGCCCGAACATTGGATTGCAGCTCTTTTGCTTGCTTGCCAACGAGTGGCTCTCAAGTTCAATTGCATCAATCGCAGCCTTTACTGGTGTCTCCGAGACGACAGTGAGGAGACTTCTCGACCGGGCACAGAAGGGTCGTATAAGTGACGAGGACTTCGCTCGCCTCATGCAGAGAACTTCGGTGGAACTCGGGCCTATTCCCGAATTGCCAACCTGGTGGGCTGACTCCTGGCATCTCTAAGTGGCGGATTAGGGACAGTCCCTAATCCGCCACTTAGATCTACTTCGGTACTTCTTCAGTAGGACCACCTCAACTGGTTCGAGAGGTGGTTTCCTAGGGGAGTGACCTCCGAGCTCCCCGCTGCTGCGGCCCCTGATGAACTCGAGCTCGAACGTGCTGCGGTGAAGCGAATTCAGGCCGCGCACATCGAGCATGTCGAGTCGGCGCGCCGCTACGCAACCGGACTCGCTGACGAGGCGTCGTTGTTGTCCGAGGAGGGCCCGAGGGAAACCGAAGCTGAGCTCGGTGACGAAGACAGTGAGGCAGCCGCCGAAGCAGCCAGTGCTCGTGCGGCTTCGGCCCGAGTGTTGCTTGCCTGGAAACGGGTTCGCGAGCTCGAGTCAGCTGGTGATGCCCTGGCGTTCGGCCGGATGACGACCGACGAGTTCGGCACCGACTACATCGGCCGTATGAGCGTCATCGATGGCGATGATGTCTATCTGATCGACTGGCGAGCTCCGGCGGCCGAGGCGTTTTACCGGGCGACCCCGCTTGAACCGCTGGGGGTGTCACATCGCCGCCATCTGCACTTCACCGGTAACGAGCTCACCAACTACAGCGACGAGGTGTTCGATACCGAGAACATTGGCGACCACCAGTCGCTGCGTGGTGAGGCGGCATTGCTGGCCACCCTGGCTGCTCGTGGTGACGGCAAGATGCAGTCGGTCGTCGCCACGATCCAAGCTGAACAGGATGCCGTGATCCGAGCGTCGGCCAAAGGCCCGCTGCTCGTACAGGGTGGGCCGGGAACCGGCAAGACGGTCGTTGCTCTGCATCGTGCGGCGTACCTGCTGTATGCCGATCGGGCTGCGCTGGCCGAAACCGGTGTGCTCATCGTTGGGCCAAGCCCCGAGTTCCTGAATTACATCTCTGACGTGTTGCCATCGCTGGGCGAAAGCGGCGTCGTGTCGGTAACCGCCGATCGACTGTTTCCGGGTGTGCTCACCGACCCCGACGAGTCGGATGCGGTCGCGAACCTCAAGGGCAGCATCCAGATGGCAGACCTGCTGGCGCATGCGGTGAAGGCTCGGCAACGCCTTCCCAAAGAAGTACTGGTCGCCTGGTATGGCAGTCGCCGAGTCGCTATCGACGTCGATCAGCTTCGGGCGTTCCGAGACCTGGCGCTGCGCCAGTCGACGCACAACGCGGGTTCGGGTCGGTTCAAGCGTCTGATCGTCGAGCGGTTGGTCGACGAAGTGCACGAGCCGGGGTTCGAAGGCCGCAACGACATTCGAGATGCGTTGGTCGAAGCAGGTGATGTCGAAGTGTTCATCGAGAAGCATTGGCCGGTGCTCACTCCCGAAGAGATGCTCAATGACTTGTTCGGTTCGACCGCCCTCTTAAAGGCGTCGTGTTCGGCGGTCGGACTCGACGATCACGCGGCCGCGTTGCTGGTGCGCCCGCGAGTGAAGCAGCGAAACCTATGGCGGCGGCGCTGGTACCGGTCGGACGTTCCACTGCTCGACGAGCTGTTGTGGCTTCTCGGTGACGTGTCGGAGGCCAACGAAGTCGACGGCGACATGGAGCATCAGTTCGCCGACGAAGATGACGTGTTCACCCTCGACGAGAAACGGGGCGACGACCCCGACATCGATGGTGACGACGAAGACGAAGAGACGCTCGACCCCGTGCCAAGCGACGTCGAGGTGGAGAGCTTCGAGACTTGGCGCGAGGGCGAAGACGACGAAGAGTTGGGGTGGTGAGATGGGTATAGATCACGACAAGGTCGGCAAGCATCTCAAGCAAGAAGCCCACCAGACCTACCCCGTCAGGGACGAGATGACCGGCGAGGTCGTCAGCGACCCCGACGGCTTCCCAATCGCCGAGCTCGAGAGCGACGACTACCTCGAGCTAGCCAACACAATGACCATCGAGGAGCGCTCTCAAGGAGAGCGTGCCTGGCGATTCGGTCATGTGATTGTCGACGAAGCTCAGGACCTGACGCCCATGCAATGGCGCATGATCGCACGGCGAGCCCGAGGACATTCGATGACGATCGTGGGCGACGTTGCCCAGCGGACAACCGGTGAGCGTGGAAGTTGGGAAGACCTGCTGCCCGACTCCTTCGGAGACATTGCGCGGTTCGACCTGTCGACCAACTACCGCTCGCCCGACGAGATCACCCCGCTCGCCACCGCGGTGCTCGAAGCCATCGACCCTGAGCTCACCCAACCGATCGCAATTCGTTCATCGGGACACCCCGTACGAATCGAGCAGGGCACCGACCGAGCGGTCGAGTTGGCGCTCGAACTGGTGGACGCAGTCGAAGACGGCCGGGTGGCCATCTTGAGCATGTCGCCGGTGGACGTTCAACACCGCCAGATCTCCACGCTCACCCCTGGTGCAGCGAAAGGCATGGAGTTCGACGGTGTCGTCGTTGTCGAACCCGCAGACATTCTCAAGGACTCGCACGGCCTCGGCCTGCTCTACGTGGCGCTGACGCGTTCAACCGACCACCTCGTGGTGCTCCATGACCAGCAGCTTCCGCCCTACCTAACAGGTCTCGCAATCTAATTTCATCAAAAACGCGACTTAATTCACTCAGTGAGCGTCGTAGGGGAAGTAAGTTCACACTCCATATCTGGCTCTGGCGGCGAAGGTTGTTTTCGATGACGCTACGTATGTTCACCCCTGCGAGATGGACCGCGCCTGTTCTTGCTGCGTTCAGCATCACGTTGTTTGTCGCAGTGTTTCTTGGTCTCTATGCCACAGGCGCTGGCGCCGTAACGCATGGAGCCGTGGTTAGTGAAGACCCACGGCGAGATGTACCGGTTGTTCTCGACGGCGCGGTGCATGCGCATGCTCAGCTCGGCGACCTGATCTTTGTTGGCGGCGAGTTCCAACAAGTACGTCGTCCCGATGGCACGGTCATCACTCAACCCAATCTCTTCGCGTACAGCGCCACTTCCGGTGCGCTGATCGAGAGCTTCCGGCCAGCGGTCGACCGTCGAGTTCGAGCTATGGAAGCTGCACCTGACGGGTCGGGTGTCTATGTCGGAGGCCAGTTCAATACCTGGGATGGCGTTTACGTCGGCAAGATTGCCAAGATCCGCCCGGATGGATCCCTTAACACGTCGTTTGCCGCGACCGCTTCAGCACAGGTGCTCGCCATCGCTGCTCGGGCTGACAAGGTATTTCTCGCCGGAGACTTCACCTCGGTTCGTGGCGAAACCCGCGTCGGCTTCGCCGCGGTCTCCGCTTCGAATGGTGCCGTCGATTCCGGATTCGTAATGGACGCAGGCTTACCGGTCGCCGCACCGAACTTGGCCCGTGGCGTCGTGCTCACAAGCGATGGAAACACGTTGTTTGGTATGCACTTCGGTCGGACCATCAACGGAGAGGTTCGAGAAGCAGTATTCAAGGCCGACGTCAGCGGCTCGACTGCCACGCTGACCGGATGGCGTGTGGACTGGAGTGGCCAACAGGGTGACCGAGAGTGCCTGGACAGCCTTCGCGATATGGCGATCGACCCCGGCGACGCGTTCATCGTGATCGGTGGACAGGGCGCGGACAACCCACCCAACTGTGACTCGGTACTCAACTTTCCAGTGGCCGGGAATTCCACCGTGACCTACAACTGGGTGGCTCGCATGTACTCGAGTGTCTTCTCACTCGCAGTTTCCGACTCGGCGGTCTATGTGGGCGGGCACTTCTGTGCCGCACCGAAGAACCCAATTCCCCAGGGAGGAATTAGCTCTGACTGGACTGGCAAGGCAAACAGCTGCAACGTAAATGACCCGTTCGACAGGTCGAATCCGAGCGTGCTCGACCCGGACAACGCGGTGTTCCGTAAGCAGATTGCGGCATTGAACCCCGATCATGGCCAGGCACTCCCATGGGATCCGGGCAGCAACAACTTCGTTGCCGTCTACGACCTTGCAGTCGTGGACGCTGGCCTGCTTGCTGGACATGACCGCGATCGTTTCAACGATGTGCTCACTGGCCGATCGGGACTGTTCCCGGTAGGCGACGGCGGCGATGGAGGCGGAGACGGCGGCGTAGGGGAAGACACAACGGCACCCGTGGTCAACATTGGCTTCCCAGGTAACGGCGCCACCCTTGAAACGGTAACTGGCGTGTCAGGCTTCGCGAGTGACAACGAAGCGGTGAGCTCAGTTGAGATTCAGCTGGCCAACACCAGCAATAACACGTGGCTCCAGCCGGACGGTACTTTCGCATCCACCCCGGCAGATGTGCCAGCGACGCTGGCTGCTGATGGATCGTGGTCGGTTTCAGTCCAGTCGCTCGCCGACGGTCAATGGGCACTGAGCGTCACTGCCACCGACACCTCTGGCAACACGGCAACGACGAACTCGACCTTCACCGTTGAACCCAAGATCGTGTTCAGTTGCACAGTCGAGCTCAATGGCGGCGATCAGCCCGTCGTCACGTGGGTTGGAGTCAACGGCGTCAACCGGTACACGGTGCTCCGCGACGGCATAAACCAGACGACGGTTCGAGCAACATCATGGACAGATACCGATGCCGCCCCGGGCACCTACGTCTACGCAGTCCGATTCAAGCTCGACGGTGCAAATCAGACCACACTCTGTGACCCTGCACTGATCACCGTGCCTGGCGACGATGGAGGAGACGGCGGTGGAGATGGCGGTGGCGGTCCTATCCCACCATGTGTTGTTGAGCTCGCAGATGGTGGCGTGCTCGTCAGCTGGACCGCTGTCGATGGAGCCTCGTCCTATCAGGTTTGGGATCAAGACGGGAGCGTTGCTCAGGTCAATAGCACCTCGTTCCTTCACGCTGATGCTCCGACCGGAGCGCGCAGCTACTTCATCAAGTACGGCAAGGGCAAGAACCGCGGAGAAATCAGCTGCTCGCCCGATCCGATCATTGTCCAATAGCGCCTAGCGGCGGGTGAAGTTGCGGGGGCGCTTTTCGAGGAAGGCGTTGATGGCTTCTTGATGGTCTTCGGTGCCGGCGAGTGACGCGAAGAGTTCGGTCATGAGTTGGCCGTGGTCCGAGCCGTCCATCTCGGTGGCCGAAGCCAGTGCAGTTTTGGCTGCTTCGATGGCGAGGGGAGCCTTCTTCGCGATGGTGTCGGCAATAGCCATGGCTGCCGCCAACGGATTGTCGTCAACGACGGTCACCATCGACCAGGCCTCGGCGAGCTTTGCGTCGAAACGTTCGCCGGTAAAAAGCATGAGACGAGCTCGGGTGTCACCAACGACATGAACAAGCGATTGAACGCTGGCGACCAAACCCATGTTGACGCCCGATGCAGAGAACGTGGCCGCAGGAGACGCGATGCGGATGTCGCACGCGAGGGCGAGCTCGAGTCCGCCACCATGAGAAGGACCGTCGATGGCTGCAATAACCGGAACTCGACAGTTGCGAATCGCTTGGGCAGCTTCGGCAACGATGGTGAGCATCATTGCGGGTTCGTCCTGGGGCTCGGTGAGCACCCGAATGTCGGCACCGGCGCAGAACCTGCCAGTGCCGCCGTCGATGACGACAGCGCGAACGTCGATATCGGCAGATGCTTCCGTGACCAAGTTGTGTAACTCGGCCCAGTCGTCGGGCGGCAGGGCGTTGACCGGCGCGCGGTCGATCGAGATGGTGGTGATTCCGTTCTCTCTCGTTGCGCTGATCGCAGAAGGCATCATCGCGACCGTACATCTTCAACGCGTCATGGCGAAAGCCGCGCCGAGCGAGTACAAATAGTCGATGAGCGAGAAGCAAGATCCTTTCAGCGCACCATTTGGCACGCTCTTCGGCGACTTCATGTCCATTGCGACGTACG
>CALHTB010000089.1 GCA_938038785.1 uncultured Acidimicrobiales bacterium
TCGAGACGGTTGAATCGGCCTCCTGCATCGGTAATGCGAGTGACCGCCGAGCCGTACGCGGGGTCGTTGCGTTGCTCGCCTAGCGCTGGGCGTGTCCGGTCAGCGGCGGGCTGGGTGTCGTCCATTCCGATGGTGATGGCGACGTCTTCGGGGGCGGTCACAAGCTCGGTGGTGGTCCGGCCTGGGCCGGGAGTATCTGGAACTTGCGTGTTTGCACTGTCGGGTTCTTCGGGGGCGGTGAGCTCTGACCCGTCTTCGCCGCTGGTGTCGGGCGTGTCGGGTTGTGGCGTGTCGACCTGCTCGGTGTCGTCGAGGAACTCGACCTCGGTGGTGTTGGAGCCAAATTGCGTGGCGGCAAAAACGCCGACAGCGATGATGATGGCCACGATTGCCGCCACCGGGGCCACGACACGTTTGTTTGGTTCGAAGTCTGGAACGGGGCTCGAGCTCAGTTGCGAGCGGAGCTCGGTCGAAGCCGAGTCGAGCCGTGAATCAAGAGGATTGTTGGGGCTCATCTTGAGTCGCTCCCTTCGTCGGGGTCGGTGAGGTAGACGTCGCCCAGCGAAGTTGCGAGCGCTTGGCGCGCCCGCTTCAAATGAGTCTTCACCGTTTCGGTTCCGCACTCCAAGATGTCAGCGATTTGGGCGAGAGTCTGGTCGTCCCAGTAATGCAAGGCAATCACCTGTGCTTGTCGTTTGGGGAGGTCTTTCACGGCTCGCCATACCTCGAGGTGGGGGTCGGCTGGCTCGATGGTCGTTTCGGGCTCTTGTCGGAGCTTCAGGGTTGCCTTTGTCTCGCTGGCGAGCCTTCGGAACCGAGACGTGCTGCGGTTGACAAGGACGCGTCGAACCCACGCCCCGGGCTTGTCGTACCGAGAGACCTTGTCCCAATTGCGGTGCGCTGCGGTCAGCGCGTCTTGCACGAGATCTTCGGCCACGGCGTTGTCACCGGTGATGACAAACGCAAGCCCGACAAGCGAGCGATAGTCGCGGCGGTAGTACTCGTCGAATGACTCGATGACCCGAGGCGCGACGAATTCCTCGGGGACGCTTTGTTCTGGTGGAGGGGCGACCATGACGACCGCGAAAGCTTGCACGGTAATGACACGCATAGCCACTCGGGAGCGGGGGACAACTGTCCGTATTCGTCATGAAACCGCAATATTCAGCTACGAAATTGCAGTGATTCCCAACCGTGTCGGCTAGGCCAGCTGATCCTCTGGGGCCCATGTGGCATGGGTTCCCGAGCTAATGCGTTCGGGAAGCCCGATCGAGGCGATCGGTCCAGCAGCAGGGTCTTCGGCTTCGAAGATGAGGCAGCGTGATTCGTCGGTGTTCATGTCGGAGGTGAAGGTGATGAGCCAGCCGTCGTCTTCGGTGGTGCTGCCGGGTCGAGGCGCCATCACCGTCTCGGAGTTGAACACGCCCGCGGGTAGTTGATAGGTGGTTTCGGCTCCGGTGACCACATCGTGTTTGACGATGCCTTCAAAGCCGAACCAGCCCTTGGTCGGCAGGGCGTTGTAGCTGTAGCGATAGGGACGACCAGCAACGCGCTGGTTGATCATCGGGAACTCCATCGTGCGATCGCTGAGATGCTGTTCGGTGCACGTGCCTGTTTTGAGGTTCATGCGCCAGCGATGGGCCTTGGGAAGCATGCGGTGCATATCGAGGTAACGGAACATCATGGTCTCGAGGTCGTCGCCGGGGTTGGGTTCTGGTGCTGGTTGCTCTTCGAAGAACCCGTCGAGGACGATTTCGTCGCCCTCTTCGTACGCGTTGATCCAGTGCAGGACGAACGTCGGGTCAGACTCGAACCACATGATGTCTTCGGTGGACCCACGGCGTGGGACCACGGCGATTCGTGTTGGCATGTCTGGGTGGAATCGGGGCACGTAGTAGCCCGCTTTCATTGCTTCGTCGTCCCAGAACAACGGGAAGTCGTTGAGGATTGCGTAGTTCTCGGTGAAACACATGTCGTGGGGCAACCGCGGCCCAGGCAACGGGATGTCGATGTAGTGATCGAGCTCGCCTTCGGCGTTGACAATGCCGTACTTCATGTATGGCGCGTCGGTCGAGTAGTTGAAGAACAGCAGCTCGCCGGTGTTCTCGTCGACCTTGGTGTGCGCTGACACGCCCTCGGCAGGAAACGCGCCACCCCACGTTTCGACGCCGTGGTGTTCGAGCGTGCGGGGGTCGAGCCGGTACAGGTCGCCGCATTGGTAGAAGCTCGACAGCGCCATGCCGCGATGCACGACCACGTCGGTGCTGGATGCGTCCTTGAGCATCGTCCGGGCGCCCCAGCCATGGTCGGCGAGCGTCTTGTGTGGGGCCTCGGCCAAACCCGCGTACAGCGCCTCGCCCGCGTCTTGTTCGGCGAGGAGGCCAGCGGTGCGGACGAAGCGGTTGCGGTAGGTGGCTTCACCGTCGGCGAAGCTCATCGAGTGCAGCATGCCGTCGCCATCAAACGGGTGGTACCGGCCAATCGCCGGCATGAGCGGGTTCTCGGTATTGCGTAGGTAGACGCCCGCGAGCTCTGTTGGAATTGTGCCCTCGACGTCGAGGTCCCACGCGTCGTATTCGGTGTCTTGAGGGGTCCACGCCTTTGAACGGTACGGATGGGTGTCGTCTGTCGGGAGGGTGGAGACGAAGGGTCGTTGTGATTGGACCTTCATCGGGACGCCGCCGGGGAGGTGTATGCCATATGGATTACTTACTGACCGTTGGTAAGTAAGTCAAGAACTATCCGATTGACGGTGTGTGATCCGACTTGGATTGGGCCTCGCTGATACCGTCGAAATGTGGCAACTCAGACCGAGCGACGCGACGCAACGCGCCGGGCAATTCTCGACGCAGCGATCCGAAACTTCACGAAGACCGGACTGTCCGTCTCGATGGAAACGATCGCCGCTGATGCCGAGGTAACCAAGGGGTCGATCCACTATCACTTTGGTTCGCGTGCGGGTTTGCTGCGCGCGGTGGCCGAGTTCACAATCGGCGCACTCGAGGTTCGTATCGCCAAGACCGCCGAGCAGGCCGATGTTCGCGAGTGGGTGCGTGCCGTTCTGGCGGCGCAAGCGACTCCGAAGGGTCGAATGCTCTTCGCCATCAATGACGAGCTCGCGGGTTCCGGCGAGCTCGACGACGTCGACCCGTTCCCGTACATCACGCTTCGCCTGGCCGAATTCGACATTCCGGCGCCACCGCCGGTGATCGCCGCCGCGATCATTCAGTACGGACGCCAACTGGCCTTTGGCAATACCTCGGCAACCGATATCGACGACGTCATGGCCAACCTCGATTCGTTGTTGTAGGTGATCGCTCTTCGGTTTCCCGGAGTTGGTGTCTCCGGCCGCAACTTGTGAAAGGGCCAGATTAGGTATCAAGTCGCGGCGCCAGTTACACGATCCCAATAGGGCCATGGAACCCAACTCCGCCCGTCTCGAGCAACGTCCCGCGGTTGTTATCGCGCTCTTGCTGGTTTTGGTGGGTGTTGGTGTTGTCATTGCGCTTTGGATGACAGGCGACGCTGAGGTCGAGGCCGGAGCAGTCGATGTGTCGGCGGCGCCGAGCGGCCAAGAGGACGTCGCCACAGAATCGCAACCCCCGCCTCAGTTAGCGTTCGTTGAGCATCCCGACGATCCGCCGCCTCCGCCGGATAGGCCCGCGGGAACCACTGTCGTTCCAGCAACTGCCGCGGACGTTGCTGAAGCTGCAGCCCCGACGACGTCAAGTGTCGCCCCCACATCAACAACGGCACCATCAACAACGACTCCAGCGGCGGTGACCTCACAGACCCCGGGCACCGACGTCACCACAGCACCCAACTCGAACGTTGCATCGTCGGCGGGCTTGACCGAGGTTCCGTCCAGTACTGCCGCTCCGACAACGACCACCGTCGTCGACACCACAACGGTTCCCGACACCACGCAAGCTCCGGCCACTGCAACCGCCGACGGGCCGCTCGCTGGCGGCCAGCTCTTCGCCGACCCGTACAACAGTGCAGCCCAGTGGGCAAAGAACAACCCGTCCGATTCGCGAGCACAGGTCATTGCCGACCGCATTGGTAGCAAGGCGATCGCAAAGTGGTTTGGCGGTTGGAACGGTGATGTCCAAGCAGACGTGGCCGACTATGTGAGCCGAGCTCGCGCCGCGAACGCGGTTCCAGCGCTTGTTGCCTACAACGTCCCCGACCGCGACTGCGGCCAGCACTCCGCAGGTGGAGCGGCGAACTTTGGTGAGTACGAACAGTGGATCGCGGCTTTTACTGATGGCCTCGGCAACGGTCCGGCGATCATCGTGCTCGAACCCGACGCACTAGCCCTCAACGATTGTGCTGGCAGCGACCGCAACGATGCGATCAGCGATGCGGTGGTAACGATCAAGACGGAGTGCAGCCAGTGTCGGGTGTACCTCGACGCTGGCCATTCGTCATGGGTGTCGCCCAAGGACATGGCCAGCCGCTTGATCGACGCTGGCGTTCTTGACGCTGATGGCTTCTTCACCAATGTGTCGAACTACAACGCCACCGGTGACGAAGCAGCGTTCGGCGCGCAGGTGCTCGCCGAGCTCGGCAACCCATCTGGCCTCGGCCAGGTCATCGACGTCAGCCGCAACGGCAACGGATCGAACGGCGAGTGGTGCGACCCAGCGGGTCGTGCTGTCGGCGCCGACCCGGTGCTCAACCCAAGCCAGGGCGTGCACGCCCATCTGTGGGTCAAGGTCCCAGGTGAAGCTGATGGCTGCATTGGCTCAGCCGGACAGTTCGTCCCCGACCGCGCCTTCGAGCTCGCCACCAGCTGACGAACGAAATTTTCGTGGTCCGAACACACCTTGTGTGTTCAAACCACGAAATTTTGAAGAATCAGGTGCCGGTCCACTCTGGTGGGCGCTTTTCGGCAAATGCCCTTGGGCCTTCCTTCGCGTCGTTCGATGCGAAGACTTCGCCGAAGAGGCTGTTCTGGAAATCCCAGAATTCAGACTCGGGCATATCGACGGCGGCTTTGATGAGCTGCTTCGAAGCGCTGACCGCAAGCGGAGCGTTCTTGCTGACCCGTTCGGCCAGCGCCAGTGCAGATTCGACTGCCTCACCCGGCTCGACGAGACGCGAGACCATGCCTGCTTCGTGGGCTTCCTCGGACGTGATGGGGTCGGCGGTGATGGCCATCTCCATTGCCCGGGCATAGCCGACGCGTGAAGGTAACCGCTGGAGGCCGCCACCTGCGGCGAACAGGCCGACGTTGACCTCGGGGATTCCCATCTTGATGCCCTTGGCGGCAACGAGCAGGTCGCAGGTGAGTGCGAGCTCGAGGCCCCCAGCGAGCGCGAACCCCTCGAGGGCGCCAATGAGCGGCTTCTTCGACCCATTCTTGATGAACTCCATCATTGGGCCGATGTCTTCGCCAGCGGCGAACGCCTTCAGGTCCATGCCCGCGCAAAAGCCCCGTCCGTTTCCGGTGAGTACTCCGGCGGTGAGGCCCGGGTCGTTGTCGAGCGTTTCGATGGCCGCAACAAGCCCGTGCGACAGGTCGCCGTTGATGGCGTTCATTGCATCGGGCCGATTCAGCGTGATGAGCAGAACCCGGTCTCGTTGCTCGGTCAGGACAGCATCGTTGGTCATCGCTGGATCCTAGAGAGAATTCGCGCGCCGAGCGGCAGATAGTGCCGTCGAGCGCTCAAATTTTGAAGCGCTACCGCAGCTTGAAGCGTTGTATCTTGCCCGTGGCGGTCTTGGGCAGTGAGTCGGGGAAGTTGTAGACCTTCGGCCGCTTGAATCCGGCAAGCCGTTCCTTGCAGTGTTCGATGAGCGCTTCCTCGGACAGCACAGCGCCGTCGATGGCGGTTACGTAGGCCACCGGGCGAGTCACGTTTTGGTCGTCGGGTTGGCCAACAACGGCCGCTTCGAGCACGTTGACATGTTCGATCAGGACGCCTTCGACCTCGGCCGGTGACACCCACTCACCCCCGACGCGCAACATGTCGTCGACCCGGCCAAGGTAGGTGTAGAAGCCGTCCGCATCGGCCGAGTACAGGTCGCCGGTGCGCATCCACTCACCTTCGAACGTCGAACGGGTGGTAGCGCTGCGACACCAGTATCCGGTCGCAGCTGATGGCCCTCGAACAACAAGCTGCCCAGGGGTGTCGGCGGCCTGTTCTTCGTCATTCTCGTCAATGATCCGAAGCTTGTACCCCGGCACTGGTTGGCCGCTGGTCCCGGGCCGCAACGAATCGGGACTATTCGACAAGTAGATGTGTAGCTGCTCGGTCGATCCAATGCCGTCGAGAATGGTGACGCCGAAGCGGTCTCGGAACCGCTCGAACGTCTCGGCCGGGAGAGCTTCGGCTGCTGACACTCCATAGCGCACCGATGCAAACGCGTCGTCGGGGAGCTCAGCGGCCAGAAGTGCTGCATAGAACGTCGGGATGCAAAAGAACAGCGTCGGCTGCTCGGTCGAAACAACGTCCGCTACGAGTTGGGGCGTTGGCGGGCGGGTTGGTTCGAGGATGGCGGTAGCGCCCACCGAGAACGGAAACGTCAGCGAGTTCCCAAGTCCATAGGCGTGGAACATCGGCCCGACGGAATAGAACACGTCGTCCTCGGTCACGCCGAGAATCTGATCGGCGTATGTCTCGCAGGTAGCAGGAATGTCGGCGTGCCTATGCATGGCGAGCTTCGGTTGTCCGGTCGAACCGGAGGTGCACAACCAAAAGCCAGGAGACTCGGCCCACGTGTTGGCAACCGAGCCGTCGATGCCGTCCGCCACGAAATCTGACCAGCCGATTTTGCCTTCGGTGCTCTCGCCGGTAGTTACAACCGTTGTCACCTCGGGGGACCCTTCCCGAAGGTCGGCGAGCGAAGCTTCCCGCTCGCCCGAGATCGCCACGACCCGAGCACGCGAGTCGGCAACGATCACACCGAGATCGCGTCCTGGAAGAAGCGGGTTCATCGGAACCGGCACAGCCCCGATACGCATCGCCCCTAGAAACACGGCCACGAACTCGACCGAATCGAGCATCACCATGGCCACCCTCTCTTCGGGGCGCACATCGAGCGCCCGAAGCCCGGCCGCTGCAGCCTCGACGTGGTCGAGGACCTCGGCGTAGGTCACCGACTCTCCGCCAGCACGGATGGCAACCCGGTCGCCGTTTCCGCTGTCGACATGGCGGTCGACCAGCCATTCGCTCACGTTGTAGTGGTCATGCATTGTTGCCCCCCGGCGTGCGCACCTAATTCCCTTGGTGCTGAATGTGATCGTAGAAGTTGGAAACGAGCGACGTCACCGCCGCCGGCTGCTCGTGATGGATGATGTGGCCAGTATTGGCCAGGTGTTCGATTTGTGCGTTGGCCCCGATGGCTGCGGCGGTCTCGGTTAGCTGATTGTCGGTGGCGTAGCGGTCGTTCGTTCCTTGCACGACGAGCACCGGAACGTGGATCGCACCGAGTTGTGGCCGGATGTCCCAGCGCGAGAATTCGGCGCTGGTCCACACGCCGCTCCACGCATCGAACAGCGCTGCCGGTGCGTCATGGTGCGGCGCGAGCGCAGTGATGAACCGGTCCGGGTTCTGGCGCATCCGAAGAATCGCATCGATGCAGACCGTCTCTACCCACGAGTGCGCCGCAAGTGCGATGAGGCCTGAGCACGTGGCCCCCGATGCTGCGTGCAGCAGGGCAACGCTTCCGCCATCGGAATGGCCGACGAGTAGTGGTTCGTCGATCGCCATAGCTACCAAGAGGTCGGCGAGCACGACCGCTTCACGATGTAACCAATCGAAAGGCCAGGCCGCCGTCGGGTGCGGCAACGACTGGCCGTGCCCCGCACGCTCATAGGCCATGACCGCTGTGCCCGTCGCTTCAGCGATTTCGGCTGGTGTGTCGCGCCATTGCGGGATTGAACCCAAGCCGTCGTGAAGCATCACGATGCCGACCGGTCCACTTCCCCATATGGCCGCCCGCAGTCTAAGGTCTCCCAGCTCGATGCTGGAAAGTGTTGGCGCTGTCATGGGCGGACCTTGTGGAGCGGCCTAGAGGCGGACGTAGTCGTAGTCGACGGGCTTGGTGTTGATGCCGCTCGACGGGGGAGCGATCCAGCCCGCCATCTCACCGGCGCCGAACGCGGGTTTCATCAACGCTCCGACATGCTCCTTCTCGGCTGCAGTTGGGAGCCAATCATCGCGGTGGGCCAACCAGGCCTCTTCGGTGACGACGTGCCCGTCGGGGCTGACGAAGTGATCGCGAAACGCACCAACCTCACGGTTAAACCCGACGTGAGGCAAGGCGAGCTCGACGGTGATGCCCGCTTCGGACAGGGTGCGATTCCACCGCCGCAAACCCTTGTCGCAGTCGACCGTGTACTCGCTACGGAGCTCGTGGTTCACCAAGGCTCGAGCCGACAGTGTTTCGGTTGTGATCTTGCCGTCGCTGACCGTCAGGTATTCGTCCTCGACGTCGAGCAGCACGTGGTCGTCGTCGTACTTGTCTTCGCCGTACCGGCCCTTGAGCCCGGCTGCGTAATAGTTCGCCGCGTTGGTCGATTTCTCGCTGCCAAACAGGTCGAGCGAAACCGAGTAGTGGAAGTTGATGTACTTCTGCAGGGTCGAGAGGTTCATACCGCCGTGTGAGGTCACGTCGTCGGTGTCGAACTCGCGCATGAGCTCGGCGGTTCGCTGGACAACACGGCCAACGCCACTGGCGCCCACGAACATGTGATGAGCCTCTTCCTTCAACATGAAGTCGCACGTGCGGCTCAGTGGGTCGAAGGCTGATTCCTTCAGCGCACCGAGCTGGTATTTGCCGTCGCGGTCGGTGAAGTAGGTGAACATGAAGAACGAGAGCCAGTCGGGGGTCTCTTCGTTGAACGCCCCGAGGATGCGTGGCTGGTCGGCGTCTCCGGAGTTGCGTTCGAGCATGGCGTCGGCTTCCTCACGCCCGTCTTTGCCGAAGTAACGGTGCAGTAGGTACACCATCGCCCACAGGTGGCGGCCTTCCTCGACGTTCACCTGAAACAGGTTGCGCAGGTCATAGAGCGACGGCGCGGTTGCGCCCAGCAGGCGTTGTTGCTCGACCGATGCAGGCTCGGTGTCACCCTGCACGACGATCAAGCGCCGAAGGTCGGTGCGAAATTCGCCGGGAACCTCGTGCCACACGGGCTGGCCCTTGTTGTCCCCAAAGCCAATCGTGCGGTCTGGCTGCTGGTCGCCAAGGAAGATGCCCCAGCGGTAGTCGGGCATCTTGACGTGGCCGAAGTGGGCCCAGCCTTCACGGCCAACGTCGACCGCGGTTCGCAGGTAGACGTCCTTCTCCTGGAATCCTCGGGGGCCCATGTCGCCCCACCAGTCCTGAAATCGTGGTTGCCAATTCTCGAGGGCGCGTTTTAGCCGGCGGTCGCTTGCGAGGTCGACGTTGTTTGGGATTCGCTCGGAGTAGTCGATGTTTGCCATGAGGGCTCCTGATCAGGTGCGGTCGAGGTCGAATGTTGGGCGGGTGCCGCTGCCGTATTTGCGCAGCGCTCCTTCGGGCCCGCTGGCGTTTGGGCGGATGAACACCCAGTTCTGCCAGGCCGAGAGCCGAGAGAAGATTTTCGTCGCCATTGTCTCGGGACCGGCGAAGCGATGATTGGCTTCCATTGCCGTCAGCGCGTCGGGCGAGAAGCTTGCTCGTTCTTCGATGGCGAGGCGAACTTCGTCGTCCCAGTCCAGGTCGTCTGGCGTCGACGTCACGAGGCCGAGCTCGTTGGCTCGGGCCGCATCGATGGTCCCGCCTGCAGCGGATTCGGCCATGGTGATGTGGTCGGGTGAGCCCCAGAACCGAGAGGTGATTCGGGTGAGTCCGTTGGCCATCGGCATCGCTCCGAGGCTGGCCGCAGTGAGCATGATCTCTGCTGGTGGCAGCGGGTCTTCGTCATCTTCAAAGATGCCGTCGAGCATGTAGCTGCGGTCTGCGGCGAGGAGCACTTCGGCGAGTACACCGACGAAGCACGAGCCGGGGTCGACCACCGCGATCAGGCTGCGGGCGGTCAGGTCGAGTCGTGACAACACTCGCTTCCAGAGCAGGGCCGTTTCTCGGGTGAGGTGGTCGTTGCCGCTGAGAAGTTGTTCGCTCTTGGCGAGAACCGTGGCGGCACTGCCCACCGTCTTCAGCACGATTGTGCCGAGTACCGGTTCGTTGAAGCGGAGATGGCACAGAAGATCGTCGAGCTCGCGGGCGGTGGTGAGTGCCCAGTTGTCGTCATCGCTGGCCGAAATGGTGAGCTCGACCGTGCGGGCCGAGCGGTCGAGAGTAGCGGTGACGTAGGAGTACGTGATCGCCGTATGGGTGATGGCCCGTTCAAGCGGTTCGAGAGCGATGGCGGTGCCGTCGTCGGAGCGCGTAGACGTTTCGGCGAGGGCGCTGGCCCGGGCGTCGACTGCGTCGGAGAAGGCTGATGGGGGAGCGATCTCGTCGACCAAACCCCAGTCGAGAGCTTCGGCCCCTTGAACTCCCTCGGACTTGGTAGCGAACACGTCGGCACGATCGCGACGCACGTGGCGCTTGTCGGTGAGGCGAGTGAGACCGCCCGTTCCGGGAAGGACGCCGAGTAGCGGAACCTCCGGCAGCGAGACTGCACTCGACCGGTCGTCGATGAGTAACAGGTGGTCGCATGCCATGGCGACCTCGTAGCCACCTCCCGAGCACGCCCCGTTGATGGCGGCCAGAAACCGCAATCCGGATTCGGCTGACGCCTCTTCGATTTCTAGGCGGGTCTCGTTGGTGAACTTGCAGAAGTTGACCTTGTGGCTGTGTGATGCGGCGGCGAGCATTCGGATATTTGCTCCAGCGCAGAAGACGCCAGCGAGCGCACTGTCGAGCACCACGACCTTCACCGCGGGATGTTCAAACCGGATTCGCCGGATGGCATCGGCGAGCTCGATGTCGACGCCGATGTCGTAGCTGTTGAGCTTGAGTTCGTAGTCGCCGAGCAGTCCACCGCTCGTTGCCACGTTCATCGACAGCCGAGCGACCGGGCCGTCGACCTTCAGGGCCCAATGGGCATAGGAGTCTGGATGTCGTTCGAACGTGATGTGCTCGTCCGCCGACTGCGAATGGTCATCGTTGTCCAGCAACGGTGCTTCCGAATTCTGTGCTTCCAAATTCTGTGTTGCCATGTGTCGGGCCCCCTGCGTCCTTTTTTGAATATACCTTGCTTTCACATCGCAACGCAAGCAGAATGTAGAACATAATGTCAACGCTGCACTCTTCACAACTTGCTCCGGTGCTCGGGGCTCGCCTCGATGGGGAGCGAGCAACCACGAGTACATCCGATCTGCTCGTCACGATCTTTGGTGAGTTGATGCGTCCACCGGGCGGCTCGGCGTGGACTCAAACCCTCGTCGAGTCCCTCTCGCTGTTCGAGGTGGAAGAGAAAGCGGCCCGTCAGGCGATCAGCCGTCTCGCCGCAAAGGGGTGGATCGAATCTGAGCGCGTCGGGCGGAGGACCCGATGGACCCTCACCCCGTGGGCCAACGATCTACTCACCCGTGGAGCTGACCGAATCTACGGGCTCGGCAAACCCCTGCAACGCTGGGATCAACAATGGCTGGTGTTGTTGGCAAGCGTCCCCGAGTCACGTCGGTCTCAGCGCACCGACATGAGCGTGGGGCTGGGTTGGGCCGGGTTCGGTTCGCTTGGCAATGGTGTCTGGATTTGCCCGTGGACCGACCGTGAGACCGAGGCGACCAAGGTGCTCGCCGACGCTGGGGTAAACAACGCGACGATGTTTCGATCGACGATGACCGAGGTCGGCGACGCAAGCTCGCTAGCGCAACGGGCGTGGCCGCACGAGCAAATCGCAGCCGAGTACAAGGTCTTTGTCGAGGCCTTTGTCGAGCGATTCGATTCTGCTGCCGAGCCCGCGGAGTCTGACGTGCGGCTGCTGATCGAACTTGTGCACGCGTGGCGTCAATTTCCGTTGCTCGACCCTGGTCTTCCCGCCGAGCTCTTGGGCGACGACTGGGTCGGCAACAAAGCAGCTCAGCTGTTCACGACCACCCGAGCTCGTCTCGAAGCCCCGGCACAGGAGTGGTGGGCAGGTCGAGAACGCCACTTTGGCAAGTGAAAATTTCGTGGTTTGAACACAGCACATGTGTCCAAACCACGAAAATTTGGAACCTACTTTGGTGGCATCCGGATTCCGCCGTCGACTCGGATGGTCTCGGCGTTCATGTATGGGTTCGTGATGAGGTCCATGACCATGTAGGCCAGTTCCTCACCCGAGCCAAGACGCTTCGGAAAGAGCACCGACTGCCCGAGGTGAGCCTTGAACTGATCGCTCTGCTCGCCCTCGCCGTAGATCGGGGTGTCGATAAGGCCGGGGGCAACGGTGTTGACGCGAATACCGATGGCCGAGAGGTCGCGCGCGATGGGCAAGGTCATGCCAACCACGCCGCCCTTTGACGCCGAGTAGGCGCACTGGCCGATCTGTCCGTCGAACGCGGCAGCTGATGCCATGTTGACGATGGCGCCACGCTGGCCGTCTTCGTCGACCGGGTCGGTCTTCGACATGGCCGCAGCGCATCGGCTGAGCATGTTGAACGAACCGACGAGGTTGATGTCGATGACCTTGCGGAACGCGTCGAGGTCGAACGGTTCGCCGTCGCGGGTCACCGTGCGGCCAGCCCAACCAATGCCGGCCGAGTTCACGAGCGCACGAAGCGGGCCCATTTCTGACGCGGCGCCGATCGTGGCGTCAGCGTCTTCTTGGGAGGTGACGTCGCACTTGACGAACAAGCCGCCGAGCTCGGAAGCAACAGCCTGGCCCTTCTGCTCGTTCAGGTCGGCAATGACGACGCGGCTGCCGGCGGCAGCGAGCTGGCGGGCCGAAGCCTCGCCGATTCCCGAGGCACCACCAGTGACGATCGACGAGCTTCCTTCAAGATTCATGCGTGGCATTAGGCGTCCACCCTTTCAATAAGCGTTCCGTTTGCGAGGCCGCCGCCTTCACACATGGCCTGGAAGCCATAGCGTCCGTCGGTGCGCTCAAGCTCGTTGACCAAGGTGGTCATGAGTTTCGCGCCCGAGCATCCGAGCGGGTGGCCAAGAGCGACAGCGCCGCCATTGACGTTCACCTTGTCGAGGTCGACGCCGGTTTCTTTCTGCCATGCAAGCACGACCGAGGCGAATGCTTCGTTGATCTCGAACAGGTCGACGTCGTCGATGCTGACGTCGGACTTTGCGAACAGCTTCTCGGTGACAGGGATCGGGCCCTTCAACATGGTGACTGGGTCGGTGCCCGCAAGGGCGAAGTTGCGGAATACTGCACGTGGCTTGAGGCCGAGCTCTTCGGCCTTCTCGCGGCTCATGATGAGCACGGCTGCGGCGCCGTCGCTGATCTGGCTTGAGTTGCCGGCAGTGATCTTGCCGTCTTCTTTGAACGCAGGCTTGAGCGTGCCGAGCTTCTCGACGGTTGTGCCTTCACGGATGCCTTCGTCCTTGGTCATCATGACGGTCTCGCCATCGATGGTGACAGGCACGGGGATGATCTCGTTTTCGAAGCGACCTTCGTTGGTGGCTTGTGCGGCACGGCGCTGGCTTTCGGCGGCGAACGTGTCGAGGTCCTCGCGGGTGATGTCGTACTCGTCGGCGATCATGTCGGCGCCGATGCCCTGCGGTGGAAGGCCGGTGTCGGCGTAGCGGTCTTGCATGCTCTGTGGAAACGGGAAGCCGAGGTCCTTGACGATGGTGGCTCCCATTGGGGTGCGGGTCATGACCTCAACACCTGCGGCGACAACGACGTCGTAGGCGCCGGCCATGACGCCCTGGGCTGCGAAGTGGAGTGCCTGCTGGCTCGAACCACACTGGCGGTCGACGGTGGTGGCCGGGACGGACTCGGGCCACCCGGCGGCAAGAACGGCGTTGCGTCCGATGTTGAGCGCTTGCTCGCCTGCCTGCATGACGCAGCCCATGACCACATCGTCGACCATGGCGGGGTCGAGGTTGTTACGCTCTTCGATTGCCTTCAGTACGTGTGCGGCGAGGTCGGCTGGGTGCCAATCCTTGAGCATGCCGTTGCGGCGGCCGGCCGGTGTGCGAACGGCATCGACGATGACTGCTTCTTGCATGGTGTTCTCCTGGGTTAGGTAGATGTGTTGTGCTCGGTGCCGAGCGCGTTGGTGATGTTGTGTTGTAGGCGGACAAGGACGTTGGCGAGCGCTTGACGATCTTCGCGCGGAATGCCAGAGCGAAGTTCTTTGCGGACGACGACATCGATCTCGACGATTTGGCCAGAGAGCTCTTTGCCGTCGGCGGTTACTTGAACCAGCCATACTCGACGGTCGTTCGGGTCGGGGAGCCGCTCGACGAGTCCTCGTTGTTCGAGGCGGTCGATCTGCGTGCCGGTCACCGCACGACCCTGATGCAGATGGTCAGCAGCGCGGGTCTGAGACACCGGGCCAAACTCGGCCACGTATGCCAGCAAGCTGGCCACGCTCAGGGTGAGGTCGAGCGGGGCGAAGCGCTCGTCGTATAGACGACGGATGTCGGCTGCCGCCGAAACGATCGTGCTCTCGACGCGCAACCATGGCGGCGCATCGAGCTCGTGGAGTCGGTCGTTCGAGGAATCTGTATTCGCCATGACTGTATGGGAGCGTACAGTCTCAGCCGCTCAACGGCGAGTGCTCACAACCACTGTAGGACGTCAGTCATTCAGAGAATTTTCAGTCGAAGTGAGATCGAAGTGAGAATTCCGTCAGTCATTCTGAGAATTTTCTCATTGACCTAAGGTGGCATGGGGCAGAATCGTGAGCATGAACCCCAATCTGCGTCTTGCTGAGCTACTCCTCGTTTGGAGTTCCCCCGTTTTGTGAGACACCGATACCTGAG
>CALHTB010000090.1 GCA_938038785.1 uncultured Acidimicrobiales bacterium
GTTCGACCGGGTATTTGCTGGAGCGGGCAACGACATCGTCGACGGTGGCGCCGGAAACGACAAGCTCATCGGCGGCAGCGGCGACGACACACTGCGGGGCGGCAACGGTAACGACCGACTCCAAGGCGGTGCTGGCCACGACATCTTGCAGGGAGCAAACGGAGCCGACCGGCTTGCCGGTGGGTCGGGCAACGATACGTTGAGCGGTGGCTCAGGTGCCGACCAGCTCTATGGCCATCTTGGCAACGATCAGCTCAACGGCGGGCCCGGGAACGACGTGCTGCGCGGCGGTGCGTGGCGTGACGTGATGAATGGCGGGGCGGGCCCGAACGACGGCTGTACCTTGTCCGACCCCGGTGGCCTAGCCGAAACCCGCATCAGCTGTGAGGGCGGCGTCTTCGGCCGGTGACCCAGCTAATCAGATGCGGCCGATCGCACGCATACGGTCGGCGATTGAATCGACAAGCGCCTGATCGATTGACGCGTCCGGACTTGTCCAATTCACCTGCTTGACCCACTCGAGCGCACCGTCAAAATCGAGCCCGTAGCGCTGCACGACAAATTGGGTGAGGCTCTCGTCGAACTCGAGCGCCTCGGCTCGTGCTCGGGCAACTTCTGATGTCGACTCGGCGAGGCCGGGGTTCTCATCGACGAATGCTTGTGACGCGGCGACGGCAAAGCTTGGCCATGGCGTCGGGAACACGCCGACCCGCTTGAATGTGCCGTCATCGACGTGTGGCTGTGTCATCGACATGTTCCACATGAAGATCTCGGCGTCTCCGGCGGGAAGGGCTTGCAGCGCGCCGTCGAGGTTGCCAACGGGAACAAAGTTGTCCTCGGTGATCTGCCAGCCGAAGTCTTGGGCCATAACCCGGCTCATGAGGTCAGACCCCGAGCCAAAACGAGAGATCGCAAAGCGTTGGCCTTCGAGGTCGGCAATGTTGTCTGCTGCAGAACTACCAGCAGCGTGCACTCCCCAAAGCAACGGCGAGTCGACCCAGATCGAGATCAGCTTCGATGGGTTCCCGTTTGCGATGGCGGTGATCAGTCCTTCGGTTAGCGGCGTGGCCATGTCGATGTCGCCATCGGCGAGCGCAGCCATGATGGCACCGGTTCCGCCCGGAAAGTCGATCCACTCGACCTCGACACCAAGATCCTCAAACGCGGCCTCGTCGATGGCGAGGTGCCACGGCAGGTTGAAGTGTTCGGGAACCCCGCCAACGCGGATGACCTGGCGATTGCTCACCCCAGGCCATCCAATGCCGCCTGTGCCGCTGCGAGGTCAGCCTCGGCGGCCGCGAGCATGTCACGGGTTTCTTGCACCAAATGTTCGGGTGCGCCCGAGACATATCCCTCGTTCGATAGCTTGCCCTTGAAGCCGCCGATCTGCTTCTGCTTCTGCGAAACGACGCCTTCGAGGCGCTCCCGCTCGGCATCCAAGTCGACCTCGTCGGTCATCCCCGAGAGGAACACCTGCGAGCCTTCAAAGGCCAGCGGCGAGTTCACCGGGGGAGGCCCGGCGTCGACAGGGTGCACCTCGCCTATGCCAGCCAACGTCTCGACCAGCCCGCCAGCACCGTCGACGAGCTCGAGCACGGCCGCTGGCGCATGCACGGTGATTCGCTGCTTGGGCTTCACGTTCTGCTTGGAACGCAGCGTTCGGATCTCGGTGATGAGCCGGTACGCCCGATCGAAGTTGGCCACCACAGCAGCATTGGCCAGCCCAGCGTCGATCGTCGGCCAGTTCGCGGTGGCGAGGATGTCCGACGCCGGCAGCTCGAGCCCCATCACGTCGCCGAGGCGGGCTTGGCCAACGTGAGGCCAGAGGGTTTCGGTAATGAACGGGCACACCGGGTGCATCAGACGCAGCGACGCGTCGAGCACGGCGCCAAGAACTGCCTGTTGGTTGCCGTCGTCGTCGAGCGTCGGCTTTATCGCCTCGAGGTAGCGGTCGCACACGTCATGCCAGATGAAGTCGTAGAGCGTGTCGGCATACACGTTGAACTGATAGTTCTCGACCGCGGTCTCAAGGGTGGAGATCGTGTGATGCAGCCGGGCCAAGATCCATTGGTCGACAAAGCTGGCCGAGGAGACATCGACCGGCTTGCTTGTTCCGGTAGCACCATCGAGGCGGCCAACGGCAAAGCGAACCGCGTTCCACAACTTGTTCGAGAAGTTGCGGCCCCCGTCGAACTTGGCCGAGGTGTTGCGGGCCAGCGGTGCGTCATTGCTTGGTTCGACAAGACCAACGGCCACTCCGTATGCGCTGACCATCGACTTGTTGGGGTCGCCGGGGCTGTTCTGGGTAGGCGCGGCGACGAGGTGGCCGGCCTTCGTCGTGATGAACTCGGGGGTGAACGACTCGCCGCTGTGTGGGCACACCATGTCGACGGGCATGCGTACGTCTTGGGTGTCGGTGGTCATCTGTACGAGGGTGAACCGCATCGCATCGGCGCCGTGGCTGTAGATGATGTCGCGCGGGTCGACACCGTTGCCCAAGCTCTTCGACATCTTCTGGCCATGGCCGTCCTGCACCATGGCGTGAATGAACACGTCGTTGTAGGGAAGCTGCCCGTCGAGGAAGTAGCGGTTGAACATCACCATTCGGCTGACCCAAAGGGTGATGATTTCGCGGGCGGTCGACAGCAGCGACGTGGGGTTGAACGTCTCGAGTAGGTTGGTGTCGTTCCCGGTCGTCTCGGGGAAGTCTTCGGGGTACGGCCATCCCATGGTCGACATCGGCCACAGGGCCGAGGAGAACCAGGTGTCGAGCACGTCGGGATCGCGCACAAAGCCGTCGGCCTCCAACGCTGCGACGAGCGCGGCTTCGTCCATGGTGGCGTCGGCCCGTTCGAGGCGACGCAGGGTCGAGTCGTTTGGGACGCACACACTCTCGACGATTTCGGTGTCGGTGATTTGGCGGGCTACGTGGACGCCGCCAGCAGCCGACCATGCGCTGCCGATGGCGACAGCAGTTCCTTGCTCGGTGTTGACGAGCGCGGCGGTTATCGACCCGTCGGCTGCCGCCGACTCGACCGTGCGATTCCACACGGGGATTTGATGGCCCCACCAGAGCTGGCGGCTGATGCACCAGTCGCGGATGCCCTCGTGCCACTGCTGGAATGTGCGGGCGTAGCGGTCTGGGACAAACCGCAACTCGCCATCGCCATTGGTGTCTCCGGCCTGGTGTTCGGGTGCGAGGTCGGTGACCTGGTCGCTGCGTTGAGCTCGGAGGGCTGAACCGGCGAGACGATCATCGGATGCAGCGACATACCACTGGTCCGACAGCCACGGCTCGATCGGAACGTGGCTGCGATAGCTGTGTCCGACCGAATGGCTGTAGTCGACAACCTTGTCGAGTAGATCATTTGCCTCGAACCACTCGACAACGGCGGCGCGTGCATCTTCTCGACTCAGTCCAATAAATGGGCGAGCCTCGTCGGAGATTTCGTCCCAGCCGTATTGATCGCTAATCGACGCGTCGGCGGCCATGACGTTAATGGCTTCGAGGTCGTGGCGCAGGCCGATGTCCCAGTCGTTTGGGTCGTGCGCGGGAGTGACCTTTAGACAGCCACTCGACATCTGCGCCTTGGCATCGGTCGAGTCGGGGTCGGCGAGGACAACGTAGTCGTCCTCGATAATGGGGATGACCCGGCCAACGATGGGCAGGACTACGTTCTTGCCGCGCAGTTCGTTGGCACGAGGGTCGTTGGGGTTCACCGCAACTGCAGTGTCGCCGAACATGGTTTCAGGTCGGGTGGTGGCGACGGTGACGTGGCCCGACCCGTCTTCGAGTGGGTAGCGCAGGTACCACATGTGCCCGGCAACGTCTTCCATCTCGACTTCGTCATCGGCAAGTGCAGTGCCGCTCACCGGGTCCCAATTGACCAAGCGTTTGCCGCGATAGATCAGCCCATCTTTGAACAACGTGTAGAACGCGTGGCGCACTGCGGTGGCGCACATGTCGTCCATCGTGAAGCGTGCCCGCTCGTAGTCGCAGCTGGCGCCCAGTTCCGATAGCTGGCCCAAGATGGTCGTTTCGTATTCGTCCTTCCACTCTTGCGTCTTCTCGATGAACGCCTCGCGTCCCATGTCGAGTCGCTTGATGCCCTGCTGCAGCAGACGCTTCTCGACCACGGTCTGGGTGGCAATGCCCGCATGGTCGGTTCCGGGCATCCACATCGTGTTAAACCCACGCATCCGGTGGTACCGAACCAACACGTCTTGGAGCGTGTTGTTCAGCGCGTGGCCGAGGTGGAGCGCGGCGGTGACATTCGGTGGGGGAATGACCACCGAGTACGACGCCTTGGTTGTGTCGGTGGTGGGCTCGGCGTGGAACGCTCCACTCGCGGCCCAGCGCTCGGAGACGACACGTTCCGTGTCGGCTGGGACATATACCTTGGCTAGCTCTTCAGTCACGTTTGCAGGCTACCGAGCCAGCTAGGTCAACGGCTTGAGTAACGGGTGTTGCTTGCCGTGCCCTAAGAGCGAGGGTCCTAGGAGCGAGCGTCCTTACGAACGACTGGCGACAAGCTCGTTTACGGTGGCAGCGATTCGCGGGCACTGATCGAGAAAGCTCGCGAACTCGCGACGGTTGAGCACCGAGATCGTCGTAGGGCTCGTGGTCATGAGCGAGGCGTTACGAGGCTCGTTCGTAACCAGGGCGATCTCGCCGAGAATCGTCCCGGGGCCAACCTCGGCGATGGTGTCGCCGTCACGCATGACGTGGGCAGAGCCGGTCACGATGATCACGGCTTCCTGGCCAACGTTGCCTTGGGTGGCGAAGATCTGATGAGCGTCGAGATCGACGAGGGTGCCAAGCGATGACAGAACAGTCATCTCGTGGTCGTTGAGTTCGCCGTCGAGTCGCCGAGCGATCTCGGGGTTAATGAGTGAGGTCTTGCGAAACATGGTGTCTCCAAAGAGGGGGTTCGTTCTATACAAACGCAGATCGGCACGTTTCCGTCCCCGTATTGACGTGGCAGTGGGCACGGCGCTGTGTGCCTGGACACACCGCCTCGGCGTTGCTTCGTTCTAGTGTCGTCGAATGAGCAGGTACGTCGGAACATCGGTTGGGCGAGTGGAAGATCCTCCGCTCCTTCGTGGCGACACGGAGTTCACCGCCGACGTCACCGTTCCCGCTGACATTGCCGCTGGGCGTTCGACCGCTGAGGTCGTGTTTGTTCGCTCTCCATATGCCCACGCTGACATTGTCTCGATCGACATCGACGAGGCCAGCGAGGCCGACGGGGTAGTGGCGGTTATCACCGCGGCCGATCACAACGTTCGTCCGTTAGGTTCGGTGTTTCCCGAGTTCTTCGATGCCCGTTACGCCATGCCGATCCTCGCCGAGGGCACGACGCGCTACGTGGGTGAGCCAGTGGTCGCTGTCGTTGCCGAAACCAAGGCGCAGGCCATCGATGCGGCCGAGCTAGTGGTGATCGACTGGGAGCCACGCGACGTCGTGATCGACGTCAACGATGCACTCACTGGCACCACGGTGCTGTTCACCAACGAGCGTCGAGCTCGAACCCGCACGCCAGGTGCCGGTGGACCCGAGACCAACGTGGTGCATGAGCTCCAGTGCCATCACGATGAGGAGCGCTTCGCCGAGGACGTGGTTATCACCAAGCGCATCTGGAACCCGCGCCAGGTGCCGGCGCCGCTGGAAACCCACGTGCAAGTCACCGCTTGGGATGCGGCTGGTCACGTGCATATCTGGGCCACAAACCAGCGCCCACATGGCTTCCGCGACCAACTGGCCGACGTCTTTGAGCTCGACCCTTCAACCATCCATGTGCACGCGCCAGCGGTCGGAGGCGCTTTTGGTGGAAAGGTCGGCCGCACGCAGGATGAACACGCCCTGGTGATGATCGCCCGCCAGGTGGGTCGTCCGGTTCGATGGGTGCAAACGCGAAGCGAGTATTTCACCGGTGCAACCCAAGGCCGCGGCGAACAGTTCGACTTCACGCTGGCCGGCACCACGAATGGCCGCGTCACAGCGCTGCGTTGCGACGTGTTGAAAGACAGCGGTGCCTATCCCGGGGTGGGTGCCACCTTGCCCGCTCGCTTCAACGTGTACGACGCCAGCGGCCCCTACGACATTGCCCACATCGAATTCGCGTCCATCGCTGTTGTGACGAACGCTCCGCAGGTGTCAGCGTTTCGAGGTGCCGGTCGGGCCGCCTACATCGCCGCGCTTGAACGAATGATGGACTTGTACGCAGCTGAAATCGGCATGGACCCCGTTGAGGTTCGGCGCAAAAACCTGATCCGCGCCGACCAGATGCCCTACGCGGCAGCGAGCGGCGTGACCTTTGACGAAGCTGACTACCTGGCCGACCTAGACATCGCGTTGGCCAATGCGGGCTATGACGAGCTCCGCCGAGCCCAGCGAGCTCGTCGCAGCGCTGGCGGTGCTCGACAACTTGGCATCGGCCTCTCGACCTATCACCTGCAGACGGTCGGAAACGGTGGCGAGGAAGAAGCGCGGGTTGAGATCGAAGCTGATGGTCGAGCCACGATCTACACGGGAACTACCGACCAGGGCCACGGCCACCGTGGGGCGTGGGGGCAGATCGCGGCTGACGTCTTGGGTATGCCGATCGAGCACATCACGGTTTACGAAGGCTCGACCGATCACACACCCACCGGTGTTGGTGCGGTTGGGTCCCGGTCGTTGCAGACGGCCGGTGTTGCGATTCATACCGCGTCGAACGAGCTTGTCGTCCGGGCGTCGAACGCAGCCGCTGACTTGCTCGAAGCCGCGGCTTCTGATGTCGTCACGCTCGTAGCAACCGAGGGCGACGCTCCCGAGATGCGATTCCACGTGGCAGGCGTGCCGTCGGTGTACGTGGGTTGGCCCGAGGTTGCAGCATCGGTGCACGGCAACGGGCAAGCCGAAGAGTTCGCGTGCGGCGAGACCCACAACATCGGTGACTTCTCGGCGTTCCCATCGGGCTGTCAGATTGCGGTTGTCGAGGTTGACACCGAAACCGGACATGTTGGGTTGGTGAAGTTCGTGAGCGTCGATGACTGCGGAGTCCGCGTGAACCCGATGACCGTTGAGGGGCAACTGCACGGTGGCATTGCGGCCGGCATCAGCCAGGCGCTCGGCGAAGAGATGCGCTACGACGCGGACGGCAACCCGTTGACGACCTCGTTCCTGGACTACGGCCTCGCGAGCCCCGATGTCCTCCCCAGCTTCGAGCTCGTCGCCTCAGAAACCCAGAGCTCGTTCAACGTGTTTGGAGCGAAAGGCGTAGGTGAGGCTGGGGGAGTGGGGTCGGTCGGAGCAGTGCATAACGCGGTCGTTGATGCGGTTCGTCACCTGGGCGTGGAGCACATCGAGCTGCCGTGCACACCCCAGCGCGTGTGGGCGGCAATCGACGAGGCCAGTCGGTAGACGCAAGATCGAAACATTTGCGTACTAGGTCGATTTGATCTGTTGCGTAGGATACGCAATTCGGTACGATGCACCTAGCAATAGTTACCGATTGGTAACTTGCGGTTGATTCCCCACTCGAACAGCCGATTGATGACCGTACCCAGAGGAGTTTCACCATGGCCGATTACTCACTTGACCTCAACGAAGACCAGCTCCAGCTGCAGAAGTGGGCGCACGGCTTCGCCGAGGACGTCATGCGTCCAGCCGGTGAAGAGTGGGACGAGCGGGAAGAGACTCCGTGGCCAATCATCGAAGAGGCCGCCAAGATTGGCCTCTACGGCTGGGAGATCATGGCCGAGACCATGATGAACGACCCGACAGGTCTGTCGCCCATGGTGCTCATCGAAGAGCTCTTTTGGGGAGACGCCGGCCTCGCCATGTCGATCATGGGAACCGGCCTCGCAGCTGCTGGCATTGCCGCAGCCGGCACGCAAGAACAGCTCTTTGAGTGGGTGCCTCAGTGCTACGGCACCCCCGACGACATCAAGCTCGGTGCCTTCTGCGCCTCCGAACCAGATGCAGGCTCGGACGTTTCAGCCATGCGGACCCGCGCCGAGTACAACGAAGCCAAAGACGAATGGACCCTCAATGGCACCAAGACCTGGATCACCAACGGCGGAATCGCCGACGTTCACGTCGTGGTCGCCGTGGTAGACCCCGAGCTCGGCTCGAAAGGCCACGCCAGCTTCATCGTGCCACCTGAAGCCAAGCTCGACGGAACGCTTCGTCAGGGCCAGAAGTTCAAGAAGCATGGCATCCGTGCCAGCCACACCGCCGAGGTCGTCCTCGAAGACGTGAAGATCCCCGGCTCATTCATTCTCGGTGGCAAAGAGAAGATGGACGAGAAGCACGCCAAGCTTCGCGAAGGCGGCAACGCCAGCGTGTCGAATGCTGCCATGAAGACCTTCGAGTCGACCCGTCCAGCAGTAGGCGCCCAGGCCGTTGGCATTGCCCGCGCTGCCTATGAGTACTCGCTCGAGTACGCGAAAGAGCGCGTCCAGTTCGGCAAGCCAATCATCCAGAACCAGGCCATTGCCTTCATGCTCGCCGACATGATCACCGAGATCGACGCATCCCGCCTGCTCATCCACCGTGCGGCATGGCTAGCCAAGAACGGCGAGTTCAAGAACGCCGAAGGTTCCATGGCCAAGCTCAAGGCCGGCCGCACCGCAACGTGGGTCACCGAGCGAGCAATCCAGATCCTCGGCGGCTACGGCTACGTCCGTGAGTACCCGGTCGAGCGCTTCCACCGTGATGCCAAGATCCACGACATCTTCGAAGGCACCGAGCAGATCCAGCAGCTCGTAATCAGTCGTGCAATCTCCGAGATGCGCATCGTCTAGGGACGGACCCACGACGTGGCGGCGGATCAGACGATTGGCGGACCGTGGCCCCAGGCGCGGTTTGTGTCGGTTGATGTCTTTGTCTCTCGCGACAGCATTTTGGAGGGTGAGATTGATGGAGAAACTCCACTGCTGTTGCCGGAAGACAAGGCCGAAGGCTGTCGCTGGGTTGCACTCATCGAGCTAACGACAGGTTTCATCCAGAATTGGCCACCCATCGCGACAGCATTTTCAATGCGTGTCTGTGTTAAGGACAGCGGAACTTACGTACTGCTAGATCGAGAGCGCCTCCCTCTCGTTCGCCTTGCCGGCGCGTATGTGCCGCGGGAGATCTTTCCCGGTGGTAACGAGGACTACCTGTCTATCGAAATCGGCAGTGATGGCAGGATCACGAATTGGCCGAAGATGATCGATACCTGGGACTTTGACCTTGAGGAGACTCGAGCTCAAGCTGCCTTACCTGATGGCAGTTTCGTCGAGCGCCCGAAAGCGCCTCAGGTTCTCGGCTTTCATGAGAACCCGTATGAGGATGCGCTTTCTCAGCCGGGACTTTCTGAGGAGGAGCGAATGAGGCTTCGCATCCTGGCAAGGAGGCGCCGCTTAGCTCAAGAGCAGCAGCGGCTCGCACTTGAGGAGTTGCGTAAGCCGCGCGGTTGATTGAGATACTGGTGATCTTGGTCAGGTCGTTCCCTCCTCGACCGTCACCGTGTTGAGTCGCTCGAGAAGAGTCTCGATCCTCACGCCGACGTTGCTCGGTTGGTCGGTGGTCCAGGCAATGCTGACACCGACGGGGTCGGCGCCGACATTCTGGGCAATGGCCACGTCAAGAGATCGATGAGGTCGGCTGGTAGTTTTCCTTTCGTGGCGACGAACAATCCTCTAAGGAAGGCCATCCTCGATGGCAATGCTGCGCTAGTGGAGGAACTTTGTATTGCCCGCCAAGAGCTTGCGTTTGATGCCTCAGATTCGGGCCTAGGAACGCTCGATCTTGCACTGGCAAAGCAAGACCCGTCGATCGTCATGTCGCTCGTTCGAGCAGGATGTACTTCGGTCGCCTGGTCACCATCTGCCGATCTTCTCGTTGACTACATGCACTTCTTTTCGTCTTGGTGGGCGGCTGGATGGCTTCAGGGCATTGAGTTCGAGTGTTACTCGCTCGTCCTTGGTAAACCGCCGAGCCCGTTTTGGTCAGACGAGGTCATGAACGGGCCGACTGAACAACAGGTATCGGACCTGCGCCAGCTGCTCGATGAGTACGCCGTGTGGCCCACCGCCGAATCAGGTCTTGTGCCCGTCGAAGATTGGTCAACGCTCTACGGAGCCTGGCTTAAGGTAACGGGTAGGCCTTACGGAACGTAGATCATGTGGACCGCGTACGAGTAGCCATCATGTGTCTCGGTCACTCGGGCGCCGAGTACCAGGTCACTTCGACCCTCCTCGACCGTGTGAAGGTCGACGAGGACATCCCAGTAATCGGATCCTCCCCACATCGCAACGGATGTCTCCCATGCGGCGTCCGGTAACTCGATCAGTGTGACGTCGTCGTATTGAGCGATCCGGTCGCGTAAGACATCGAGGCCTTCGTCGGCCGCCAGCGGCTGAACATCGCGGATCCCGGCCAGCTCGTAGTCGCCTGCCACGATACGAGCCACGATGGTGCGAAACGTGTCGCGCCATGCATCGGGGACGGGAAGTTCGCTATCTGCCTCTTTGATCGGTAGCTCAGCCACGCTTCGAAACTACTGCGGCTGTCAACCGCTCGGTGGAAGGTTTAGCGTCGCGCCGCTCAAGTCAGTCCCTGATCCGACGGACGCGTTCTTGGGCTAGTTGGTTGAGTTCGAGTACGTCCTGGGGGTCTTCGGTTTCGAGGTCGACCGGCCCAACCAGTTCGGGAACTGGTCGCTCGAAGCGAGCCCGGTTGGGGTCGTCGCGCTTCCAGAGGTTCTCGGGCTCGCAGAGCATTTGGCCGTTGGGCACGCTGGTGTCTTGTGAAAGTGAATGCGGCTCGATGTGGTCGGCATGGAGCCAATGGAACGGCGCATCACACACCGGGTTCGAGCAATAATTTCTCGACACTTCCGGTCGAGATCCGTGGAAGTCGACATGGTCACTACGCGAGCTTCGTTCCCCTCTCGCCGGAGGCGTCCACATTGTGCGTATACAGACTCGCGGGGGAGCCGTGTGAGCGTTTCGGCCCCCCAGGGCCGAAAGGCTGGTTCGGACGAAGTCCGATACGTGTATTGGGGTTCCGTCGACGCGATGGCACCGGGCGTCGGGGTCGTGGCGGTTGATGGCCACGGGTTCGATCGACGGGTCGGCGAGGCGAGCGAGGGTGTTCTCGGCCACCTTCTGGCTGACCGACAGGTTGATCAGCGGGATCGGGAACGTGCCGTCCTTGCGAGCGGCGCCTCGGGCGAGCAACCGAACCAGCGCGGTGAGGCGGCGGTTGCCAACGGTGCGACGAGAGTCGTCGTCCTTCTCGGCTTTGCGCAGCTTCGTCATTTCTGGTTCGAGGCAATTCTCGACAGCCTGCGTTTGGAGCGGGTCGAGGATGCCCGAGACTTTCGAGAAGCCGCCGGGCAGTGGCTTGAGGTCGAGGTACGTTTTCGGCGTGTCCTCTTTGGGCAACGTGCCATCGGGGTCGGCGCCGAGCAGCCATTCGTTAAAGACTTCGTCGAGGTCGCGGAAGTGGCAGCTGCGAAGCGAGTCGAGCAGCATCGCTTCGTCCCGCATCATGATGTGGTGGAAGCGGGCGTCGTCGACCAGGCGCATCTTCTCGACATGGGCCGACGTCACTTCACCCGCAGCGAATGCGGAGGCAACTTCTGGGTAGTCGCGCAGCCACTTGCCCCGACGCTCGTCGGCGCGA
>CALHTB010000091.1 GCA_938038785.1 uncultured Acidimicrobiales bacterium
CGCCCACCAAACCCTCACCAACACCAACAGCACCAACAACTCGGGGTCGGGCAAGGTGGGGTTGAAGGGGTCCGGTGCCCGGATCAACCTGTGGGTCCAGCTCGACGATTTCGTTGCCGGTAAACACAACGCCTACTTCGCTGACGGCAGCCTCGTCCCCAAAACGGTGTTGGCCCGCTACATGTGCACCGGCACCATCGCCGCCACCGTGTTCGACAAAAACGGCGAAGTCTTGCACCACGGCCGCGAACACCGATACGCCACCCCCGCCCAAATCCGGGGGCTCATCGCCCGAGACAAAGGCTGCGTCCGCTGCCGAGCCGACATCGCCGAATGCGAAGCCCACCACCTCATCCCATGGACCGCCCCCGACCAAGGCGAAACCAACATCGAACAACTCGCGCTCGTATGCACCGACTGCCACCACTACATCCACGACACCAACCAAACCCTCTACCGCAACACCAAAGGCCTCTGGAAACTCCGACCCGCCACCCCCAACGAAACACCAGCCAAGGGGCGGCGCTGCGAGGAATCACATCTGCCCCTTACCCGAACCGAATTCGGGGTACGTCATGAATGAACCTTGCCACGGCCGTGGTCTGGCCCAACGCGATCAACCGACCGACCCATCGCCCTCAAGGGCGACCACAACCAACCGCCCCACCCAACTACCAAAGAGGGTCTGCGTCAGCATGCCCGCAGCGCACACGGGTCGCCGATGGCTCGCGACCTACAAGTACTTCCAGGACTTGGCCCATTCGAGGTACTCGACGAACTGTTCGGGTTCGGGGCGTCCGCTGGTGTCGGCGAAGGCCGTCTCGAAGCGGAAGTTCATCCACGACGAGTCCGGAATTGGCAGGTATGGCTTGGTCTTCCACCACTGATCGGGGGCATGGGTGCGGGCCAGCCGAAATGCGGTTCGCCACAAGTCGGGCCGTTTCGCCAAGGCAAAGGCGTTGTGCAGCGCCCATGTAGGTGGAACGAAATTCTGAGCCATGTCGTGAGGTTACTGGGGGGACGGCCCCATAGGCCGCGTAGCGATGAACACTCTGGGACCGTGTACAACTATCCTGTAGAAACGCTATTAGCGCGGTCGCGTCAACTTTCTAGGAGCAGCGGGTGACAACTACCCCTCAATCAACTCGGTCCGAGACGTTCTCAACGCTGTTCCGATCGATCGTGGACAATGTCGAGACAGTTATCCGAGGAAAGCACGACACCGTGCAGCTTGCGGTGCTGGCAATGATCGCCGAAGGGCATGTGCTCCTTGAAGACTCGCCGGGCCTAGGCAAGACCACCTTGGCCAAAGCACTATCGCAAACCGTGGGTGGTTCAAGCGGGCGAATCCAGTTCACCCCCGACCTCCTTCCAGCCGACGTCGTCGGCATGTCGATCTGGAATCGCGGCAGCGGTGAATTCGAATTCCGCCCCGGAGCGGTATTCGCCAACGTCGTGTTGGCAGACGAGATCAACCGGGCATCGCCAAAGACCCAGTCAGCGCTGCTCGAAGCTATGGCCGAGCGTCAGGTCACCGTCGACACGTCCACCCACCCGCTCGCAAGCCCGTTCATGGTCATTGCCACCCAGAACCCACTCGATCACGAGGGGACCTATCCCCTCCCGGAAAGCCAACTCGATCGCTTCCTGATGAAGCTTTCCCTTGGCTACCCCGACCGGGAAGCCGAGCTCGAAATTCTCGATCAGCAGGGCGATGGCGGTTCGGCCATCGACTCGCTCACCTCAGCGGTCACTCCCCAAGACGTGATCATGATGACCAATGCTCTCACCTCGGTACATGTCGCCCCAGAGCTCAAGACCTACCTGCTCGACCTCGCCCACGGCACTCGCACGCATCCTGGGCTGCGGCTCGGCTTGTCACCTCGCGCTGTCCTTAGCATGCAGCGAGTTGCTCGGGCACTTGCCGCCGCATCGGGACGAGCGTTTGTCATTCCCGATGACGTCAAGGCCCTCGCCCGGCCGGTGTGGGCGCACCGCATCATGCTCACTCCCGAGTCGCAGCTGTCGGGCGTTTCGGCCGCACAGATCGTCGATGACGTCCTCGCCTCCGTCCCGGTTCCCAGCGTCAACTAACAATGCCAACCGCACGAGGATGGCTATCGCTCGGGTTCGGCGCCGTTTCGATCATCGCTGGTCGACTGTTTGGCATGGTCGAGCTCTACATCGTTGGCACCGCGCTCATTGCGATCGCGCTCATGGCGATCATCGTTGCTGTGATGAGGCCCCTACAGCTTGCGGTTGGCCGGTCGGTCGCACCATCTCGCCTCCATGTCGGGTCGGTAGGCCGGGTCGAACTAGCCGTGCGCAATGGCCAGAACAAGACCCCGGTCATGCGAATGACCGACGCAGTGCAGGGCACAGCCGGCGCTCAGCTGTTTGTCAGCCCACTGGCAGGTAACGAGGTCACTCGGGCGGCATACAAGTTGCCAACCGAACGACGCGGTGTTGTCACCGTCGGCCCAGTCAATTTCGAAGCGACCGACCCCTTTGGCCTCGCAACCCGCCGGTTCACCGCCCCGGGTATCGGCAAGCTGGTCGTGTATCCCGAAGTTATCCCGCTGCCCCCAGCGCCGCCGTCGCCAGCAACCGAACGACGGTCGATGTCGGATACTCCCGAGTTTCTTGGTGGGCGAAGCGAAGAGTTCCATGCGCTGCGCCCATATGTGCCCGGTGATGACATCCGCCGAATCAACTGGAGCGCTTCGGCCCGCCACGACGACCTCATCGTGCGCGAGGACGAAGCACCCACCCAGAACCATCTCACCGTGCTGCTCGACAACGCGTCGCTCGACTCGGTGCTCGCGGTCGACAAGGGCGCAACGGTGGCGGCCTCGTTGGTGTCGTCGATGCGCAACAGATCCGACCCGTTTCGTTTGCTCACCGCAGATGGCCACGACACGAACTTCGTCCTCGGCACCGCCGGCGTCGAACAAGCCCTGAGCATTCTGGCCATCGTCGAGCAGGCAAACCGTGCCCAAGCCGGCGTCGTGCCCCCCGACGCCCAAGGCGCAGTTGTGGTGGTCAACGGCCCAAACCCCACCATCGACCGATCCGAGCTCACGGCGTACGGCCGTGTGATGTTCCTCACGATGAAGCGAAGCGTGTGGACCGACAGCGAGACCCCATCGGAGAGTTCCGCTGACGTCGTTGGTAACGAGATACGCCTCAAGCTGGCGTCGATCGACGACCTCGCTGGCTTGTGGACACGCTCGATTACCACGCTGCTATCTCGGGCAGGTTCTCGATGATGTTCTTACGTGCGAGTAAGGATTGCCCAACAATGCATGAGCTGCCCTTTTGCCGTGCCGATAGGCGTGCAATCGTGGATACGGCTCGAGTGAAGAGGATTCGGTAACCAGATGCTTCCGCGCAGACGAGGACAGGTTCGACGGATGCCGACATCGGTTTACGATGTCGCCACCGAGCTGGCCCTGATCGCGTTCACAATCGCCGTGGTCTACTCGTTCAAACGCCTCTTTGTCGACACGTCGTTCGTGGTGCCAATCGCGGCGGTTGCTGTTTCTGCACATGTCGCCGCGGCCGCTGTTCGCTGGGCTCGTGGCGGCTTAGGTGTCTCGGCGATCGTCTCAGCCATCGCGTTCGCTGTCACCACATGGGTGCTGTTCCCGCCAACTACCCTCGACCCCGACGTCGGCTTTGGCCGCGAGGCACTTGCGAGCTACTGGACCGATCTCCAATTGAGTTGGGATCAGTTCCAAACCGTCACCGCTCCCGCCGAGGTCAGCGCCCCATTCCTGCTCCTCATTGCCATGACGACCTGGGTGATTGCCTTTCTGTCGGATTGGGCGGCATTCCGATTGCGCTCACCGGGCGAAGCGCTCATCCCTGGCCTAGCCGTATTCATTTTCGGGTCGTTCTTCGCCGCAAGTCAGGCCCGTGTCGAAACCACCGTTCTGGTCTTGGCCACTGGTCTGGCCATCGTCTTGTTCCATCGGCTCGGCGAGACCTCGACAGCTGGCGCATGGCTTGGCAGCGGCGCTGCCGAGAAGGGGCAGGCATCGCTGTTCCGCGTTGGCCTCGCCATCGTGGCAGCCACGCTGATCGGCGGTGTCGGCGTTGCCCAAGCGTTGCCCGGATACAACGAACCACCGCTCGAGAACTTCGATCCAAAGTCGTGGGACGACCCAGCCGACCCCCGAGTCGTGCTTTCCCCGCTTGTCGACATCCAGTCCCGACTGATCGAGCAGCCCGACGTCGAGGTTTTCACCGTTACCTCCGAGGTGAAGGACTACTGGCGTATCACTTCGCTCGATGTGTTCGACGGACGCACCTGGCGTTCGAAGGGTTCGTTCGAGGGCGCAAGCGGCGAACTCGACACCGACCTTCCAAACGGCACAACCACCGACCCGGTCATCCAGACATTCAACGTCAGCAACCTTGGACGCATCTGGCTTCCCGCCGCGTACGAACCAGCCGAGATTCTGGCCTCGCCCGAAGACATCGACCTCGAATACGAGCCCGAGTCGGGCACCCTTATTGTTAGCCGCGACCGGTCGACCAGCGATGGGCTCGAATATTCGCTGTTGTCGGCGGTGCCGCAGCGAGACACCGACGTCATCACCGCAGCTGGATCGAACGTGCCCGACGAGATTGCCGAACGCTATCTCGAACTGCCACCCGACTTCAGCCCACGCATTTCAGAAGAGGCCGCCCGAATTGTTGCCGACGCCGGAGCTGAGAGCCCGTACGAGAAGGCGCTGGCATTGCAGAACTACTTCCGAGATCCAAGCCTGTTCTCCTACAGCCTCGACGTTGCGAACGGCCACCGTGTATCGGACCTCGAGTCGTTCCTGTTCGAGGTCCACGTTGGCTACTGCGAACAGTTCTCCGGCTCGTACGCCGCAATGGCCCGCTCGATCGGGCTGCCATCGCGTGTAGCTGTTGGGTTCACCCCGGGCGAATGGGACGAAACAATCGAGGCCTACCGAGTTACCGGCAAGCATGCCCACGCCTGGCCCGAGGTATGGATCGAAGACGTCGGCTGGCTGCGCTTTGAACCCACTCCAGGGCGTGGAGCTCCCGGTGACGAGGCGTACACCGGGTTGCCCGAAGACCAGGAAGGTGCAACTCCGCAGACATCGCCAAGCACCACCACAGCTCCCGAGGTCAACCCTGGCCTTACCGGCCCTGACGCCACCACCATCCCGAACCAGCAAGGTGGCGTCGAAGCAACCACGACCACCGTGCTCAACCCCACCTCTAACCGCGGCGAAACGACCGTCATCGGCGGAGCGCAGGGCGTCACGGTCGCCCGCATCGCCAAGTGGCTCGCCATCTTGTCCGCAATCGCTTTGTTGCTCGTCGGCCCGCTTGCGTTCGCAAGCTGGCGCTCCCGCCGTCGCCACCGTGCAGTCTCGCACGACCCCGGCAAGCGCATTGGCTTGGCGTGGGCCGAGTCTCGTTCAGCACTGCAGCTGATGGGCATGTCGGTATCGGACGCCGAGACCCCCAACGAGCTCGTGGAACGGGTACACGCCCACCGCCCGAACGCAGCAGTTGCCCTCAAGCCACTCGCCGCCACGGTCACCAACGCCACCTATGCCGGCGGTGTTATCGCCGAAGAGCGAGCCGTCGAGGCCGAGCAAGTCCCCGCCGTACTCGCCAAGCAAGCACGCGAGGATGTAGGCGGCAGCGAATGGTGGATGCGCCACGCCAACCCCGTCAACGTGTGGCGTGACCAAGTAGGAACCTGGCGTCACCTGCGCAACAAGTAGCGGGCCACAAGTAAAGCGCAGTAGAGCGCAACAAACGTAGAGCTGGACGGCCGAACATTCGGCGCCCGGCTGGTCGATGCAGATCAGCCGAAGTAGAACCAGCTACGTACTGCTTCTACTTCTTCTACTGCTTTGAATCGGGGCCTTCGTCGTTGAGACGGTTGCGCATGCGTTCGCCCGCATCGCCAAAGAAGCCCTTACCCGAGGTACCTCGAGCATTACCGGTTACCTGCTGAAGCCCAGCCTTACCGACTCGGCGCAGGTTCTTCTCGCCGTACCAGGCAGCGGCCAACATGACGAGGAAGCCAACGAAGGCAATTCGGTAGTCGGTCGACAGCGTGGCGAGCAGCAGGGCGAGCCCGGCAACAAAGCCAAGGGCAGCCAAACGAATGTGCTTGAAGCCGTGCGTGAACACGGTGGTCGAGGAGACCTCGTGCGCGAGCCCTGGGTCCTCGTGATAGAGCTGTTGCTCGATCTCGGTAAGGATTCGTTGTTCGTCCTCGGAAAGCGGCATCCGTGGTGTTCCTTGCGTGGTGAACGGCTAGTTCAATAGTAGTGACTAGCTTAGCGGCCGGTCACCTCAGAATCTTCTCATACGTTGCCCTAAGGAACAACGCGCCATCAGGACCCATCGGCCCGTTTTTGGCATCTTCAACACTTTGTTCACCACAATGGGTGTCAAACAGGTGCAGTTGGAGGTGTTTCGGGCCCAGATTCGCGCTCGATGGCGTTGGGTCCCCACTGCTGCTCGCCCCGTCGTTTCACCCGCAGTTGACCATCAACAGCGGCTGAGGCAGGCCCAATTGCTGCGTTGCCAAACTTCGCTCGCACTTCGTCGACGAGCGCTGCGGTTCGCTCGCCACCAGCCGCGGACGCATCGGTACCATCGAGGTCGAGCGAGAGTTGTTCGCCTCGATCTTCGCCCAGGTTGGCTACGCCTATGCCGAGCAGCCTGACGCCAGGCGTCGTGTCGAGGCTGGCCAGCAGATCTCGACCTAGGCGTAGGAGCTCAGCTGAGGTGTTGAACGGCTGCGGCGCGGTCGCCCGACGGGTGAACGTAGTGAAGTCGCCGAAACGAATCTTGAGGGTCGCTGTTCGGGCCATCAGGTCTCCGTCACGGAGACGTTGGGCCACGGCATCGCATTGGCGAACGAGCTCGGTATCGAGGCTGGCGGGGTCGAACATGTCGTTGGCGAAGGTTTCTTCGTGGCTAATCGACTTCGCGCCTCGGCCCGATTCGACCGGTCGATCGTCTACCCCGTTTGCCAGGGCGTGCAGGTGTTTCCCGCTGGCCACACCAAGCGAACGCATCAGGCTCTCGAGCGGTGTGTTCGCAAGGTCCTCAACCGTCTCGATGCCAAGCGACATCAGGCGGGCGTTGGTGGCCTTGCCCACGCCCCACAGGGCCCGCACCGGCAGAGGATGCAGGAACTCGAGTTCGGCGCCCGGATGCACTTCGAAGATCCCGCTTCCAAACACCGGGCCCGAGCGGGACGCAGTTGGCTTGGCCTCCTCGGAGCTGAGCTTGGCCAGGAACTTATTCGGGGCAATCCCGACCGAGCACGTCAGACCTTCCTGTTCCCAGATCGTCTTGCGAATGTGCTTGGCAATCGCCTTGCCGTCGCCATGGAGCCGGCCGGCGCCCGAGACGTCGAGGAACGCCTCGTCCAAGCTGAGCGGTTCGACGATCGGGGTGACGTCGGCGAACACCGACATGACGCGGGCCGAAACCTCGCCATAGAGCGAGTGGTCCCCCGGCAGGAAAACCGCGTGTGGGCACAACCGCTTGGCCTGTGTCGACGGCATCGCGCTAAACACCCCATAGCTGCGCGCCTCGTAGCTCGCCGCAGCCACCACGCCGCGTCTACCGGTTCCGCCCACCACGACCGGTTTGCCGCGTAACTCGGGCCTTCGAGTGAGCTCTACCGAGACAAAGAACGCGTCCATATCGACATGACAGATAGTCCTAGTCGGCGGCTTCTCCACACGAGCGACACTAATTGAAAGAACTTAATTGGCTGTCTCGGAGCGCCGATCCTCTAACTATGAATCGGCAGAAACCGGGACAGTTCGTCCGCTTCGTTTGCGCGGAGAACCACCGGGCTGCCGATGCAGAGGCTGGCATGTTCTACGCCATCGACGACCTTGATCTCACCGACGCCAAAGGATCGGTTCAGCGAGCGTTCGGCGAAGCGTGGTACTGGTTTAGCCCCCAAGGGAAAGGCGGCTTGTACCGACCTCGCTTGAAGGGCAAAGCCCGAACCCAAACCGTTCGTCGCTCGTTGTTCTGGTTTCGAGCAGAAGCGAAGTTCTTTGACCGCCGAGGCGGCCTTGTCGTCGACCGGGCGCGCGAACTCGCAGCGGTGGTGACCAGCGCAGGCATCGAGATTCGCGAGATCCAGGCGAACGATGTTGGCGAGCACGTCTGGGAAGACGATAGGCAAGTGCTCGCCCTGCCTACCTCGCCTGTACCGAGGGCGTTCTAACGGGCCAGGCACACAACGATTCGGTCCATATCGACATGGAGAATCACGCGGTTGGACACGCTCAGGAGTCTAGAACTTGTCGATAGCCTGGGGTCGTGCAGGATTCCACCCTTCCCGACGCATCACCGCCCGTTTGGGCGCGTATCGCTGCTGTGTCGTCGATCATCATCGCCGGAGTTTGCGGCGGTCTGATCGGCTGGTCGGTGGTCGACCTGCAGTGCACGAGCGGCGACTGTTCCACGAACGCCGCGCTTATCGGAGTGGCTAGCGCGCTGATCTGCGCCATCGGCGTGGCTGTCGTTGCGGTGCTGACGCTGCGGGCCATGGCCGAATGGAAAGCAATCGAGGCTCGCGATGCAGCCCGCAAAGCAAGAGGGCTTGAATGACCGAGTACAGCGAGCTTCGAGCTCTGGCCGAAGCAACCGCCTCGACCGTTGGGTCCGAGGTCATGGCACGCCGCCAAGCCGGGTTCTCGTGGGAAACCAAGTCGACATCGACCGATGTAGTCACCGAGATAGACACGTGGGCCGAAAACGCAGTCGTTGAGCTGTTGATGGCAGCGCGGCCCGACGATGGGCTGATCGGCGAAGAAGGAGCGTCTGCTGCGGGAAGCACGGGCGTTACGTGGGTGATCGACCCGATCGACGGCACCACCAACCTGCTCTATGACATTCCTGGCTTCAGCGTGTCAATCGGCGCCGAAATCGACGGGCAAGCTGTCGCCGGTGCAGTATTTGACCCTGTGCGCAACGAGCTATTCAGTGCGGCTCTTGGCCAGGGCGCAACCCGCAACGGTGACGCCATCTCGGCATCGACCAAGGGTGACCTTGCTACCGCGCTCGTCGGCACCGGCTTCTCGTACAAGTCCGCCGAGCGAGAACGCCAAGCGATGGTCCTGCAAACCGTGCTCCCTCAGGTGCGCGATATTCGCCGCTTGGGCGGTGCTGCGCTCGACCTGTGTGCGGTTGGTTGCGGGCGGTTTGATGCCTGGTTTGAGCGGGGCCTTTCCCACTGGGATTGGTCCGCTGGGGCCCTCGTCGCCAGCGAGGGCGGGGCAATAGTCGCAATTGGCGACGTCACGACCGCCGCCGCACCCGCCCTGAACGACGCCTTATTGGACCTGCTCGACCAAGCCGGCGTGTAATCCATCGTCCTTCGATACCTGACGAACCCCCAAACACCGCCTAGTGTGCCTTCGATGGCAGTGCGCGTGCTGCTGAGGTCGAAACGAAGGAAGTGATGCTGTGGGAACTCGTATTCTCACCGTGGAGGATGACGAGCGCATCCGAACCGCAGTTCGCATGGCCCTCGAAGATGAGGGTTGGGAGGTCGCCGAGTCAGACAACGGCGAAGATGCGCTACTCAAGTTTGGACAGCAGCCCACCGACGTGGTGCTGATCGACATCATGCTGCCCGGAATCGATGGGTTTGACGTTTGCCGCTCGATCCGCCGCGTTTCTGACGTTCCGATCGTCATGGTCACCGCTCGCGCTGACACCCACGATGTTGTTGCCGGGCTCGAAGCGGGTGCTGACGACTACCTCACCAAGCCGTTCGCCCCCAAAGAGCTCTCCGCCCGCATCCGTGCACTGCTGCGCCGCAGCCGTAGCGGCACCACATCCACCGGCGACATGTCGTTTGGCGACCTCGAGGTCATCCCCGACCAAGGTTTGGTCAAGCGAGGGGGCGAAGAAGTCCACCTCACCAAGACCGAGTTCCGTCTACTCGTCGAGCTGGCCTCGGCACCGGGCAAAGTGTTTTCTCGTGAGACGCTGCTCGAAAAGGTGTGGGGCTACGGATATTTCGGCGACGGGCGACTGGTCGATGTACACATCCGCCGCCTTCGCACCAAGATCGAAGCCGATCCCGCTGATCCACAGCACGTGGTCACCGTCCGAGGCCTCGGATACAAGCTCCAGACCTGATCGACGCTAGATTCGCGGTGTGAAACGCCTTCGACTTGGGCTGCGCTCTCGCATCACCGTCGCGTTCGCAATCGGCGGCCTGATCATTACTGCGCTGCTCGCCACGATCACACTGACGACAACCCAGCAGGTGTTGCTCGGCGACCGTGACGAGCTGGCCGAAGTGCTCATCTTCTCGAACGCGTCTCGGGCTCAGCGCTTGCTCACCGGCGAGAACGACCCGGGCGCGATTGCCAACCTGCTCGAGGGTCTCAACTCGGCTGCGGGTTCTCGGCAACTGCTCAGTGTCGACGGCGCACCGTTTTCTCGCGATGGCCAGTTCGTGCTCGAACAAGTTCCCGTTGCTCTGCGCACCCGGACCCTCGAAGGCAGCGCAGCCCGACTTCGCACGTCGATCGACGACGAACCGGTGATCATCTACGGCATCCCACTGCAGGGTTTCGACAACGTCATCTACTACGAGGCACTCCCCCTCGATGAGGTCGAGAACACGCTCTCCACGCTGCGCCTTGTGCTCTTGGGCGGCGGCCTTGTCGTGGCTGCGCTGGCTGCACTTGCAGGACGTGCGGTGGCCACACGAGCGCTCTCGCCGCTTCGAGACGTCAGCAACGCTGCTGAAGCAATCGCGAGCGGCCGGCTCGATACCCGCCTCGACCCCGAAGGCGACGAGGACCTCGAAAGTCTCCTCGCTTCGTTCAACGAGATGGCTGGCGGCCTCGAGGAACGAATCCAGCGAGATGCCCGGTTTGCTTCCGAGGTAAGCCACGAGCTTCGAAGCCCGCTCATGACCCTCACCGCATCGGTCGAGGTGTTGGAGAACGCAAAGCACGAGATGCCCGAACGGTCGCAGACCGCACTCGATCTTCTGTCGAGCGATATCACTCGCTTCCGCACCCTCGTCGAAGATCTGCTCGAGATCAGCCGATTCGACGTTGGCACCGCGTCACTGCAAGCTGACCCGCTCTTGTATGCCGAGTTCGTCCGGGCCGCAATGGCACTTGCATCGGCTGATGACATCGAGATCGTGGTCGAACCCGATGCTGAAGACGTCATCGTCGTTGCCGAGAAGCGCCGCCTCGCTCGGGTCGTGGCAAACCTGATCGACAACGCCGCAAAATACGGCGGTGGGGCCACTCGCGTGCACGTCAGCCGCACCGGCGAATCGGTAATGATGGCAGTCGAAGACAACGGCCCAGGCGTCCCGGTCGACGAGCGCTTTGTCATCTTCGACCGGTTCAGCCGGGGCGGCGCTGGCGGACGGCGCGGCTACGACACCGGCGTAGGCCTGGGCTTGTCGCTCGTAGCCGAACACGTCAACTTGCACGGTGGACGAGTGTGGGTCGAGGACCGCCTCGACGGCGAACCAGGCGCCCGCTTTGTGGTCGAACTGCCAATCGATGACGAGCCAGCCGGAGAGTTCGCATGAGAGCGTCACTTCGTCGTTGGGCTGCGGCCCTTGCGTTTGGTCTTCTCGTAGCCAGCTGCGGCATCCCGCTCGATGACGAACCCATCGTCATCGCCAACGACGAACTGCCACAAGTACTGCAAACCGGCTCGTCCACAACCACAACACTTCCGGACCTTCTCAGCGAAGCCGTAACCATCTACTTGCTCGATCCCGGGGACGGCGAAGCGCAGTTGGCCCGCGTCGAACGCCAGGTGCCCGTGGTCGACGCCGGAACCGAAATCGCCGGAGTCATCCTTATGCAGTTGCTCGCGGGCCCAACGAGTGAAGAGCAGCTCGAAGCCAACCTCACCTCAGCAATCGTTGCTTCCGACGAGGCACCAATTTCGGTCGTCAACCTCGAACGGCCAGTAGAAAATCAGCTGGTCGTGGTCCTCTCCGAAGCCCCCGCAATCGAAGGCAGCGATCGAACCGCGGCGTTCGCACAACTCGTCTTCACCCTCACCGAACTTCGCAACGTCGACCAGGTGCGGTTCGCCGTTCGCGACGAGAACGGCAACGACGAAGACATCTCGGTCAGTACCGGCAGTGATGAAGGCGACGTTCGGCGTGCCGTCGACCGCACCGACTTCCCGTCATTCCAAATTTTGCAAAGCCCCGGCGGCTAACTTCGGCTAATCAACGTCAGGGTCGCCGACGGCATTGGTGGTAAAGAACACCGACGCCACGCCATAGAGCTTCTCATTGACGTACTTCAGGTCTTCCACAGCGTCGGCGATTCGCACCCGGTTCATCTCGCCGCATTGGTAGGCAATCATTGCGCCGAAATCTCGGTCGTCGGCCGCTCGAGCAGCTTCGACGCCGAACCAGGTGGCCAACACCCGGTCGAATGCTGAAGGTTCGCCACCTCTCTGCACATAACCCAGCACAGTGGTGCGGGTCTCAAAGCCGGTCTGAGCTGAGATCTCGGTCGCCACCAGCTCGCCGATGCCACCCAGCTTTACGTGGCCAAATTCGTCGAAGGTGTCCGCGGGAACGTTGAACGTGCCCGGGATTGGTTTGGCGCCTTCGGCCACGACGATGATCGACGCGTACTTCCGCGTGTGCCGTTCGGTCAGCGATGCACACACCTCGTTGATGTCGAAGGGCTTCTCGGGAATGAGCGTCAATGTGGCACCGCCAGCAAGCCCGGCCCACGTTGCGATGTGGCCGACATGACGGCCCATCACTTCGACGACCATCACGCGATCGTGACTCTCTGCGGTGGTGTGCAGGCGACCGATCGCCTCGGTGGCGATGTCGACCGCCGTCGCAAACCCGAACGTCATCTCAGTCAGCCCAATGTCGTTGTCGATCGTCTTGGGAACGCCCAGAACCGGAAACCCGAGCTTGTACATCTCTTGGGCGCACGAGAGGGTCCCCTCGCCACCAATGGCGATAAGGGCATCGACGTTGTTCGCCTCGAACGCGGCCTTGCACAGGTCGCGACCATCGTCGCGCATAAACGGATTGATCCGGGTCGTGCCGAGCACCGTACCGCCTCGGGTGAGTAACCCTCGGCATCCCTGGACGTCTAGCGCGATCCAGTCGTTGTCCATGACGCCCTTCCAGCCATCACGAAAGCCAATAACTTCGTGCCCGTCGGCGGTGGCCTGACGAACAACTCCGCGGATCACCGCGTTGAGCCCGGGGGCGTCTCCACCTCCGGTAAGAACTGCAATCTTCACGCCTTCGACTCTATGAGGTGCGGCCAGTTCGAGATGCCACATCGCAACTACAGATAGTTTTCGCGCCCATCTTCTCCGAAGGTGTTAGAGACGAGTCGGCCTGTGAACTGGCGACGATCTACGCTCTACCCATGACCGTTGTTGTAGCCATTGATGCAGGTACCACAGGCGTTCGATCGATCGCCTTTAGCGAGACGGGCAAGCCCGTTGCCTCTGCCTACCGGGAGTTTCCGCAGTACTTCCCACAGCCGGGCTGGGTCGAGCACGATGCGGGCGAGATTTGGGATGCCGTGGTGGCTACCTTGTCCGAACTGATGTCGTCGATCGACGACACGGTGGCCGCAATCGGCATCACCGACCAGCGCGAAACGGTGGTCGTGTGGGACAAGTCAACCGGCGAGCCACTGCATAAGGCCATTGTTTGGCAGGATCGTCGAACGTCCGAGCGATGTGCCGAGCTGGTCGAGGCGGGGCACCTCGACATGGTGCGCAACACCACCGGGCTGGTGCTCGACCCATATTTCTCGGGTAGCAAGCTCGAATGGCTGATTCGCAACAACCACATCACCGTCACCGACAGCACTGCCTTTGGCACCGTGGACAGTTGGCTGGTGTGGAAGCTCACCGGCGGGACCACCCACATCACCGACACGACAAACGCCAGCCGCACTCTGCTGTTCGATATCGGGGCTATGGAATGGTCCGACGACATGCTCGAGCTGTTCGGTGTGCCTCGCTCGATCTTGCCTGACGTTCTCCCGTCGTCTGGACGGTTTGGCACAACAGCGATGAACCTTCCCATCCCCGGAGGTATCCCGATCAGCGGTATCGCTGGCGATCAGCAAGCTGCGTTGTTTGGCCAGGCGTGCTTTTCTCCAGGTGACGCGAAGAACACGTATGGCACCGGCTCGTTCATTTTGATGAACGTCGGCCAGAACAAGCCCGACCCCGTCGATGGGTTGCTGACCACCGTGGGGTGGACGCTCGCCGATGGATCGACCACTTACGCCATGGAAGGCGCCGTGTTCGTCACAGGCGCAGCGATCCAGTGGCTCCGAGACGGACTCAACATCATCGACGACGCGTCGGAGATCGGCCCGCTTGCGTCGTCGGTCGATTCGACCGACGACGTGTTCTTCGTACCAGCCCTCACCGGGCTCGGAAGCCCGTGGTGGGATGCAAACGCCCGCGGCACAATCGTTGGCCTCACCCGCGGCACGACCCGAGCTCACCTCGCCCGGGCCACGGTCGAGTCGATGGCACTACAGAGCCGCGATGTGATCGACGCAATGGCAAGTGCCGGCGGCGTAAACGTCGAGAGTCTTCGGGTCGACGGCGGGGCTTCGGTGATGGAACTGCTGCTGCAGATCCAGTCCGACCAGATCGGCGTCCCCGTTCACCGCTCGGCCGTTGCCGAAACAACCGCACTGGGTGCGGCCTACCTTGCGGGCATCGCCGAAGGGGTGTGGTCAGGAACCCAGGAAGTTTCTGATGCGTGGCAATCCGACCTCTCGGTCGAACCCGCGGCCAACAGCCGAGAGGCGGCAGACACCCTCCACACCCGCTGGCTCCAAGCAGTAGAACACAGCAAAAACTGGGCGGTGTAACGCTGGGACTTCCGCCCAGATCCGCGGAAGCCGCGATCACTCCTCGACACTCCCGGTCGAGATCCGCGGACCCCGACATGGTCGTCCCTGTTTCGCTCGGACTTCCGCCGAGATCCGCGGAAGCCGACATGGTCGTCCGCTCCGCTCTCCTACATCGCTTTCTCAATGCGACGTTTGGAGCGCCAGCGACAAACTCGGTTAGTGAGCGAAGCGAACGGCGGGCGCTACGCGAGCTCCGCTCTCCTCAAGCGCTTGGAATCGGCGATGTTTCAGCTCGGAGAGATGAAACTCGGGTTCGGGGAAGCCCGCCAGGGCTGAGCCGATACCCCGTCAGGGCTGAGCCGATACGGCGTCCGCTGCTAACGCGGCGGCACCTATGGCGCCCGCGTAGGAGCCAAGTTGCGCGACCACGACCGGGACTCGTGGCCGATATGCCGCGCCCAAGATTCGTTCGGCCAGGATTTCCTCGATGTTTGAGCGCAGACATTCACCGAGGTCAACGAGGCCACCACCGAGCACGATGATCTCGGGATCGAGGACATAGACCAGGTCGGCCATACCAACAGCGACGTCGCTGGCGAAGCGCTTGATAAGCGCCTCGATGCCCGGTTCGCCTTCGTCGAGGAGCTCGTTGACGTGCTCTCCTCGAATGTCGGAAACCGATCCAGCGCGTTCGACCAGCGCGTCGACTCGGCCTTCGGCGGCCCACCGACGAGCGAGAATGCCCAGCCCGTTGCCCGACGCGTAGTACTCCCACGGGCCGTGGGCCCCGGTGATGTGTTCGGGGCCGTCGCGTTGCACGGTGATGTGTCCGGACTCACCGGCGTATCCGTGAGCGCCGCGGTGCAGCTTTCCGTCGAGTACGAAGCCGGTGCCAATTCCGGTTCCGAGAGCGACGAACGCCATGTGGTCATGGCCAACGCCAGCCCCATATTTGTGTTCGGCCCAGGTGGCCGCAGTGGCATCATTCTCGGCAATCGCCGGAACACCGAGTCGGTCGACAACCTTGGGCACAAGTGGATAGTTCACGACGCCCGGGATGTTGGGGGCGTAGCGAAGAGTGCCCTCGGAGTCCATGAGCGCGGCCATCCCGAGCCCCACGGCATCAACCGGCTCACCGATGTCTTCGATGAGTAGCTCGGTGACCTCGACGATCGTGTCGACGAGCACATCGCCGTCTGGTCGAGTTCGGGCCCGGCGAATCGCAAGTGGTTCGGTGCTTCCTGGACGAAGGACCACGCCGCGGACGTTTGTTCCGCCGACGTCAAAGCCAATGGTTAACATCTATGTACTACTCCGTCCGGCGAACCACCCGGTCGCTCTAACCCAATCAGCGCGCTCGCCCACTGACTCGCACCAGTCGTGCAGGTCGAGCTGATCGGATACACAAAGTACCTGTGTTTCGTTGCTGTACCTCAGAAGAATCGACAGGATCGATCCCGCCATGCGTGCTGGAAGACCCGCCAACGGTTCCTCGATAAGAATTGGGAAGGGACGATCACGCTCGTCTCGAAGATCGAGGATCACACCAATTCCGTCTACATCAACTCCGAGACGGCGAGCCTCTTGTTTCATCACGGCCAAGAGTTGCTGATGGCTGCGCATTTGGCGACGTATCCGAAGGCGACGTTCGTCGATTTGGTGGCGACGAGTTTCCAGCTCGACGACTGCGGGCGGGAGGGCTGCGCTTTCGATCGATCGAACCAGGCGTTGGCGAATGGTCTCGAGCTCGTGGCTTTCGCTAATGAGCCGGTCTGCTACTTCGGCCGCCTCGAACGGTGCGGTTTGAAATCCGAGGTCGGCGAGTTGCGAGGTCAGCCGTTCTGTTGGCGAACCTGGCGTCATGTCGTACTCGGCGAGAGCACCATCGGCTTCGGCAATAGCCAGGTCGGCCAACACCGTCACGTCGTTGGAGTCACTTGGCAGCACTTGCTCTCGCGCGGCTCGGGTCTGGCTGACCCGTGCCTCGAGACGGGTTCGGGTTCCGTCTTCACGAACACGGGCCACGGTTTTGCGAAGTTCTTCAATTGCGGTCACTGGTGGGGCCACCATGTCGAGCGCCTCGAGCATCTCCTCATCTTCGGTTCGAACCACCAACGTGGCACCTACTGCAGAGCCCGAATCGCTGTTCGTGAGGACAGCCCGCTCGATTTCTAGGTCGGCCGCTGCGGCATCGGCACCTCGGAGCTCGGCGCCCGACAACAAAATGGCGCGATCAACCGTGTCGATCACTTCAAGGACAAGCTTGGCCTCGGCTGAATAGGCTGCGGCTCGGTTAAACAGTGAGCCCGTTGGAACCAGGTCAGTGCCTGGGACCTTTGGGGCCAGCGACGATGCCTTGTGCATTGGAAATCGCCGACCGTAGGTTTCGACGATGCCGGACAGGCCTATGTTTTCGTTATTTGTTCGAATCGCATCGACCGTCGCAGCCAACGCTTGACGCGGCCCGGACGCCAGCCCGGTGATCACGCAAAACGCTCGATCGAGCACCAACGAACGCTCACCGAGTCGGGGTGACTGAAGTTCGACAATGCGAATCGCTGGGTCGGAAAGTCCTAAGTGGGCGTCGGCGGCATGTAGCCGCTCTCGCGCCTCCCGGACCCGGCTCAGGTCACTACCGGTCACCTCGACGTCGACTCGACTCGCTTCTTCAGATCATCCATGGCGGTATGCAGGATCTTGGCTTCGGCGCGACGCTTCACGAAGCCTGGAAGCGGAACGAGCATGTCGATCGACACGTAGTAACGCACTTCGCATCGGGTTCCGCCATCGATTGGAACAAATTCGTACTCGCCGTCGATGCGTTCCATGACGTCACCTTCGATGAGGCGCCACGACATCCGGAGCGGGTTCGAACCATAGCTGTAGCGAAGCGTATAGCTCGTCGAACGTCCCATTGCGGCTACTCGATAGGCAACGTCGCCGCCACGGCCGGAGTCGTCCTGGGCGGTGACGGTGACCTCTTTGATGTCGCTTGCCCACTCGGTGTAGCTCGCAAAATCAGTCGCCACCGCAAAGCACGCCTCGGGTGTTGCATCGATCTCTGTGCGTTCTGCAGCATGGTCAGCCATGGATTCTCCTGTGCGGGTCGGCAGGCCAAACCTGCAATTCGACAGCACTCGCAGAGTAGCCGAACGTCCTAGGAGTTAGCGCTAACGGGCCGACGAAAACCCGGATTCACCAACCTCAGGAGACCAACCGACCACAGAGGGTGGAAACTGCCCCGGCTAGCGATCTTCGCGAGGGTGAAACGCGGCAAATCGAGACCCCCAGAGGCCCGCAAACCCGAGACCGAGAATGGGCACGAGCAACCCGAATGCCTGCTCGGTGAACGGGCGGAGCGAGCCGAACAGCACTGCAATGATGATCTGCAGCGTCACCGACAGCCACAGCCGGTTTCGCGCTGACGGCGGTACGTGGCTCGAGTCGACGCTGAGTAAGCCGGTGAGCGTCACGGTGTCCACTCGACTTCGTTGAATCCCATTCCAGATGCCAAGGCCAAGGAGGAGCGTGCCTATCACGAACAGGGCCACGGAGATGATGGCAAAGACTACATCGAGCCGATCGGCCAGGAGATAGGTAGCGAGCGAGGCAACGCCGAACACGGCCGTGCCCACAAAGCTTGCCTGAATGATCTTCTCGGCACCAACGCTTGCCGGGTCATGTGCATTGCTCATTGGTTGGTCCAGTCGTGTAACGCCGAAGCAAGACGGGTGGCCAAAACGTCGTAGGAAAATTCGGTGCACGCACGCTCACGAGATGCGATCGACATGGCCTGGCGCGTTTGCGGGTCGTCGAGCAGCGACGCAAAGAGGTCGGCCAACTCGGTGACCGTGGCCCCCGCAGGCGCAACGCGGCCAGTTACCCCGTCGAGGACAGCTTCGTCGGCTCCGCCCGAACTTCCGGCGATCTGCGGGGTGCCAGCGGCTGCAGCCTCTATGAACACGATGCCGAATCCCTCTTGTTCCAAGCCCCCCCATCGGTTTCGACACAACATCGCGAACAGATCCGCCGAGGCGAGCAGACCCGCCTTATCGTCCTCGGACACCCGGCCGAGCAACCGTACGGGCGCGTCGAGCACATCGATGCGTCTTTGTAACCGAGCGCTGTCGCGACCGCCACCAGCGATACAGACGACGAGGTCGGGGTAGGTCGACCGAAGCAGTGCTGCGACTGCGATGAGCGTGTCCATGCCCTTGCGAGGCACGAGTCGCGACACACTGAAGATGAACGGTGCCCCGTCAGGGATCTGAAACTTGGCCCGCACCTCGAGTTGTTGTGAATCCGTTAGCGGTGCGAACCGGTCGACGTCAACGCCTGGAGGCACCACCACGTTGCGCAACGGGCGACCTACGGCGCGCTCAGCTTCGGCCAAGGCGTACTCCCCCGCCGAAATCACCCCAGTTGCCTGATCGAGAACCCGGGCGAGCACTTGACGGGCACCCGGCAGGCGCCCGGGCACGGTCACCTCGGCGCCGTGGAGCACAACGGCGTATGGCTGCTCGAGCGAAGGCCCGATCACCCCAAGTGGCACCGCCGGGTCGATCACGTGCAGCTGCGCGCCAAAACGCCGAGCTGCATCATCGAGACGGCTGGTCAACCATGGGTACGGAAGAAGCACCGGCTCCGTCGACCGACGAATGCGGTACGCCTGGTTGCGGTCAAAGTCTTCCACCGTGCCAAACGCGGTCGTCTTGGCATATGGCGTGGTGTGCACCTCGAACGACTCAGGGTCAAGCCGTTTCCACAGCTCCCACAGGTACTGCTGAATTCCACCGACCTTGGGCGGGTAGTCATTGGTGACGAGGAGGTGACGTGGCGACACTACGACACCCCTGAGATCGTAAGATCGTCGTAGCCCAGCTGTTCAGCAGCCCACAGCGCGTGCTCGCGTTCGATATCGTCGTCGCTCGACACATAGCGCTTCACCAGTGCCCGCACCTCTGGGCTTGACGCGTCCGCGACGTTGCCCAGCACGACGAGGGCGTTGCGGCGCAGGTAGCGAGGTTCGCGGCGCGGGATGTACCACGCTCCAAATCGTTCGAGAAGCTCGTCATCAGTGCAGTTCAACAATTCGAGGACCTCGACCGCCGTTGCCCCCGACGTCACTGGCGCCTCGTCGCGGCGCTCGGCAATGACATTGGGCGGGCACGTCGTCTGGCAGTCATCGCAGCCATAAATCCGGTTGCCCAATGCGGTTCGATACTCGATCGGGAACGAGCCCGTTGCTTGCACCAGCCATGCGAGACACTTGTTGGCGTCTAGCACCCCGTCGGCCACAATCGCCCCGGTCGGGCACGCATCGATGCACCGTCGACACGTTCCGCAACCGTCGGGCATGGGTGAATCAGATACGTCGAGCGGCGCAGTAGTGACCACCGAGCCGAGCACGAACTTGCTGCCCGCTTCGGGAATCAAGATGTTTGAGTTCTTTCCCCACCAGCCAATTCCGGCGCGGAAAGCCGCAGCTCGGTCGACAAGAGCGTTGTCGTCAATCAGAACCCGTGACTTCCACCCCGCTGCGGTCAGATGATCGGCGATTGCGTCCAGGCCGACGCGCAACTCGGCGTAGTGCGGTTCCCACACATACTCGGCAATCGCCGCGGCACCGGTGGGTCCAACTTCGGGGGCCACCGACCTTCGTCGATACGACCGGGCAGCGACGACGATGCTCGCTGCACCTGGAAGCGCACGCGATGGGTCGGTCGCCCGATCCGGGTTGCGATAGGTGAACTGCATATCGGCACTTAACCCAGCCGATTTGCGGTCGTGGAGGACCTTGCGAACGTCCTCGAATATCGCAGCCGAGCACACACCCATTCGGTCGATTCCGTGCTGATCGGCGATGGCCGCCAACTCCTCGCGCAACGATTGCGGTGCCATGGGTTCAACCCTATTGGGAGATGTGCTCCGCGCCGTTGCGCTAGCCGGCTATGGCAGTCACCATCGCTGGCCGTGTTGATCGCAATTGAATGCCCACTACCGTCCACCGTTCATCTCGAGGTACCCCAACCGCAGTGAACGCCGCCCGTGAGCAAACGGGGAACCATTCCCCATGCTTCCATGTCCCTCTAACGCTGCTCGTGTCGGAGCTCGGGGACAAGACCAACCTCGGCCAGGGCTCGCATGGCACGAAAGTCGTCGAGGCTAATGACCACGGCCTGCTCGACCGCTTCCTCGTCAACACGCCCACACAGGTACGTGACCACACAGTCGCTACAGGCGGGAGTGTGCTGCATTACGCAGGTGTCGCAATCGATAGTGACCGAGTCGTTGTTGCTCATGAGAACAACAGTAGAGATGGGGTATGACATCAGCCCGTCGGGGCTAGCGGTACGCCTCTCTTGGCAGGCGGTCGATCTCTTCGATGCTTGCATCGGCACCGTCGCCCGCGAAGAGCATCAGCTCGGCGTCGGGATACAGCTGTTGGAACCCGGGTCCGAGCGTGATCCATGCGGTCACATTGCAACCGTCACGGCAGTCGTCAGGGCGACGGATGGTAACGAAGCTCGAGTCGCTCAACAGCACTGCGTCAGTGTTGGTACGGATCGCTGCACCGTTGCCGTTGCGGGCGATTGGGTAGTCGCTCTGAATAGCCATGTCGATGTCATCGCGACCATCGCCGAGCCAGATCGAGATCTCATACAGTCGGGAGGAACCACGGTCGGATAGGTCGGAGCGAAGGGTCGGGCGTTCCAAACGACGAAAGTTGATTGGTTCGTCTACATCGCCAAACAAGCCGCCCTGTCCGCGGGTTACACAGTCTTGCGCGTCATCAGCGAAGCGGGTCTCGGCATCGCCATCGTCAAGCTCGTCACACTCGATTGAGGCGCGGTCGTCGTAGTCATCGTCCTCGAACAGGAAGGTGTCACGTGCGAACTCGCGCTCTTGGTCGATATCGCGGTCTCGATCGGGGGCAAACTCGACCTCGGCGTCGCGACGATCGGGCACGAACGGCTCTTCCTCACCGCCGCTGCTCAGGGCATAGCGAATACCCAGACCGAGAATCAGCAACATCACGATTGCGCTACCGATCAAGATGTTGCCGAGCTGATCTCCAGAGCCGCCATCGGGCTCGGGCGTGGTTTCCCCGGAAGCTTCGGGATCTGGGTGTTCGTGAACTGAAGTTTGTGTCATGAGAAGAGTCCTTGAAATCGTCTATCCGCCGGTGGCGACTACCTCTGTGACGTCTGTGAAACAGAACGAGTTCCCGCTGTCTATGGATTTATCGGCGTGATCAACACGTACCTGTGCCGATTTCTAGATGAGCGCAAGTAGTTGGGCGCTGAACAGTACGTTCGCGCCGCTCTTGGCCGCACCACTACGGACCCGCTTATCGGAGCTCACGACGGTGATTGGCCGGGTCTGATCGATGGCCGCAACGGCGTCGATGATGACGTCGTCGGCCTCAACGCCGTCGGGACTAAACCGAATCCGCACTCCGCTATCTCGACGTGCGGCTGGCGCAACGACGTCGGCCCCATCAAAGACCACATCAAAGGTGGCCGCGACGCGAGCGGCCAACGTGCGCAGGCCCTGGTCGAGCCAATCGCGCTGACGGTTGAGGTCCCAGTCGTCATGGGCCAGCTTGGTGACGTTGTAGCCGTCGACCAGAACAGCCATGTTGGGGACCGACAACAGGTATTCGGCGTACTCGGTCGAATCGTCGAGCAAACCGTGGGGCACGGGTAGCGCGACACGCCGGGCGGTGGGCACCCGCTCGGGGGTAGCTGCTCGCCGAAGCGCAGCGAGTTGCATGGACATATCGGCCATCGACCCCTCGAGCAGTTCGATTGTCGAGCGCACTTCGGCGTCGGTCACCGCTCCCCCGACCGCAGTGGTTGATAGCTGCGCGGCGGTCATGGTCTCGACCACGGCTTCGAGGCGCTTCCGTTCTGCGATGTGGCGAGCCATGAGTTCCTCGGTGCGTTTGAGCTCGGAGACCGCGCGTTGGCGCTGTTCGGCAAGCTCGGTGTTTGCCTTGGCCAGCTCGTCGCGCTCGGCGGCGAGCGCCGCGTGCTCGCTTCCCCGTCCGGCTTCGGTCTGCTCGAGCAGCTCCACGCGGTCACGGAGCTCGGCTAGCTCTTCTTCGGCACGCATGCGGGCACGTTCGGCCACTTCAAGCTGATGAGCAGCCTTCTTCGACGGGGCGGATGGTTCGATGATTGGTTCGTCGGCCGCTTCGAGCATCTGGTTCACAAACGCCTCCCAGCCCTCACCACGTTCGAGATACGCCATCCCGGTGCGGCCAACCGCTCGTTCATCGGCTGCATCAGCCACCCGCGCCCGGAATTCATCATCGGTATCGAGAACGTCGAGCACCGCATCCTTGGCCTTGTCGGGCAGCTTTGTGAACTTGAGCATCGGCACGAGCCGCGCCGGCGGAGCGACCGATGGCTTGGCCCGCTTGCCCTTCTTCGCGACCGCCAGAGCAAGGTCGAGAATCGGGTCAAAGAGTGTTGATGCCACGGGTGAGCGGGCTATTCGGCCGAAGCTGCGATGAGGGCATCGACCTTGGCTTGGGCTCCCCCAGAATCCACCGCGTCCGTTGCGAGCGTTAGGCCGTTCTCTATGTCGGCGGCGATTCCGGCTACCACAAGGCCAGCGGCAGCGTTGAGGAGCACGATGTCTCGAACAGCGCCTGCTTCGCCGGCGAACACCCGCCTGGTGATGGCGGCGTTGACCTCAGCATCGCCACCATCGAGCGCCCCCTCGGCAGGCTTGGCCAATCCGAGTTCTTGGGGGTCGATCGTCTCGGTCGAAATCTCTCCGTCGGCAAGGCGATGGACCGTCGACGGGCCAGCGGTCGTGAGCTCGTCGAGCGAACCCTCTCCAGTCACGACCCATGCGGCTTCTGAGCCAGTGGCTCGCAACACGTCGATCATGCGGGCCCCGAGCTCAGCGTCCGCGGTGCCAACGACCTGACGAGTGACACGAGCCGGGTTAGCGAGCGGGCCGAGCGTATTGAACACCGTGGGCACGCCGAGCTGAACTCGCACCGGGCCCGCATGGCGCAGCGCTGGGTGATAGGCCTTGGCAAAGGCGAACCCAACGCCGACGGTCGAGACGATCTCGCCGAGTTTGTCGGGCGACACCTCGAAGTTGACTCCGAGGGCTTCGAGCAGGTCGAAGCTGCCAGATGTCGAAGACGCTTTACGGTTGCCGTGTTTGCATACGGTGGCGCCCGCCGCTGAAGCGACAAAGCACGCCATGGTCGACACGTTCACCGCAGCGACTCGGCGGGCGGGCGATCCGCCCATGCCGACGATGTCTATGGTGTTGTCAGGCACGTGCAACGGGGTCGCAGCATCGTGCATCACCGTCACCATGGCCGCGAGCTCTTCGGTCGTTTGCCCCTTGATGCCGAGCGCAGTCACGAAGCCGGCGATCTGTGCATCAGTGGCGTTGCCCTCCAGGATCTCGCTCAGTACCGCTGCTGCATGGGTTCCGGGAAGGTCAGTTCCCGCCATGAGGACCGCAAGCGTCCCCTTCCAACCACCAAAGTCCTCAATCGTCATCGCCTCAACCTACCGCACGTTTTTTCTGAGCCTGAAGCTCGAATACCGTGCACCATGCTCAGAAGAACCATGCCGTCAGGATTTTCTGAGCCTGAAGCTCGCATACCGTGCACCATCCTCAGAAGAACTACACCGTCGGGAAAAGCACGGAGCCCGCCCGATGCTGTGCACCGGACGGGCTCTTCTCACAGCTTGTTAGGCGGAATCGCCCAATCGATGAGACGGTCTAGGCGAGATCGAAGCGATCGTTGTCCATGACCTTGGCAAATGCTGCGGCGAAGTCGTTGGCGAACTTCGCACCAGCGTCGTCAGCTGCATAGACATCGGCGATTGCACGAAGGATCGAGTTCGAACCGAACACGAGGTCGTTGCGAGTACCCGTCCACTTGGCTTCGCCGGTTGCCCGGTCCTTGCCTTCGAAGACATCCTCAGCGCCTGACGATGCTGACCACTCGGTGTTGTAGTCCATCAGGTTGACGAAGAAGTCGTTGCTGAGCGTGCCGACGTTGTCGGTCCAGACGCCGTGGCCGTCGGTGCTGACACCGAGTACTCGGAGACCAGCAACAAGTACAGCCATCTCTGGCGCGCCAAGGTCGAGGAGCTGGGCCTTGTCGACAAGCAGGTGCTCGGCGACGTGGCTGGTGCCCTTGCCCAGGTAGTTACGGAAGCCGTCTGCCTTTGGCTCAAGCCAAGCGAACGACTCTTCATCGGTCTGCTCTTGGGTGGCGTCGCCACGTCCGGTCGAAACCGCAACGCTTACGCTGTTGCCACCTGCAGCGGCTGCAGCTTCAACAGCTGCGGCGCCACCGAGGACGATGAGGTCGGCCATCGACACGTCGACACCAACGCTCGACTGCACGCCCTCGAGTGCGGAAAGCACCTGAGCGAGGCCGTCGGGGTTGTTTGCGTCCCAACCGCTCTGTGGCGAAAGACGGATGCGGCCACCGTTGGCGCCACCACGCATGTCGCTCTTGCGGTAGGTCGAAGCTGATGCCCACGCAGTTGACACGAGGTCGGTGATGCTTACGCCCGACTCCATGATCGCAGCCTTGACGGTGGCAACGTCTGCATCGCTGAGTGCGGTGCCCGCAGGAATTGGGTCCTGCCAGATGAGCTCTTCGCTTGGAACCTCAGGGCCGAGGTACCGAACAACTGGACCCATGTCGCGGTGCGTCAGCTTGTACCACGCACGAGCGAACGCATCGTCGAGAAGCGACTGGTCGTCACGGAAGCGCTGGCTGATCTCGTTGTAGATCGGGTCCATCTTCATGGCCATGTCTGCAGTCGACATCACCGGTGCGTGTGTGATCGACGGGTCGTGTGCGTCTGGGACGGTGCCAGCGAGTGCTGGTGCGGTCCACTGCTTGTGGCCCGCTGGGCTCTCGGTGAGCTCCCAGTCGTTGTCCATGAGGGTCTCGAGGTAGTTGTTGTCCCACTTGGTTGGGGTGGAGTTCCACGCACCTTCGAAGCCTGAGCTCGTGGTGTGGACGCCCTTGCCGGACTCCCAGGTGTTCTTCCAGCCAATGAGCTGCTGCTCCATTGGCGCACCTTCTGGCTCGGCCTGGACTGCGTCCTCGGAACCTGCACCGTGCATCTTGCCAAAGGCGTGACCGCCAACGACGAGGGCAACGGTCTCTTCGTCGTTCATGGCCATACGGCCGAAGGTCTCACGAATGTCGCGGCCAGAAGCAACCGGATCTGGGTTGGCGTTCGGGCCTTCTGGGTTCACGTAGATGAGACCCATCTGCACAGCGCCGAGCGGTTCCATGAGGTCGCGGTCGCCGCTGTAGCGCTCGTCGTCGAGCCAGGTGGTCTCTGGACCCCAGTAGATGTCTTCTTCTGGCTGCCAGACGTCTTCGCGACCGCCAGCGAAACCGAAGGTCTTGAAGCCCATCGATTCGAGGGCGACGTTGCCGGTGAGGATGAGAAGGTCAGCCCAGGAGAGGCTGCGTCCGTACTTCTTCTTGACTGGCTCGAGGAGAAGGCGAGCCTTGTCGAGGTTGACGTTGTCGGGCCAGCTGTTGAGCGGGGCGAAACGCTGGGTGCCGGTGGAGCCGCCACCGCGGCCGTCGTGGGTGCGGTAGGTGCCGGCGGAGTGCCAGGCCATACGGATGAAGAACGGTCCGTAATGTCCGTAGTCGGCTGGCCACCAGTCCTTGCTGTCGGTCATGAGGGCCGTGAGGTCGGCCTTGACCGCGGCGAGGTCGAGCTTTGCGAACTCGGCTGCGTAATCGAAGTCGTCGCCCATCGGGTTCGACTTTGGAGACCCCTGGTGAAGGATGTTGAGGTTGAGCTGGTTTGGCCACCAGTGTTGGTTGGCTGAGCTGCCTGTAGCCGTGTGCGGGCTATGCAGCACTGGGCACTTGTTGTCGTCAGACATGGTTCTCCTAGTTGGTATTTTCTTTTATGAGATGGATGGTGAGATGTGTTGGTTTGCGGGCTAGTTGGCGGCGCAGCTAGAGCAGCGCCCCCAGTAGATGACTTCGGCTTCGTCAATTTCGAAGCCGTGATCGTCGCTGGCGACAAGACACGGGGTCGTTCCCACTGCACAGTCGACGTCGAACATGACACTGCACGAGCGGCAGATCAGGTGGTGATGATTGTCGCCTACCCGGTCTTCGTACCTCGCGGCCGAACCCGCTGGTTGGATTCGGCGAATCAGGTTCTTGTCGACGAGAACGCCAAGCGTGTCGTAGACCGCTTGGCGTGAGATCGACCCGAGCGTTGACCTGGCCTCTTCAGCAATGTCGTCGGCGGTTGCATGCGGATGCGTCGCAACTGCCTGCATCAACGCGAGACGTTGTGCGGTGACCTGCACGTCGTTGTCTCGAAGAAGCTGCTCGAAGTCTGTCGCCATCAGGTGCCAGTCAAGTCGCGATTCTGGACAGAGTCAAGTATTAGATCCGGTAGGAAAAGCGGACTACTCAGCGAAGCTGATCGGCGCTGTTTCGGAGGCGCTCAAGATGACGTTCTGAGGCTATTGCAATTGCCTCGAACCACTCAGCCACGTCATGTCGCCCGGCAGCTTCGGCTGCGCCGGCTTTGGTTCGAAGTGAGGCCGAGACATCGACCTCGTTGATGAACGAATCGAGATTCCCCGAGGTGTCATCGGGGTCATACATGAACTCGACCAATCCCTGCGCATGGCCCTGCTTCACTTCGGCAATCGAGCGGTACGTCGATGCAATGTCGGGATAGCCATCAACGTCGGCCGCTTCTGCAGCCCACAGCAGACGCTGAATTACCTGACACTCTGCGGCGAAGGCGTCGGCTACCGATTCGCCGATGACGTTGGAGAGTTCCATTGCCGAAACGGTAGCGCCCGCACGCCTGCGCTACGCAGATCGACGTAGCTAAACCGACTGCCCGGCGTCGAGCATCGCGACCCAATCGTCACATTGCGCTACCCAAACTGTCACGTGGATTCGTCGGTACATACGAATCCTGTTCGACTTGGGTCTTTCGACTCAATGGACTCCTGCGACGCTCCGAAGGTGCTGTGGCTGAGGTCACCTCAGCACTTCCTACAAATTCCCTGGAGCGATCAATATGGCGGTACGGCGCCCTCTCAAACACGTTCGGATGTTCGGCAAAGTTCTGCTGGTTTGGACGATGATTGCCACAAGCGTCCTTGTGGCATCCGCGGCCCCGGCCAGCGCCGCAACTGGATCGATTGCTGGCAACGTCTTCCGAGACTTCGACCTCAACGGCACCCAAGACGACGGCGTCGACTTCGGTGAGGCCGGGATCGAAGTCCGGGTCTATGACGATGAGGGCAATGTCACGCCACCGGTGACGAGCTCATCGACCGGCGACTATTCGGTCGATCTTGGACCGCTTACCGAAACGCTCGATGGCACCTACCGCGTCGAGTTCTCGATTCCGGCCGACATGGGCTACCTCCGCGAGAGTTTCCTCGGTGCCACAAACGGCTCGTCGGTCCAGTTCGCAGCCGCAGGGGCAACCGGGGTCGACTTTGCGGTCACTAACCCCGCGCAGTTCTGCGACAGCAACCCGCACCTCGCCGTGACCTGTTGGACAAACGGACAGGCCGATGGCGACTCGAACGACGGTCAATGGGACGCAGACCTCACCGATGCGCTCGTCACCATTCCATGGGATGCCTATGCCACCGGCCCGACGAGCCAAGTACCCGACCGACCGTCATTTGTTGCCACCAACGGAGACATCGGCACGACCTGGGGCCTTGCGTACCAGCGCAGCACCGACACGCTCTTCACGAGTGCGGTTCAGCGACGTCACACCGGGTTCGTCAACGGCCAAACCGGAGCGATCTATCGAGCAAACCCTGACGGCACTGGGCGCTCACTCTTTCTCGACGTCAATGCGATACCAGGTATTTCGACAGGGGCCGACCCACACACGGGGTTGCCGGACGTGTCCTGGAATCCAGCGAACCCGGCCAGTATCGCTAGTGCTGATCCGGCGTCGTTCGACGCTGTCGGAAAGATCTCGCTCGGCGATCTTGATATCTCCGAGGATGACCAGACGTTGTGGTCGGTGAACCTGAACGACCGGACCTTGATCGAAATCGCCATCGGCGATGCGACAGCGACGCCGACGAGCGCAGACATCACCGTCCACTCGATCGCTGCGAGCGCGCCAGCATGTTCAAATGGGGTGTTCCGCCCGTTCGGTCTGTCGATTCGCGACGGGCTCGTGTACGTCGGTGGCGTGTGCAGCGGTGAGAACGGCGGCTCGGTGGCAGACGTGTATGCCCACGTCCTCACCCATGACCCCACTGGCGCTGATGGCAACCTGACGCCCTTCTACTCGATGCCCATGGATTATCGAACCGCTCTCCGTCCTGCATCTGAGTGCACCGTGGGTGCCGACTTCGGCGGCACCGCATGCTCGTGGACGGAATGGAGTTCTAGCTGGGCGCCGACCGGCCCGAACGGCCCGAACTTGTGGTCGGACCCGCAGCCCATGTTGACCGACATTGAGATCGACGCAGACGGCTCGCTCGTGTTGTCCTTCGCTGACCGCTGGGGTCTGCAGGCGGGGTTCAACAACTACGACCCAGCCGGCTCGGGCGCACTGTACAACGGTGCAACTGGTGGTGACCTCGTTCGTGTCTGCAACATCGATGGTTCGCTCACGTTCCCGTGCAACGCGGACAACTCGGAGTTCTACGTAGCTGACGTCGCTCCCGATCAGAACTTCATTCCCCTCGAGATTCATCCAGAGTCGGCGTGGGGTGGATCAGCAATGATGTTCCGCGATGGCGAGGTGGCGTTCACGATGGCTGACCCGACGAACTTCTGGTCCGGCGGTCTCGGATGGGCCGACGCTAGCTCTGGCGAGATCAACCCCGTTCCAGGAGGAACTCGCCGGTACCAGGTGTTTGAGGGCTACAACCAAGACAACACGTCGTCGCCCGACATCAGCGGAATCGGTAAAGCCACTGGTCTTGGCGACCTCGAGCTGATCTGCGAGGCCGCTCCGTTCGAAATTGGCGACCGGGTTTGGTTCGACCGGAACCGAAATGGTGTCCAAGACGGTTCCGAACCGGCGATTCCCGGAGTTACGGTCGAACTGCGCAGCTCCGATGGGCTAACGCTGCTCGGCACCACCACGACCAACGAGAACGGCCAGTACGTCTTTGACTCATTGACGCATGGTCTCGAGCTCGATGCCGACTACGAACTGCACTTCGATGCAACCACCGCCGACGTCAGCAACGTGGCCAATGTGGGCGACGCCCGCACCCTCGAACCAACCGTGCAGAACGCTTCCGCAGCCACAAGCTCATCAGACAGCAACATCGATTCGAGCGGCGTAGCCAGAATCCGCACCGGCGCAACCGTCGGCTCGACCGACCATTCATTCGATGCCGGCTTCCACGGCTCTCTGCAGCTTGGCAACCTCGTCTGGCTCGACGTCAACGAAGATGGCGACGCCTCCCCCGGCGAGCCATTGGTCGCTGGACTTCTTCTCCAACTCTTCAAGGAAAGCGGGGATGCCCCCGGCTTCGATGCCGAGGATGTGCTTGTCGATTCGACCATCACGGACAGCACCGGCACCTATCTTTTCTCCAACCTCGAAGACGGGGCCGAGTACTACGTCGCGGCACCAAATGACCAGGGCGCAGCGATCGCAAGCATCGATGGAGATGTTGTTGATGTGACCGCCTTAATGCCAACGCTTGGGACCGGTTCGGGGCCCGACAACGGCAACGATGGCGCTGCCTCGCCAGGCTTCTTGTCGGCAACGAACGGTACCATCGTGTCCGACGATGCTGAGCCGACGAATGAGGTGGACACGCCGTTCATCCCGGCTCGTGACGCTGGGCAGTTTCTCACCGGCGAGCTCGATCTGTTCATCGAGGATGAAGATTCAAACCTGACCGTAGACCTCGGCATCATTCCGAAGGTGCGTGTCGGCAACCTCGTTTGGTTCGATCAAGGTGCGTCTGACAACACAAACGATGGCCTTGCTCAAGCCGATGAACCAGGTCTCGTGGGCGTGGCTCTTGAGCTTTGGTCCGATGTTGACGACGATGGCGTCTTCGAACCAGCTGGCGACGACAGCACCGGCTTTGTCTCCGCCACGACAACAGATGACGAAGGCAATTACGCGTTCTCCCTGCTGGCAGAAGGCCCCTATTTCCTCGCGATCCCTGAAGCTGAGACCGTCGACAACTCAGCTGACAACGCCGATGTGCTCGCGAACGTGCGTCCGTCTTCTGGGGTCTCGAGGAACGCCCAGGCCGATGACAACGCAGACGACGAGGCGGCCGACACTGCGGAGGGTTATGTCTCGGTGTCAACCGTCGTCTCACTCTCGACGCACGAGCTTCGCACCGGCGAAACGGACGCGAACACCGATGCAACGCCCGACGCCGAGTTCGAAGCTGATACCGCAGGTCCTGCACACCTCGACAGCTCGTCGGACCTCGGCGTCGACTTTGGATTCGTCGAACGACTTCGCCTCGGCGGGATCGTCTGGCACGACGAAGGCGCCGACGACGCGACATCGGATGATGGCATCGTAACGATCGACGAGGTGGGGCTCGCTGGCGTACTCGTGCAACTCCTCGCAATCGATGGCACCGTGATCGCTGAGACCGTCACCGATGACCAAGGTGCGTATTGGTTTGATGGCCTCGACGAGGGTGACTACCAGGTCGGTATCCCTTCGAATCAGTCCGGGGCGACCGACCTTGGCGGGAACGCCCAGGCGATCAGCGGCTTTACCTCCTCGCTCGGAACCAACGGTGCTGGCTCTATATCGGCCAACCCTGAAACCGGGGACAACGACGACGACGGCGACCCACAGGCCGGGTTCGTTTCTCGCACCGCCACGATCACGTTGGCGAATGGTTCGGAGCCCACCGGCGAAACCGATAGCAACATCGCCCCGGGTCGAGATGCTGAAGCGCACGTGGAGGCTGCGGGCTCGCCCAACCTCGACGACCGCAGTTCCAACATGCACATTGACCTTGGCCTCATTGCTACGCCGACGCTCTCGGTCGGAAACCGTGTGTGGGCCGACTGGAATGACAGCGGAATGCAAGATGACGGCGAGCCCGGAATCGGTGATGTCGTCGTCGAGCTGTGGCTGGCCTCGACGGACCGCAGCGATCCGTTGGCCGTTCCTGTCGACACCACGACAACCAATGACGATGGCTACTACTTCTTCGACGACATCGTCGCTGAAGGCGACTACGTCGTGGTGATTCCTGCGTCGAACTCGGCCGACGCCACAGACCCATTGAACGGTTGGTTCGTGAGCTCGGTCGTTGACCCTGCCGACGACGACGTCGACCAAAAGAACGCTGGCGTGCTCGATGAGCAGACCGGCGATGTGGTGTCGGGCAGCTTCGAGTTGATGTTCGATAGTGAACCCACCAACGAACCCGATACTCCCGCTTCGGTGCGCAATTTCGATGCCCCGTACGACAACCACGCCAACGCCACCGTCGACTTCGGCTTCACCACGCTGTCGGTTGGAAATTTGGTTTGGTTCGACTCGAATGCAAACGGAGTTCAGGACGACGGCGAACCAGCGATCGCGGACGTCAGTGTCGAACTCTGGACGGCGGAGCCTGGCTCGAACCCCGAGCTGCTGGCGACCATGTCGACAGACGCGCAGGGAACCTATCTGTTCACCGGAGTTGAACGTGGCAAGGTCGTCGTGGTTATTGCAGCAACGAACTTCGAGGCCGGCGAACCTCTCGAGGGTCTCAAGCCGGTCGTCGAGAACTCCCCCGATGCGCCAACCATCGATGACGACAACGACGGTGCTCTCGCCGAAGGAGCGGTACGTTCACCAACGCAGATGCTCATGGCTGGAGGGCTTCCGGTTACCAACGACGCAGATAATGGGGCCACCCCTGGCTCATCGGGACTTGTGCTTCCTGATGCCAACGAGGACCTGTCAATCGACTTTGGCTTCCATGGGCTCAGCGTTGGCAACCGCGTGTTCATCGACGACGATGGCGATGGCGCAATGAGGCCTGGCGAGTTGGGACGAGCTGATGTTCTTGTCGAGCTCTGGGCTGTAACCGAAACGGGCGCAGCAGCCTTGTTGGACTCAACGAACACCGACCAGGACGGCTTCTACCTTTTCACTGGAGTGACTCCAGGGAACGTCTTTGTACGCATCCCAGCGGGGAACTTCGAACCCGGCAACGCACTCTTTGGCCATACATCGACGGTTGGAAATGGCTTGTTTGCTCCGGACGTCGATGCAGATCCGACCGACGGCGATGACAACGGCAACCCGGTTCTTGTCGGAGCCACCGAAAGCTCAATCGTCACACTCGTCGCCAATAGCGAGCCGACCGGTGAAACCGACCTTGGGGGCCAGATCAACACCTCTGACGACCCCAACAGCAACCTGACCGTGGACTTCGGATTCGTGGTTCGGCCGGGCCTGAGCCTTGGCAACCGAGTCTTCGAAGACACCAACGGCAACCATCTTCACGATGATGGCGAGCCAGGAATTGACGGGGTGACCGTCGAGCTCATCGATGCAGACGGCACGGTTATCGGAACCGACATCACCTCGGGAGATGGGTATTACCTCTTCCCGTTGGTTGCCAACAACGGAGACCTACTCGAAGGCGACTACGTCGTTCGAATTCCTGCTTCGAACTTTGACGAACCCACCGATGCACTATGGGGCAAGTGGTCATCGACAGACGACCCGGCCATGCACGTGCTCGATCCTGATGAGAACGACGCCGACCGTGACGACAATGGCCTCGACCCAGATGTGGCGTTCGGCGATGTGGTGAGCGAGTCGATTACGCTCACCGATTCTCTCGAACCGCTCGGAGAAACCGATGTCGAGGGCGCCCCAGACCCAGACAACGACCAGAATCAGAATCTGACGGTCGACTTCGGGTTCACCATGCTCGCCCTCGGCGATCTGGTCTTTGCTGATCACAACAACGACAGCGTCCGTTCAGCTGATGAGCCGGGCATTGCCGACGTACCCCTCGCGCTACTTGGCAGCGACGGCAGCCCGGTCCGCGACGGCGCTGGCATACCAATGACGACGACGACCAACTCCGACGGCAACTACCTCTTCGAGGGGCTTGCCGAAGGCGAGTACATCGTCGAGATCCCTGCGTCGGCGTTTACCGACCCCGCTAGTGCGTTGTTCGGCCGGTTCTCCTCGACCGACACTGTGGCTGGCGGAATCGACCCCGAGTCAGAAGAGGGCGCAGGGGTCGACGATGACGACAACGGCATCGACCCGGTGACCGCTGGATCTGCTGTGTGGTCGTTGCCGGTCAACCTTGGCCCCGACGACAGTCCGTCGGAGACCACTTTGGACTTCGGCTTCTCAGCAGGAACGATTGGAAACTTGGTCTTCGAAGACCTCGATGACGACGGCGTATTCACCGACGGGGTCGACGAACCCGTGCCAGGGGTTGTGGTCAATCTGCTCGATGCCGATGGCGTCGCCGTGAGCGAAACAGCAACGACAACGACCGATGAGCGCGGCAACTATGTCCTCGCCGTTCCCGGCCCTGGGACCTTTATCGTCGAGATCGCCGATTCGAACTTCGCAATGGGCGGGCCGCTCGAGGCAATGGCATCGAGCGACGCCAACGATGTCGATGGGGTGACCCCCGACCCGGACGCGGAGAATCCGATCGACTTTGATGACAACGGCATTCCGACCGGCGCTACCCCGTTCATCGGTGACGCTGTCTGGTCGGCTCCGGTCACCATACTTCCGGGCACTGAGCCGACTGGCGAAGACCAGTCAGGGGCGCTCGTCGGCGTACCTGACAGCTCACAGAACCAAGCGGTGGACTTCGGGTTCTTCGAAGTTCCGTTCCTCGAGCTCGGTAACAAGGTGTTCCTCGATGTCGACAACAGCGGCGATTTCGGACCCGCGGATGAAGCGGGACCCGCTGGTGTCATCGTGAACTTGCTCGACGCCGATGGTCAACCGGTCGTCGACTCTGCAGGTGAGGCGGTATCGGTAGTAACCAACGACGCTGGCGAATATGCATTCTCGACGCTGCCGCCGGGCGACTATGTGGTCGAGCTTGATGTAGCGAACTTTGTCGCCGACGGGCCGCTCGCTGGCCTGTGGGCTTCAACGGGTGCCGCCACATCGACCGATCCCGAGGATTCGACCGATTCGAACTCCGATGGCGTCCAAGGAGCCGATGGGGTCGGAGTTCGCAGTGGAGTGGTCACGCTCTCATTCGACTCCGAGCCGGTAGGCGAAGACGACGCCTCGCCAACCGAGCTTGATTCGGGGTACTCAAACCTGACGGTCGACTTCGGTGTTTACGCATCCGAAGTCGAGGTTCAGGTGGCCCTGCCACCCGAAGTCCAGTTGCCGGTTGACGTGGCACTAACGAACCACGACTGCACGGCCCTTGTTGGTTCTGATGGCGAAGCGTTGATGGGTCAGATCGATGCTGACAGCACCATGACCGTGATTGGTGGCGTACCCGACGGCACGGTCCATGCGGCTGTCCCCGCCAGTTCGCTCGACGATGGTGGCCCGCTCGACGGTCTCGTAGTGGCTAGCCAAGACTTGGCCGATATGCACGTCAACGGCTGCATCGTCTCCGAGCCCATCGAGGTGTTGGCCAGCGACGTGCTCGGAGCAGTGGTGCAGGCTCCGGCCCTCCAGCTCGCTGAAGCGGGCACGATTGGCGACCGGGTGTGGCTAGACGAGAACCGCAATGGCATCCAGGACACCTCAGAAGTCGGGGTCGAGAATGTCACGCTGCGCCTATTCGACTCGACTGGGAGCATCGTCGCCACAACGACGACACGTGCTGACGGAAGCTACGAGTTCGTCGACGTAGTTCCCGGTTCGTACATTGTCGAGCTGGACCTACCAAGCGGAAGAACGTTAGCCACCAGCGGGGTTGGGGCAAACCGAATGGTCGACAGCGACTTCGACCCCACCACGCGACGGGTATCGATCATCATTTCGAGCGGTGACGCTGTGACCAACATCGACGCAGGACTGCAAAGCCCGACGTCGGTGCCCCCGGTGATCGCCTTCACCGGGCGTGAAGCGATCCCGACGGTTGTGCTCGGACTGCTCCTCCTTCTCTTGGGGGCCGCTTTCCTTGCGGTCGGTGGCTCGAGCGGTGGATGGCGTCGACGTGCGCAGGACACGCTTTTCGGGCACACTGTTCGACGGTGAGTCGGCCGGGTGGTCGCGGCCCGAGGCAACGAGGGCTGAGGAAGGTCGGGGCTCCACAGGGAAGGATGCTGGCTAACGGCCAGTCGTGGCGACACGCAGGCAAGTGCAACAGAAAGTAAACCGCCGATGGCCTTCGGGCACAGGTAAGGGTGAAACGGTGCGGTAAGAGCGCACCAGTGCCGCAGGTGACTGTGGCAGCTGGGTAAACCCCATTCGGAGCAAGGTCAAACGTGAGGCACGGGCGTCCCGTCCGCAGCGCAAGCTGCACCTCCAGGTAGACCGCACAGATAGATGGCCACACAGGGCACTGATCTTCGGGTCAGTGTCTGGACAGAACCCCGCCTACAGGCCGACTCACCATTCAAGAGCGGCGCCGCGGCGCCGTTTTCGGCCCCCACCTACGGCGAAAAGTTGCCCAAATCGGTCAACATTGTACGGTTTGGGCACTATTTCGATCGAGCCGTTCGAATATCTGCTCCAAAGAACCAGTTGTGGTCGTTTGGAGCAGATATCCAGATGGCGTTAGACCTACAAACCCGTCAACGTGATCCAGGCGGGGTCGTGGTCGGAGCCGTCGCCGCCGTGTTTGGTTCGACGGTCGATCATCGGGTTCGCCACCTTCGACGCCAGCGACGGTGACACCCAAATCTGGTCAAACAGGCGGTGCTCGGGGTTCTGTCGTGATTTCTTGTGCCGGCTCGTCCACCGTGGTCCGGGTTGTGGCCCGACGGTCTCGGGCTTTGATGGCCGGGTTTCGGTGACGCCGAGGAGTGCGTCGACCATGCCGAGCTCGGTCGATGCCACGACCGGTGCCATGTGGGGCGAATCGGGGTCGTCGTTCATGTCGCCGAGGAAGACGTACTTCGACCGGGGCCGGGTCTGGGCGGCGATAATTTTCGCCGTCACCGCCGACTGACGGGCCCGCCGCTGGTTTGCGGCGTCGGCTGCTGCGGCTTGGGCCGCTGGTGTTCGATGAGTTTGGGTATCGACAAAGTTCGACTTCATGTGCGTGTTGAAGACGGTGAACAGCTTCTTCTTGCGCGTCGGATTGAGGATGTTGACCTGTAGCAGATCGCGCCCGAAGACCCGGCGAGATGTATCTGCAGGGTCGGGTGCCGTCTGATGCGACACGATGCTCCCGAGCGGCAGCTTCGACATGATCGCCACATCGATCAGCCGAGGGTCGTTGCCTTCGATGAGCGCGGTGTGCTTGTACAGCTTCGACAGTTGCGAGCCGTTGAACGTGCGTAGCGCCTCGATGTTCTCGACTTCCTGGACGGCAAGCACATCGACGTCCATCTCGAGAATCCGACGGGCGATCGCCTCGGTTGCGGCCGGGCTTTTGCCCTTCACCACTCGCCCTTTGAAGCTCCGCAACCTGGGTTCGTCGTCGGGTCCAAACACGATGGTCTCTTCGAGCGTCGTGTCCACCGGGACTTCCGCTTGAAAGTTCCACCGCGTAAAAAGGTTGTTGAGATTGAACGTTCCTACCGTGACATCCATGGTTCCCGCCTTGGATCGATGTTCTCTCGAACCCTAGATCAACCAGCCTCAGGCACGCCAAAAACGGCGCCGCTGCGCCGCTCTACTTCGTGCCAACAATCTCGATCGGTGCTAGCACGTTCCCCTTTAGGGCAGCCGTAAGGTTCGAGAACATTTCTGGCCAGTTCTCTCCCATTAGATGTGACAGGTTCACCGCTGGCGGGTTCGCTTGGGCCGAGCTCAGGGCTTTGGCGACAAGCGGCATCCGATTGACCGGTTCAGTCGTCGTGGTAAACCCAGCGGATGCCAATGCTTCTTCGTAGGCCTCAGATCTCTCGACGAAGCTGGTGGTTGGTCCACTCGACCACGGCATGGGATACGACAAGTCTCCCTCGCCGACGCGCATGATGTCGTACACGTGGAACGTTCCACCCGGCGCAAGAACCCGGGCCACCTCGCTGAACAGCGCGGCCTTGTCTTCAACGTTCATTCCGACGTGTAGCAAGGTCGCCGAGTCGAAATGCCTATCGGGAAAGTGGATTGTCGTGGCATCCGCAACGGCGAACTGTGTCTGGCCTGACAGGCCCACAAGGTCACTCAACCGTTCTGCAGTGGCCACAAACCCGGGAGTCAGATCGATGCCTGTCACCGCGCACTCCGATTGGACGGCGATTGGAGTGAGGAACGTTTGACGCGGTGATCTGCTGCCTTGAGAGAGGAAAGCAAGATTATGCCGAGAGGTATTCATTCAACGCCGGAGTTTCGTGCTCGGGCGTGTCGTCAGGTGCTCGAGCTATCGAGGCCGGTCCGTGAAGTCGCCGACGAGATGGGCGTGAAGCCTGACACTCTGCGAACGTGGCTTCACCGAGCCAGGGTCGAAGGGATCGAGATGGCCAAAGCCGAAGAAACCGAACACGAGACTCGCATTCGTGAACTCGAAGCCAAACTCAAAAAGGTCGAGGACGACCTGTATTGGGCTGGCCAGGAAAACTTGTTCCTAAAAAAAGCGGCGGGCTTCTTCGCAGCCGAACAGAACCCAAAGCGTGGTTCGAAATGATCGCCGCCGAGAAGCCCAACTTTCCTGTTGTTCGCATGTGTTCATGGGCGGGCGTATCCGACTCAGGTTTCTATGCTTGGCAAAAACGTGAACCCTCGCACACGGAGCGACGACGCCAGGAACTCACAGTCGAGATCCGGCGAGTGTTCGACGCGTCCAACGGGACTGCCGGGTATCGCAAAGTCCACGCCCAACTCGCCATCGACGGCATCACGGTGTGCGACCGGCTGGTGCGTGAAATCATGGCCGAACAAGGCCTCAAATCATGTCACCCAGCCCCGTGGCGTCACCTCACCCAATCAGACGGCACGCCACCAGCGCCCGATCTGATCGAACGCGACTTCGCCGCGAAGAAGCCTGGCGTGCGTCTTGTTGGTGATATCACTCAGATCGACACGTGGGAAGGGCCATTGTTTTTGGCCACGGTGATCGACCTGTTCAACCGTGAAGTCGTCGGCTACAAGATGGACGACAACCATCGGGCAGGGCTCGTGTGTGCAGCAATGTTCATGGCCCGACAGAACCGTCGTGTCCGCCGCCGTGCGATCTTTCACAGCGACCGCGGAGCCGAGTACACCTCGGGCGACTACCGGAAGTGTTTGAAGGCCTGCGGCCGTATTCGGGCATCAATGGGAAACGTTGGTTGCGCGTACGATAACGCAGTCGCCGAATCGTTCTTCGCGTCCCTGAAGAAAGAACTCGTCCACCGGACAGTGTTCCCGACCCATGCAGCTGCGATCGAAGCCATCACCAACTACATCGAGGTCTTCTACAATCACCAGCGGCTACACGAATCGCTCGACTACCAAACACCCGCCGCCGTCAGAGCCAACTACACCACCAAAACCGCAGCCTGACCACCGCGAAAACCAGTACTCACTCCA
>CALHTB010000092.1 GCA_938038785.1 uncultured Acidimicrobiales bacterium
GGAGGAAAGCTCATGTATCCGTCAGCACCAGATCTCACCGGCCGTACCAGCGCCCTGATCTTGCCGTTCGACGCCACCCGCGACTCGGCCTACGACGAACACGAACACCGGCCATCTGTCAGTTTTCAACGTAGGTGAGAAATCGTCAGCTAGTTGAGAAACGCGAAACGTTGAAATTCCGGGGTCGGGCCGAACGGCTCGTCAGCCGACTTTTCAGCCAAGATGAGAAAAGCCAAAAGACCGTGCGGTGAGGTCGCGACTTGAAGGCGCATCGATAAGCAGGACCAAGATGATCAACAGCGGAAGAGCAACACACGCAGAAGATGTGTTTTTACCTCTGCAAGCTCAGCTCCCCAAACGTCAATCCCGGACCGAAGATAGCTCGGCGGCGTCTTGAAACAGAGTGCGGCGCCTGGACCCCGGGCCCGACTGCAAAGCCCGATCCGCCACTAACCCATTAGTTGTGGTCACCAACAAGCAGTCGCTGCCGAATAGTTGCGCAAAGTGTTCAACATTGATCGGTCTGGGCCGGTATTTGATTTACAGATTCGAGATACCACATGATGCATTCACGTGTTCACATCACTCCACCCTTCCCTGGGGTGACGCGGGCAACACTTACGTCGTCAGATCCGCAAAATCCTCGGCCGCAAGATCGAGCGTGGCCATATCCATGGCTATGAGAAGGCGAGCCTCAAAGCTAGCCGACGGACGCCACGATACGTGCAAGCACATCGCCCCCTCGCTCAAGACCATTCGAGAATTCGTGTCACCGTGAACCAGCCGCAAGTCAGACGACAAATCCACCAAGTCAACGGAGTCATCGTGACCCTTGAGGTCACCGCCACGCAAGCGATCTATGAGGCCCGCAAGCAAATCAAATTCGACTCTGGCAATGCGAGTGACAAAGTCATGACACACCTCAGTTGGCTCGCCTTCGTCCCAACGGGAGTAGCAAAGTTGAACATCGAAAAGAGAATCCTCCCAGCCACCTCGCAACTTCGCGAATGGAGTAATCCGCAGGTATTCGAATCCTCGACTCGACTTTAGAGTTATTGGCATTAGTACGGCCCTCTCTGATTTGGCTTTAGCGGGTTGCCCTTGGCATTTCTGGAATGCTCTTGCTCGCCTCCCACATTCTTTTGGCCATCATGACTTCGTCGGGTTCTTGCAGGATGCCCGCCCTGATCGCTTCCCGGCGACTGATCAGGTATCGGCGTGTCTGGGTCCCGGTTGAGACCCAGTTCAGCACGACGACCGCTGCGCCGCCTATCCACTTCGGCTGGGTTCCAGGGGTTTGTCGGCAAAGCAGGCGAGCTAGCCGCCGTCGGGGGCACCCTTGACAGGTCTGGATCATCTGCGGAGCTGGCCACGACAATTTGGGGCCCGTACACACCCGGCTGGTAGGTCGTCGTTCCCGTGGTAGTCCCATACGGCCCCGTTACTTGTCCCGTAGAGTCTGGTTGTGATGAGATCAAGTCGGCGACGTTGGTAACGATGTTTTGGCTGGCATTGCCGACGGCGGTGCTTAAGGTCCTGTCCCCATATGCCTCATCGACGGCCACCACTGTCGCCGTGCCCGCCAGCATGGCTGTCACAGCGGCATAGACGATTGGTATGGCAAATGCGAAGTGCCCCGTTGGGTCCGAGTATCGGATCGGGTTGTTCATGACGTAGCTGTAGCGGTTGTAATCTTGCCCATTCAAGGAATCCGGCACTATCGAGTCCGGTGAAATGAACCTGCCTATTGCGGGGTCGTAGTAGCGGGCGTTGTAAAACGCTAGACCTGTTGTTTGGTCGGCGGTTTGGCCGGTGAAGTGTTTGTCTGTGGTGAGGTTGCCGGTGGTGCGGAGTTCTCCCCATGGCGTATACCGCTGTGTCTTTGCGACTCCGTTCTGGTCGCGTGTTACGCCGGTCGAGTTGATCTGATCGCTATACATCCACGTGGTCTTGGAATCGTTGGATGTCGTGTACGCAACGGTCTTTCCGCTGATTTGGTGGTAGTAGGTGAACACACCGGTAGTGCCGTCGTGGGTGTATTGGGTTCCGTCGGCGTGATAGTAGGTATAAGTGCCGTCGGTTTTGCGGCGGACCCGTGTGTCATCGATCCCGTACAGGAACTCGGCGACCTCGGTGTTGCCTTCCTTTACTCGTTCGAGACGGCGGCCCTTGTCCCACTCCAACGTTTGTGCTGGCTTCCCAGCAAGGTTGCGTAGGATCATGTCGCCGTTGGCGTTGTAATCGAACGTTGACCCGTCAGATGTTGACGTGACCCGATGGTTGCCGTTGTTACCGAAGTCGTAGGTGTAGTTGCCGTTGTGGGTTCCTGCACCGGCACCGGTCTTGGAGGTGATGTTGCCCCCTCGGTTGTAGGTGTAGGCGTGGTCGTAGTTACCGGCTCCGGTGGCTGTATGGCCGTTGCACGCGCTCGTATCGGTGTAGGCAGTGAGTAGCCGGTCGAGTTTGTCGTAGGTGAAGCACTGGTGCTGGTGGCTGTTGTACCAATCCTCGACTTTGACGATGTTTGCGTTGTCGTCGTGGGTGTACTTGTGGTAGCCGTGCCTGGTCACCCAATTGTTTGTTCCGAAAGCGACCGCGTTTAGCCGAAGCGTATTGGCATCGTAGAGCCATTGTTGTTTCGCATCGAGGGCCCCGGATCCGTACTTGTGTTCGAACACTTGACCGGCTTGGTTCCAGTTCACATCGGACACGATGACCTGTCCGCTGCCACCATTCTCGGCGAGCGTCTCCGCCTGACCTGTACGAGGGTTAAAGCCATAGTTGACTCGATAGCCGTACTGATAATAGGTGCCTGAGGGGTGGTTGATCGATGAGCGCTGACCGTCATCTCGGAGCGTATACACCGATCGCATTCGAAGCAGGTTCGATGTGTTCGGATCGGGAATGAGGGTTTGGTCTTGAGTCTTGCGGCCCCAGACGTCATACACCTGCCGCTGGTAGACGACGCCCTGGTTGTTCCCGGCGTCATCGGGGTTCTGGTACTGGCGGGCGTCCCACATCAGACCTTTGTTGTTGGTCGGGTCGTACAGCCACTGTCCTCGTAGCGAACCGTTGACGTATTGGCGGGTTCGGCGGTTGAGGTTGTCAATCCAAAAGCTGCTGACATCACCAGACGGGTCAGTCTGCGTCGTGAGGTTCGAGTTTGCGTCGTAGGTGTATGACCACTCGCCTGAATCGGGGTCTGTGGTGGTTTTCTTTCGGCCAGCATGGTCGTAGACGATGACCGTTTCGAGCCCGTCGGGGGCGATGACTTTGGTGAGGTCATCGGCGAGGTTGTACTCGTAGCTCGTCGTGATGTTCGGGCTGCCTTGCTGCTCGACAACGCTGCTGGTGCGGCCAAGGCCATCAACGACCGAATCTGTCCACTGGTTCTTTTGGTCGAAGAAGCGTGTTCGGAAGCCGATGTAGTCAGTCGACGTCGAGAAGCTCTCACTAATGGTTCCCGACACTCCCTTCAT
>CALHTB010000093.1 GCA_938038785.1 uncultured Acidimicrobiales bacterium
GAAAGCCAAGTACGGTGCCGATGGTCCCGAGGCTAGCCCTTGGGGCTCTCGAGCGACTCGCTAGGGACGGACCACCAGGAGCGTTCCCGAACGTAGCGTGACCGATGCGGCGGCTTCGGCCATCTCGTTGCTCACGCCACGGGTCGATCCGTTTGGGAGGGTTTCATTCTCGAGGGGCCACTTGAGTCCTGTTGTGGTCACGCCCTCGGCGTCGCCACCGGTTGGCAGCAGCGACACCACATCGCCAATCTCGCCCAAGCATTCGAACGTCTGACCACCGTGCACCACCGTGGCGACTCCACGGTCGGCTCGTATCTCGACTTGGGCGGAACAGGCCACGCTCAGTACGGCCCAGTTGCCGAGCTCGTGGTCGAGACGACCTCCGTCGACTCCCAACGCGATGATTTGATCAACCCCGACGCTGTTTGCGTACTCGATGGCAAGTTCGAGATCGGTGGCGTCTTTGTCGGCAGGAAAGGCAATGACCTCAGCACCTTCTGCCTTCGCCCACGCTTGGTCGCCTTCGGAGGCGGAGTCGAGGTCGCCAATGAGAACGTGCACGGGAAGCCCGTGGCTTCTTGCGATACGAACACCGCCGTCGGCTGCGATGACGACGTCGGCATCCTCCACACCGTCGAGCAGGCGACGATCAGGAATGTCCCCACCGATGAGGACGACAGCAACTGACATGTTCCGAGGCTATACGGCAGCCGCTAGCGGGATGGCAGCCGCTACCGGGGCAGATATTCGATGGGTACGGCCAGTGTGACGCCGCTAGCTGTCTCGACGCCCACAATGATTGCGATGACTTCACCTGCAGAGTTGACGACGGGGCCGCCCGACCATCCGCGATCGACCGTCGCAGCGATGACGTACACGTCGGGTCGACCAATGCCGTAGCCGACACCTGAGGTCCGATCGATGATCTCTCCCGTGACCACTTCGATGCGAGAACTGGCGGGGATTCCGCCGAGGGCGACAGTGTCGCCTACCGAAGATGCTTCAGCGGCCGTGGCAAGTGAGCCGACGAGGACGATACCTTCGAGGGAGGCAACATCGTGCTCTCGCGAGATTGTCGACGTGTCGATAGGGACAGCCGCGCCGTCGATCATTGCCCTGCGGGCATCGATCAGCGCGTGGGCAACGGTTCCAATGCGCCCATCATCGAGCTGAAACGCGGTTCCTCGCTGCACAATCCCCTCAGATTCTGCAGCGAGGCTTCCAACCGCATTCACGTCGAGCGAATCGGCATCGGCGGCCACGACCACCGCCGATGCCAACTCGACCGGCAAAGCCGGATCCGACGATGGGGTCTCGTCGGCGGAGGCGGCGCCAATCATCACTACGACTAGAAACCCAAACGCCATACCAACCAGCATTTGCATTTTCAAACGTTGTGATGCGCCGAAGCGATGACGCATAACCTCCACACGTCAAGAAGTACCAGTGCTCGCCAACCCCTTCATGGGCTATTCGGCCCTCAGACGCGACCGCACCTCGACACTTCCGGTCGAGATCCGCGGACCACCGTCATGGTCGTCCGCTCCGCTCCCTCTCATACAGCGCTTTCTGAATGCGACGTTTGGAACAGGCGATGTTTCAGCTCGGAGAGATGAAACTCGAGTTCGAGGAAGCCCGTCAGGGCTGAGTCGATACGCTCATCTCGTAGCTCGGGTTGCCGATTGGTGTTGGTGACCTCGACAAGTTCCATCCCCATGCTGAACCAGCAGCGCGTGCGTTACCGCTGTCTCGGATGTGAAGTTGCGTGGACTGCCGAAGTTGACCCCGGCTGCTGGGTCTGTGGCGAACCGGGCTACACCCTGCGAACCGCCCTCGCACTACGCGAAGACGACCACCTACACCTCGACTTTCAGTAGGGCAATTCGTCGGGTGGGAGTGGCGATTTGCTGGCGAGGTAGTCGGCGAGAAGTTCGGGTTCGCACTCGGGGCAGAGATACCGAAGTCGCATGGACTGGATCGACAGTTGTGTGCCCCGGCTTTTGTCGACGATTGCCTGGAACGCTGGCCGCACTTCGGTTGAACCACACGTCGTGCACGTTGGTGTCAGATCGCGATCCCATACGAGCCCGCACTCAGCGCATGTGATGGTGATGGTCTCGCCGACGCGCTCGCCGTCGAGGTTTTCGTCCTCACCGCAGTTTGCGCAGGAAATCAGGGCCATTCCCAACAGTATGTCGTGTTCAACTTGCACACATGGTCTGATACTGCCTCACTGGTATAGAGGGGATAACGTTTCAAAGGCAATGGGAACCCATTACGACACTCTCGGTGTCAAGCAGGGGTCGTCGACCCAAGAGATACGCAAGGCGTATCTTCGTCGCGCCAGAGCATTGCACCCCGATCGCCAGCAAGGCCGCTCAGAAACCGACGCTCGCCGGGCCGAAAAAGCAATGCAGCAGGTCAATGTTGCATGGAACGTGCTGTCGGATACGAAGAAGAAATCTGAGTACGACCAGTCGTTGAAGCCTCGACGGGCCGCATCGCAAGCGACTCGACCGGCAACCCAGCAACGAACGGCCCAGCAACGACCACAGCCGAGGCAACCAACGCCTCAGCAGGCCAGACCCGCGGCTGAGCGCCCACAGAATCGTCCGATCGACGAAGACCCTGGCGACGGCTCGATTAGTGTGTGGGCCTCGATGCCGGTTCTGCTCGTACTCGGGCTGTTGCTTGGCATCCTTATCGTTACAGCGTTTGCTGGCGACAAGACCGACGACGCTCCGTCGACCCCTGGCCAGCAGTCAGCACAGCTCGACGTTGGCGATTGCTTTGCCCTGATCGGCAACACCCCGCGCGAGCGGTCGTGTGCCTCGGGAGCTTCCGACGGCCAGGTCGTCGAAATCGGCCCCGAGCCCGGTAACTGCCCGGGCAACACGCAGAGTTTGCTCGACCCGAACACCAACTTCTTCTTGTGCTGGGCCCGCATGGTTCCGGGCAGCTCGAACACCATTCCGGCCAACTAACGGCTGTGGTCTACCTAGTCGGCAAGCAATGCGTCGGCGAGTTTCTCTAAACCCGCAGACCTCGAACCCTTGATAAGCACCGCTGTGGAGGCGTCGATTTCGTTGAGGGCAAGAAGTGGGTCGGCGTTGGGTTCTGGACCGTACAGGTTGGTACCAACGGGGATCATTTCGATCCCGGCCGCGTCGATCTCTTCGGCGATTTGCCGGTGATCGCCGGCCTCCTGGGGGCCCAGCTCGGCCATGTAACCGACCACGGCGACCTTTCGTTCTTGCGGTAACGCAGCGAGCGACTGAAGTGCGCCGCGCATAGAGGTGGGGTTGGCGTTGTAGCTGTCGTTGATGATCAGGGCGCCGGAGGCGGTGCGACCGACCTGCATTCGCCACGGCGAGATCTCGGCGTCGGCCAGTCCTGCCTCCACCTGCTCGATAGTCGCCCCAAGCCACAAGGCCGTTCCGGCGGCTGCCGCGACGTTGGTTGCCATGTGCGCTCCACGGGTTGCGGGCATCGCGTTGACGGTGCCCCATTGGGTGTCGAGCACGAACGTTGCCCGAAGTTCGTCGTCGAGCTCGACAGAACGAACGTGTACATCGCACCCGAGCTCGGTGCCGAATGTGAGGATCGACGCTGAGGTTCGAGCGGCCATTGGCCGTACGTAGGGGTTGTCGTGGTTCAGCACCGCCAGACCGTGGGCGGGCAACGCTTCAACCAGCTCACCCTTGGCGATTGCGATGTTGTCGACCGAACCGAACTCGCCGGTGTGGGCCGCCGCAACGGTGGTGATGATTCCCACTGTTGGCGAGGCGATGTCGCACAGTTCGGCGACGTGGCCGATGCCCCGCGAGCCCATTTCGATGATGGCGGCGTGGGCCGAGTCGGGCGTGTTGATCAGGGTGAGGGGAACGCCGATCTCGTTGTTGAACGACTTCGATGACGCGTGGGTGGCTATGGCCTTACCCATCGCTCCTGCGAGCAGGTCCTTGGTGGAGGTCTTGCCCACCGACCCGGTGATGCCAATGACCGGGCCGGGGATTCGGCTGCGGGCCGCTCGGGCGAGGTCGCGCATGGCCGCTGTCGTGTCGTCGACAAGAATGCCAGCACCTGCGCCGACAATGCGATGCGTTAGGTACGCCGAGGCGCCAGCATCAAGGGCTTTCTCGATGAAGTCGTGTCCGTCACGTTCAGCTACCAACGGCACGAACAGTTGGCCGTCGTTGATAGCTCTGCTGTCTTGGGTGGCGCCGTCGACGACGACATCAGCAAGGTCGGGGGCCACTGTTCCGTTGGTGGCTTCGGCGATCTGGGCGGTGGTGAACTTCACGGCCCGAAGAATAGCCGCCGCCCAAGTCGAGGCGACGCTCCGTTACGTGCCGAGCACAGCAGCTTCGCTAGTGTGAACGTCGTGACGACTTCAAGCCCCCTTCCCCGTCTCGTAGTTCTCTTCGGCGGCCAATCTGCCGAACATGATGTCTCGTGTGTGACGGCCAAACATGTCTTGGACGCTGCTCGCAGCGATCGCTACGACATCGTCCCAGTCGGAATTAGCCGTGACGGCCAGTGGTCACTCGTTTCGCCAAACCCAGACGCCGAGTCACTCGACCCGTCGGGCGAGCCTGTCGACCCGTTTGCGTTGCTCCACGAAACCGGCCAGAGCGGTGGCGCAGTACTGCCGCTGCTGCATGGCCCAATGGGAGAGGACGGCACGCTGCAAGGAATGTGCGAGATGGCCGGCGTGCCCTACGTCGGTTCGGGCGTGCTCGGCAGCGCACTCGCCATGGACAAGATCGCCGCCAAGAATGCCCTCACTGCGGCTGGCGTGCCACAAGCAGCATGGTTCGGGTTCAACCGTGACGAGATCACCGATGCCACCGCAGGCAATCTGCTGCGCGAGCTCGGAAGCCCGATCTTTGTAAAGCCCGCCAACATGGGTTCGTCGGTGGGTGTGAGCCGAGCCGAAACCGTCGAGGAAGCAACCGCCGCCCTCGCTCTGGCTGCGTCATATGACGAATGGATCGTTGTCGAAGAGGCCATCATCGGACGCGAGATCGAGATCAGCGTGCTCGGAAACCGCAACCCCCGTACGTCGCTGCCAGGCGAGATCGTCGCCGGCGCCGACTTCTACACCTACGAGGACAAGTACCACGACGGTGTAGCCAAGCTCCTCATCCCTGCCCCGCTCGACGATTCCGAAATCGAAGAGATGCAGGCGATGGCCATTCAGGCCTACCGGGCGCTTCGCGTCGAAGGGTTGGCCCGGGCTGACTTCTTCTACGAACCAGCCGGACGTGGCTGGCTCGTCAACGAGCTCAACACCATGCCGGGCTTCACGCCGATCTCGATGTACCCAAAGATGTGGCAAGCCTCGGGCCTCGAATATTCCGACCTCATCGACGAGCTAATCACGCTCGCCTACGAGCGCCACGGACGCCGGAACACCAACACCGCGATCTAGTCCAAGTCTCGTCCGTAAGCCGAGATCAACGGGCGCCCGAAGGCTCGACCTTTCCTCCTTTTTCTTGCGCCCCCGGCTTGATTTCTGAACATATGTTCGATACACTGGGCCTATGACTTCGGCGGGCTTTGCGCAAGGACAAGGGGCACTCAACACCCTCCATTTGTCCCTGGACGCGTTGGCGAACGAGTTCCTCCCGACCATGCCTGCCCACGAGTTAGGTCAACGCTGCTTGTCGTTGCAAAACGCACGGCAACGCCTCGATGGTCTGATTGCTGTCGGTATTGCTGAAGCTGAACGTGCCGGTGTCGCCGCCAACGCTGGTGTGCGCACGATGGCCCAATACATCGCGTCACGAACCCATGCCTCACCCGACGCGTTGCGTGCCGACCAACGAGTCGGAATCTGGGTTGGCCAGTTCGCCCAACTCGAACACGCAATGCTCGCCGGGGCGCTATCGCGTCAGCACGTCGACCTGCTGCGGCGCACCGACAACATTCGAGTGTTTGCCGCCATGCAACGCGACCAAGCCCTCTTCATCACCTTGGCTGGCGACCTCGAATGGAAGTCGTTCAAGAACTGCATCAAGTACTGGTTGATGGTGAACGATCAAGACGGACCGAACCCCGAAGATCACGAAGTCGACAACACGTGCACTGTCACTACCGACACCTCAACCGGACCGGTGAAACTGACGCTCGACCTCGACCCGCTGTCGGGTGGAAAGCTCAAACAAGCACTCGCCGACGAACAAAACGCTCTGTTCCAGCAAGACCAAGAAAACGGAACTATCCGCACCGCCTCCAACCGGCGGGCCGAAGCCGCCGCCAACCTCGTAGAACGCGGCGCCGGACGCTCCGAAACCAACGCCAAACCGTTGATCCATGTGGTCATGTCGTTGAAGGTCTTGCTTCACGCTCTCGCTCAGATGGCCAAAGACCCATCCG
>CALHTB010000094.1 GCA_938038785.1 uncultured Acidimicrobiales bacterium
ACGTCGACATCCTCATCAACAATGCTGGGCTTGGGCGGGCCATGGGGTCGCTTGCCACCGCCGCCGTCTCCGACATAGAGCGGACCATCGACACAAACGTCACCGCGCTCATCCACCTCACACGTGCGGTGCTGCCGGGGATGATCGAGCGCAAGCGCGGCCACATCGTGAACATGAGCTCGACCGCCGCAATGCACGCTGGCCCGACAGCGCTCTATGGCGCCTCAAAGGCCGCCGTGCACAAGTTCTGCCGAGACCTTCGCAACGAACTCAGCGGCACGGGCGTCCGAGTGAGCGAGATCAACCCCGGCCGGGTCGCCACCGAGTTCTATGACGTCGCAATGGACAGCGACGAAGCGAGAGACCGAGCACAGGACACCGGGATCACCGTGCTGCAGCCGGCCGATGTCGCCGCATCAATCCTGCACATGGTCGACGCACCCTGGCACGTGAATATCAGCCAGCTGGAGATCGTGCCGCAAGGCCAAATTTACGGCGGCTATCACTTCGCCCCGATACCGCAGAGCTAACTTGACGAGGTGACCGCCCTCGACGCCATCATCCTGCTCGCCGGCGGGGCGTTCGCCGGCGTGGTCAACGCCATGGCCGGCGGCGGATCGATGCTCACGGTGCCGCTACTCGTGCTGGCCGGGGTGCCCGGCGTGGCCGCAAATGGGTCGAACCGCGTCGGCATCCTTACGTCAAACCTCACCACCTTCATGTCGTTCCGGCGCGAAGGAAAGACCGTCGACCCCAAGTCCCTAACCGCCATCATCCCGCCAGCCCTGGTTGGCGCTGCCGTTGGGGCGTTTGGGATCAGCCAGCTAACCGATGAAACGTTCGAACGTGTCTTTGGATTGGTGATGATCCCGTTGATCATCCTCACCATTATCAAGCCTCAGGTGAACACCGACGCCAAGGACTGGCCGGCAGCCGTCACCGCAGTGGTGTTCTTCGGCATCGGTATTTACGCCGGCGCAATCCAGGCGGGCGTTGGCCTCGTGCTGCTCGCAGCGCTCAGCCGAGCGGGCCTCGACCTCGTCACTGCCAACGTGGTCAAGGTCATCTTCACCTTCTTCGCCACCTGCATTGCGCTGCCGATCTTCATCCTGCAAGGAAACGTTCGCTGGCTGCCCGCCCTCGTCCTCGCCCTCGGGCTTTCAGTCGGGGGATGGATCGGCGCCAAGCTCGCAGTCCGAGGTGGGGAAGACCGCATCCGGGCGGTCATGCTGGTGGCTGCCATTGCGCTGGCACTCAAGCTGCTCGGCTTCTGGGACTGGCTCTTCTAACGGGTACGACGCGAAGAAGCCCCGCTGTCTCCAGCGGGGCTCCCTGCAAACTCCAACCTAGGTAGTCAGTCTTGGCGGCGGCGCGCGAGGTGCAGAGCACCAGCGCCAGCAACGACGAGAGCGATGCCCGCGCCAGCAAGTTCTCCAGATTCAACGCCGGTTACGGCGAGCTGGCCTGCAGCTGCAGCATCGACGATCGGAACCCAGACAGCTCCAGCCTGCGGATCTCCAGCGCCAGGAAGGGTGCCTGCGGTTAGGAAGAAGTTGTCGCCGATGGTGGCGGTTACCTCTTGGGTGAAGCCGCCGTCTGCGTCGGTGGTCACCTGCAGTGCATTGGCAATGTCGCAGTGCTCGAGCGGCGAGATCTCTCCGGCAGCAGCACCGATTTCCTCGGGGGTCGACACACCAGCGGTGAGCGTGTCAGCCGGCGAGACGCATGACCCAAGGAGCAAGAGGGACTCGGGCACGAAGCCCGCACCGGTTGCGGTGACGGTGTACTCACCAGCGGCGGGAACTGTTGCAGGGTCGGAGGTGACCGTACCGACAACGGTTTCGTCTTGTGCTCCTGCGGCGCTTGCCATTGACAGGACCAGCAGCAATGATGCTGCCAGAACGGATAGGAATTTCTTCATTTCTTTCACCTCGTTTGAAGTAGCGCTCGACAGCGCCACGTGAGTTACCCGACGGTAGGTCACTGCACAGGCACCTAACGAATCAGGCAGGTTATGACCACCATCTACGACGAAACCCACGAAATGTTCCGGTCGAGCTTCCAGTCCTTTGTGGCCAGCGAGCTGTTGCCGCATAGCGAGGCGTGGGAGCGCGACGGCATCATGGATCACGCCATGTTCGCCGAGGCTGGAAAGCATGGGTTCCTCGGCATGGCCGTTCCTGAAGCCCATGGTGGCGGTGGGATCGATGACTATCGATTCAATGCCGTGATCTCCGAAGTGTTGGCTGGAGCGGGGCTCGGTGGCGCAGGACTTGGCTTCACGTTGCACAACGACATCACCACGCCGTACTTCATCGAGTATTGCAACGAAGAGCAACAACAGCGATGGCTCCCCGGTATTGCGTCAGGCGAACTCGTCACCGCCATCGCCATGACCGAACCTGGCACCGGCTCTGACCTTCAGTCGATTGCCACCCACGCCACTCTCGATGGCGACGAGTACGTGCTGAACGGCTCGAAGACGTTCATCACGAACGGTCTCAACTCGGACCTCATCATCGTGGTCGCACGAACCAACCCCGAAGGCGGCCGCAACTCGATGTCGCTGCTCGTCGTCGAGCGGGGCATGGACGGCTTTGAACGCGGCCAGAACATCGAGAAGATCGGCCAGCACTCCCAAGACACCGCCGAACTCTTCTTCACTGATGTCCGAGTGCCTAAGGCCAACCTTCTCGGCGAGGTTGGACGAGCCTTCGACTACCTCCCGTTCAACCACGCCCAAGAGCGATTGTCCATTGGCCTGTACGGCCTGGCTGCAGCCGAAGCGGCCCTCGACTGGACCGTTGACTACGTCAAGGAACGCAAGGCGTTCGGGTCGCCGATTGCCAGCTTCCAAAACACCAAGTTCGAGCTCGCCGACGTCGCCACCGAGATCGCCGTTACGCGACCGTTTATGGAGCAATGCATCGCCGAGCTCAACGCCGGCGAACTCACCGCCGCAAAGGCTGCTCAAGCCAAGCTCTGGGGCTCAGAGCTCCAGGGCCGAGCAACCGACCGCTGCCTCCAACTCTTCGGCGGCTACGGTTACACCACCGAATATCCCATCAGCCGAGCGTGGACCGACGCCCGAATCTCGCGCATCTACGGCGGCACCAGCGAAATAATGAAAACGATCATCGCCAAAGACGTACTGGCTTAGCTCCGTACCGCTTGAGGTTGGTGCGTCCCTTCGGCCGCACGTTCACATCGCTTCGCTCGTTCTCTACGGCGACCTTCGCATCACCCCTACGTCACCAGCTCTAGGCAAATCCAACGTCCCGGCGCTTCAAATGCGGGCGCCAGAGGCGCAGTTCGCCTTGACTGATGCTCACGCCTGTCAACGATGGGGTCTGACCCCATCGTTGACAGCAGCAGCGCCGGTGCGTCAAGCAAGTCGTCCGCCCGCCTCGGGCGGCTTAGCTCCGGGAGCGACGAGATCGCAGCGTCACGGGTAGCCAAGGCTTCGAATCGAGCTGAGGTGGTGGACGGCCTGCGCAGGCCGCCGACCCATCACCGCCTCGGGCGCCCAGGCTGCGTGCCGCTTGAACGCTCCCCGAAGGGGCGGGTATCTATCCTCTAGGCGTTCCGCCAAAATCGCGACGGAGTCGCTGGCGGATAAGTCCTAGAGGACTTGGCCAGCCTCGTAGACAGCCGCGATTTGGTCGGCGTACATCTCATTGACGACGTTTCGTTTTACCTTGAACGTGGGGGTGAGCTCGCCGCCTGCGGTGGTGAACTCGTTGGGAAGCACGATGAAGTTCCGAACGTGCTCGACTCGAGCCATCAGCGGGTTCACGTCCTTGGTGATGGCAGCCTCGATGTGCTTGCGCACAACGTCAGACTCGTGCATCGTCGCCTTGTCTAGGCCGTGCTCGTCGGCAAACCGTCCGGCAGCCTCGGGCTCAAGCGTCAGCAGGGCCACGAGGAATCGCTGCTTCTCGCCAACGACCACAGGGGTGCCGACGATGTCGATCCCGGCGAGGGCCTCTTCGATATTTTGCGGGGCGATGTTCTTTCCGCCCGACGTGATGATGATGTCCTTCTTGCGACCGATGATCGACAGGTAGCCGTCGCTATCGAACTCGCCCAGGTCGCCCGAGTGCAGCCAACCGTCGATAAGTGTCTCGTCTGTCGCTGCCTGGTTCTTGTAGTAGCCAGCGAAGACGTTCTTGCCGCGGACGAGAATTTCACCGTCGTCGGCGATCTTCACCTCGACACCGGGCACGGCCCGACCAACAGTGCCGAACCGGTTGGCCCCAGGCAGGTTGGTCGTGGTTGGACCAGAGTCCTCGGACTGGCCATACAGCTCGGTGACGGTGATGCCAATCGATGAGAAGAATTCAAGCGACGACGCCGGGATCGGTGCAGCTCCCGACACGAACAGCCGGCAGCGATCAAGGCCAAGTGCAGTGTGAATCTTCGAGAACACCACCTTGTCGGCAGCCTTGAACTGCACATCGAGCACTTTGCTAGGCGTACGGCCTGCGTTCATTTCAGCGATGTACTTTTTGCCGACGTCTTGGGCCGCAGCTGCGATCTTTGCTTTTGCTCCGGTCGCCTCGGCGAGCTGGCCCTTGACCCCGGCTTCAAATCGCTCCCACACGCGGGGCACGCCGAAGAATGTCGTAGGCCGGACTTCTTTGAGATAGTCCGCGAGCTGCAGGCCGTCGTGACAGAAGTGGACCTCGTACCCAAAGATCAACGGCATGATGATCGACGCCGTCTGCTCGGCGATGTGCGAGAGCGGCAAATACGAGAGAGCAACGTCGTCGGGACCCATGTTGACCGTTCCACCGAGGACCGAACCGGTCCACTCGAGGTTCTCATGGGTGAGCATCACGGCCTTGGGCGGGCCTGTCGTGCCAGAGGTGTAAATAAAGTCCGCAACCTGGTCGCCGGTGAGTCCGGCCAGGCGAGCGTCGAGCTCGCTGTCTTCCACTGCGGCACCGGCAGCGATGAAGTCCTCCCAGGAAGCCACACGAGGGTCATCGTGTTCACCTGCGCCTTGCATCATCACGACCTGCTTCAGCGTGGGAACGGTGTCCCACACCTCGAGAACTCGTCCGAGCTGTTCAAGCGTTTCAAGGACGAGAATCGGCGATTCGGAATGCTCGACGATGTACCCGATCTCCTCGGCCGAGCAAGTGGTGTAAACGCCGGCCGAAACCGCACCGATTCGCATCGCGCCCAGAGCAGCGATAACCCATTCGGGTCGGTTCGCTCCCAGGATCGTGACCACGTCACCTTTGCCCAGCCCAGAAGCGATCATGGCCTTGCCAATGTCACGGGTTGCCTTGTTGTATTCGCGCCAACTTGTCGTTCGCCACGTGCCGGTGACTTTGTCGTGAAGCGCCGCTCGTCCGCCTCTCTGCGCTGCGTGTCGTTCAAGGTGATGAACAATTGTCGTCTCTGCCATGGCAGGCCTTTCGTCGGCGTGACACATATTCGCACGAATTTCCGCTCGGTGACCTCTCGCCAAGCCACTTTCGCCGCGAAATCCGTAGGCCCGACATCTCAACACACACCACCGTTTTGCCGAATGGGATCACATGACTGAGAGCAGCGTTGCGCCAATCCGAATTGTGCTTGCTGATGACGACGAGGACGACCGCCTCATGGCGCGTGAGGCCTTTGCGATCAGCTTGCTGACCAACCCACTCGACGAGGTAAGTGACGGCGTCGAGCTCATGGAGCACCTCTACGGACTTCTGGAGAACAACAAACCCCTGCCCGGCTTGATCCTCCTCGACTTGAACATGCCGCGTATGGATGGCCGGGAAGCGCTCGCCGAGATAAAGGGTCACCCCGAACTACGTCGCATTCCCGTCGTCGTACTTACGACGTCGAAGGCCGAGGAAGATATCTACCGCACGTACGACCTTGGAGTGAACAGTTTCATCTCTAAGCCGATCAGCTTCGACGGCCTCGTGGCGGTGATGGGCGAGCTCGGACGGTACTGGCTCGAAATGGTCGAACTTCCCAAGAGTGCGTAATGGCTGAACATGAAGACACGCCGAAGTACGACCGTGAAGCGTTGGACTTCGTCAAGTTCGTTCTTCACGAACAGACAAGTCCGATCATGGCCTATCGCCGCGACGGAGAACTGGTCTATGTAAACAAGGCCTACGACGAGCTCTTCGCAGACCGCTATCCCGATGGTTGCCTCGGACACAATGTTGTCAGCCTCGAACCCGAGAAGTCCGAACTGCTCCAGGAGATGGTCGACATCAACCTGGCCCAAAAGCCCGGCGACCCAATCATCGTGGTTGAGAGTCCAACGGTGGACGCTGTTGGCGACAACCGCTGGTTTGAGTGGCGCTGCATGCACTCCTTCGATGACGACGGGAATGTCCAAATCGTTGTTGCGGTCAGCCGAGACATCACCCAGCAACGCCTCGCCGAGTTCCGGTCGACCCGCGTTGCCGAGCGTCTTCAAGAAAGCAACCGCGATCTTCTCGAATTCGCGCAAGTGGCAAGCCACGACCTCCAAGAGCCCCTTCGCAAGGTCACCGCATTCTCAAGTCGACTCCAAGACAACGTTGGAGACAATCTTGACGAAAAGAGCGAGGACTACATGCGCCGGATGAACGGCGCAGTGTCACGAATGCAGAGCCTCATCGACGACCTCCTCACGTTTGCTCGGGTTACCACCCGTGGCACCGCGATGTTGAGCACACCGATCCGGCGGATCATCGACGATGTCGTTTCCGACCTGGAGATCGCTATCGAAGAGGCGGGCGCGGTCATCAATATCGGCCGTATGCCGACCCTTCCGGTTGACGAATCACAGATCGGGCAGCTGTTCCAGAACCTGATTGGCAATGCCATAAAGTTCCGCCGTGATGGCGTTTCGCCAGAGATCACCATCCATGCAATGCACGTGAAAGCAACGTCGTTCGGCGGTGACGAACCTCGCAAGGGCTGGTACGACATCACCGTCACCGATAACGGAATTGGGTTTGACGAGAAGTACGCCGCGAAGATTTTCGCCCCGTTTCAACGCCTCCATGGCCGGTCCGAATACGACGGAACAGGTGTTGGCCTGTCGGTATGTCGACGGATCGCCGAACGCCACCAGGGCTCAATTTCGGCGACGAGCGAGGTCGGTGCGGGTACGACCTTCACCGTGCGCCTTCCAACCTCGCACCTCGACACGATTCCCGTCGGGGCCGAACCCTCCGACGCCTTGGATGAAGCAGCACTCGACGTCGAGCACACAACGATCAGCCACGCCGCATAGCGCCAGGCTTCGGCGAGAACTGCGCCTACCGTCCGGTGACGATCCGGCATCGGCGTGTTGGCTCGGCCGACTTTGCTGAAGCGAGCGAAGCGATGCGTAACCCGAGGCCGACCAATGCGACGGGGACGGATCGGCAATCTTGACCGGTTACGGCCGCGGTTCGCGGGGAAGGCCGAGCACCCGTTCGCCCAAGATGTTTCGCATGATCTCGCTCGTGCCGCCTGCGAGCTTGTAGCTGGGGCTGTAACACAGCTCCTGGCTTTGCTGGTTGTCTAGGGTCATTTCTGCGCCCAGTACCTGTGCAGCAAATTCGGCTACCCGGACCTGATGTTCGGTGCAGAACACTTTGGTTGCAGCGCTGAATCCCTTCGGAGCTTGACGTAGGACTTCGCGGTAGACCAGCAAGCGACCAACGTGGTAGCCGGCTTCGAGTCGAGCAATCTGTTGGCGGACCAACGGGTTGTCGGTGTCGGCACGCGACTTAGCTAGCTCGTACAACGGGCGGTTCGAGACCAGTCGGTCGATACCGCCGCGTTCGTGTTCGAGTTGCACCATGGTTTGTTTGAACGCTCCCCCTTCGACTCCGACCAGGTTCTCGACTGGCACCTGCACGTTTGTCAGAAAGATCTCGCAGAAGTGCGAGTTGTCGACCATGTCACGGATCGGACGAACTTCAATGCCCTGGCTATCCATGGGCACGATGAGCTCGCTGACCCCCTCGTGAGGGCGGCCGGTCGAGTCGGTTCGGCAGATCAGGTAGATGTAGTCGGCAAGCGCCCCGCCTGAGGTCCAGATCTTCTGGCCGTTGACCACAAACACATCGCCATCGCGAACCGCGGCGGTCTTCAGGCTGGCGAGGTCCGACCCACTGTCGGGTTCGCTCATGCCAATACCCCACGTGGTTGATCCATCGAGCATTCCAGGCAGGTAACGCTCTTGCTGCTCAGCGGTTCCATAGGTGAAAATGGAAGGTCCGAATTGTCGGTCGGCGAACCAACTGGCGGCGATCGGCGCGCCGGCGCCGATCATCTCCTCGGCCATGATCACCCGCTCGATGTTGGGGCGGCCGCCGCCCCCGTATTCGGTGGGCCAGGTCATTCCCACCCAGCCCTCGGCGGCGATCGTCGCCGAGAACTCTTTGGAGTAACCGTTGATCCAGCTGTCGTTGCGCACGCCGTGGTCGAGGACACCCTGGGCTGCGACCGAGCGCGCCCGGGCCTGCAACTCGAGCAACTCGGGCGTAAGTCGAAAGTTGAAACCGGTCACGTCTACTTCTTTGAGATCTTCGCCTTGAGCGAGCTGACCATGTCTACAAAGGCTGGCTGGCTCATCGACCACACCTGCGTGTCGAGCTCGTTGTCGATCGCCGCGTCACTCTCGCTGATGGCCAGCGTGTTGTGAATGGTGTCTTTCGTTGCCATGAGCAGCTCGCGTGGAGCTCGTGCAGCCTTCGCGGCCAACGCCTCGGCAGTTGACAGCAGCTCGTCGTTTGGCACGCACGTCCATGCAAGGCCGACCTCTGCGGCGCGAGCACCATCGAGAACCTCACCAAAGAGCACCATGGCCTTGGTGGCTTGGAGCCCAATGTTGTTGCGAAGTCGCCACGTATGGCCACCTCCTGGGCCAAGCCCGATCTGCAAGAAGCGACTGTCGAACTTTGCTGACTCGGCTGCGACGACAACATCGCACACGAGCAGCGCGTTCATGCCAGCGCCTACCGCAGAGCCGTTAACCGCCGCAATGGTGGCCAGACGGCTGTTGGCGATACGAACAAACCCGGCGTAGATCTTGCGCATGCCGTCC